>JADLAB010000688.1 GCA_020848455.1 Polyangiaceae bacterium
CAGGGTGAGCGTTCGAGCGGTCGGTGGGCGCGTTCGATCGAGCTGCGGGCGCGTCCGATCGAATCGCGGGCGCGTCCGATCGAATCGCGGGCGCGTCCGATCGAACCGCGGGTGCGTCCGATCGAACCGCGGGCGCGTCCGATCGAACCGCGGGTGCGTCCGATCGAACCGCGGGTGCGTCCGATCGAACCGCGGGTGCGCCCGATCGAACCGCGGGTGCGCCCGATCGAACCGCGGGTGCGCCCGATCGAACTGCGGGTGCGCCCCATCGAACCGAGGGTGCGTCCGATCGAACCGCGGGTGCCCGTACATTCGGCCACTTGGCCACTTGCCGCCCCGCGTCAGACACGGGCGGCGCCGGCGGGCGCCGCACGTGGACTCGCGTACTTGGCCGACCGCCGGTCGGCGCCAGCTCGCGGGCGGCGCCGGAGGGGGAGGTCCGGCGGGGGGCGCTGCCGGTGGCGCCGCGGTCCGCCCGCCCGCCAGGGCCTCGAGGGAGAACGCCGCGGCGAGCGCCGGGGTCCCGCTCTTGCGCGCCGCTGCACGGGCGGCCTGGCGGGCGAGACGCGCCTTCTCGACGACGATCCCGTCGTAGATGTTGAGCAGCTCCGTCTGCTCCGGCGTCCCCCGCTTCGCCGGCCGGGTGGTCGTCGAGAGCGCCTGGATGACCGCGTCGAGCGCCGCGACCGCCGCAGCGCCGCCACGCACCTCCGCAGCCGCCTTCGTGACCGGCTCCGCGAGCGTCGTCCGCAGCAGGGTGAGCTGTTCGACGAGCTTGGTCGGGCTCGCGCCCGCGCTCGCCGTCTGGCCGAGCGCCACGTCGATTCCCGCGACGGCCGCCCGGGCATCGGCAGCAGGACGCTTCACGAGCACCCCGCGCGTGCCGAGGAGCACACCGCGAGCCGTCGCCCGCACGTCCTTGCCGGTGAGCTGCACCTTGCGATAGCCGGCGCGCTGCCCGCTCTTGGCAGCCGTCGCGCCCGCGCGCTCCACGCCCCCGTCGAGAAGCCCCTGCCTCGCGTCCGCGAGCTCCGTGGCGTCCTCCGCCGCAAAGCCGTGCGGCACGAGAGCCCAGCCGTGAACCGCGAGCGCCTGCAGCGTCGCGTCCGCCTGGGCCAGCGTGTCCTCCGACCCGTAGCGAGCCCCCACCGCGATGTACTCCGCGCGTGCCTCGGCAGCCATCCCTGCAATGTCGATCGGCATCTCCTGTCTCCTTCCCTGTCTGCATCTGCGCCGTCAGCGCCGGAGGAAGCTACCAGACGGTCGCTCGGCCTCGCCAGAGATTTGGCGCGCAACGCCCGTCGCGAGAGGCGCCCCGACATATCCGCGCCGGCATGTCCATTACAGGACATTACAGCGGGCTCGGGGCGGGGCGGACGACCGGAGTGCTCGACCAAACCACCCGAACGCCCGTGGTGCGCGCGACGGGCCGAAGCCGCGGAGCCGCTCCGCCCTAGTAGCGACTGGCTAATGGCTAATAGCTTCCTACAGCACGTCGTCGTCGTCCCGAAAGCCCAGGGCTTCGCGCTCACTCCACGCACCGAGCTCCGCGCCCTCGACCCAGAGCAGGCCCTCGTCGACCCACGAGCCGAACCGGGCCACGGACGCGCCGGGCACCCCGGTGCTGCGCCCGGTGGCGAGGTCGAAGTCCCAGCCGTGATGCGGGCACACGAGGTGGTCCCCCGGGACGACCGCGTCGCTGAGCGGCGCATGCCGATGCGGACAGCGCCCGTGGAGCACGTGCAGGTCGCCGCCTTCGCCGCCGCTCCGGACCGCGACCACCTCGACGGCCTGGGCCAGGACGCGCACGCGCCCGCCGGGCGCGAGCTCGTCCGCTCGCAAGAGCGCCCACTTGCCGTCGCGTTCGAAGAGCGCCGGCCGCGGCGGCGAGGCGTCGGTGACGGGCGCGTGCTGGTGCCGTCGCGGGCAGCCCCCGCCCGCGACCTCCGGCGGCTCGTCGCTCAAGAGAATGCGCGCATAGCTCTCGCGGGCCGCACGCGCCATGTCCCGCAGGGCCCGCTCGACCTCGGGAAGGCCGAGTCGCGCCGCCATGCGCATGTTGGTCTCGGCGATCTGGTCGTAGAGCGGCGTGCGCCGCGGCGTCGCGAGAAAGGCGGCGACGTTGCCGGGATCGACGAACACGGTGTCGGCCGAGCGGCCGCGGTAGAGCGCGTCGAGCGCATCCAGGCGCACCCACTGAATGGTGGGATCCGGGGTGCGGCGAAAGAGCGGTATGAGCGCGTGGGGGTTCACGGTCGAGTACGGCAGCTCCGGATGCAGCGGCGCCACCGCGAACACCTCCGCCTCGCACCCGAGCCGGTCGCGCAGCCTGTCGTTGCCGGCCGCGGTGAGCGCGTGACAGAAGCGGCACCAGGCGTCCGGGGCGACTTCGACGAGCGGCAGGATCACCTGGACGACGGCCTTGCCCGGCTCGCGCGCGGCCTCGAGCATGCGCTCGTACAGGGGCTCGAGCTCGGTCGTCGCGGCGTAGTGGACGTAGCGCTGCGTCAGCCCGCGGCTCCTTCCCCCGCGCGAGAATGGGCAGAACGAGCTCGGCTCGAGGAACGTCTCGAGGTAGCGGTCGTTGGCCGCGAGCGCGGCGGCCGCGATGGCGCGCTCGACACCCGGTGCGATCGGCGGCAGAGCCTCGAACGGAACGACGGGCTCGGGCGCCGGCGGCCGCGGCAGCTCGCGCAGCTCCATCGCCGCGAGGAAGGCGCGCAGCGCCCGCGCCTCGGCACGCTCGTCGTCCGGGGCTTCGTGAGGCTCGGCCCCTGGATCTGCGCGCCGTGGCGCCGGGCTCGGGTCCTTCATGTGAGGGTCCACGGGCCAAGGTTAGTTCAGCCGACCGGTGCTCCGCGAGGTGATCCGGCGGTGCGTTCCTTCAGGCGTCACTCCTTGCGAAAGCGCTCGAGATCGAGACCGTGGGCCTCGATCCAGCGGTACACCTGCATGCGCGAGCGGCCGGTGGCGCGCGCGACGGCTCCGACGTTGCCGTTCGCGGTGCGGAGCAGCTCGACGAGCTCGTCGCGGCTGGGTGCCGCGGCGCGCATGCCGGGCTCGGGCTCGGGGGCTCCCGGCGGGGCGGCGCTCGCGTCCGTCGCTGCGGCCGCGGGGCCCGGGAGCCGGTGACGCACGAGCTCGAGCTCGAGCCGAGCGGCGCCCGCGCCGCGGATGCGGAGCTCCTGACCCACGGCGAGGAGCTCGCGCACGTTGAAGGGCCAGTCGTGGGCGAGCAGCGCCGCCACGAGCTCGGGCGCGAGGGGCGGCAGCGGCTCGTGGCGCGCGCCGCTGCCGAGCAGCAAGAGCACGTCCTCGCGCCGCCGGGCGAGCGGCGGTAGCGCCACCACGAGCTCGGCGAGGCGCGCGTAAAGGTCGCCGCGGAAGGCGCCGGCCGCGACGGCGCTCGCGAGGTCGCGGTTCGTCGCCGCGACGAACCGCACGTCGCAGGCCACCGGCTCGATCTCGCCGACCGGCGTCACCGCACCCTCCTCGAGCGCACGCAACAGCTTCGGCTGCAGCGCGAGGCCGAGCTCGCCGACCTCGTCGAGGAACAGGGTGCCGCGGTCGGCCGCCCGGAAGAACCCCGGCTGAGCGCCGCGCGCGCCGGTGAAGGCTCCGGGCGCGTGCCCGAACAGCTGGCTCTCGAACAGCTCGGCCGGCAGAGCCGCCGCGTTCACGGCGACGAACGGGCCCGGGCGCCCGCTCGCGTCGTGCAGGGCCCGCGCGGCGAGCTCCTTGCCGGTCCCGCTGGGGCCCGAGAGCAGCACGGTCGCCCGGTGCGGGCCGAGGCGTGCCAGCGTGGCGCGCAGCTCACGCATCGCGGGCGACACGCCGACGAGGCTCGGGATCGGGGCGTCGGGGCACGGGTCGGGGACCAGCCGGAAGACGAGGTGCGAGTCGCCGAAGCGGAGCACGTCGCCGTCCGCGAGCGGGCACGCGGCGACGCCCGCGCCGTTGACGAAGCTGCCGTGCCGACTGCCCTCGTCGCAGAGCACGACGGAGGCGGGCGCAGCCGTGCGCTCGAGGACCGCGTGGGCGCGTGACACGCGCGGATCGTCGAGCCGCACCGCGGCGCTCGCGTCTCGGCCGACCACGGTGCGCCCCGGCGGCAGGGCGAGCTCGCGTGGCCGCGCGACCGCCCCGTCCGGCCCGTGGACGAAGAAGAGGACCGGGTGGCGGGCGCGCGCGGTGCCCGGGCCGGAGCTCGGACCATCGGCCGTCGTTCGCTGCATCGCGTCAAGGATGCCACGAAACGCGCCCGGCCCGGGGGCGCACGCACGGTGCCCCCGGGCGCCGGCCCCGCCGCATCTGCTAGAGTCGGACCGAGGTGCCGGATCCACTTCTCGCCACGTTCGCCGCGCCGAGCGACGCGCCGGAGCCGGACGGCCACCCGCTCGGTGCGGGGGAGCTCGTCGGCGGCAGGTACCGCCTCGAGCGCCGGCTCGGGGGCGGCGGCATGGGCGAGGTGTGGCGCGCGCGCCACGAGGATCTCGGGACGGCCGTCGCGCTCAAGTTCCCCCGCGGCTCCGCGACTGCCGCGGAGCGCGACGCCCTCTTCGAGCGCTTTCGCTTCGAGGTGCAGATCTCCGCGCAGCTCGCGACGCGCACGGGGCTCGTCGTCGCGGTGCGCGATCTCGGCCTGCATCGGGCGCTGCCCTTCGCGGTGATGGACCTCGTCGTGGGGCGCTCCGTCGCGGACGCCTTGGCCGAGGACGGGGTGCTCGCGCCCGCCGACGTGGCCGATCTCCTCGACGACCTCGGCGAGGCGCTCGACGCGGCCCATGGCGCGGGCATCGTGCACCGCGACCTCAAGCCGGCGAACGTGCTCTTGCCGCGGGCCGAGCCCGGTGACGCCGCGCGAGCGCGCGCCCGGCTCACCGACTTCGGCGTGGCCAAGGCCGTCGGCTCGCGCCTCGCGCTCGACCGGCCGCGCGACACCGCCGCGGGCGCGCTCGTCGGCTCGCCGGCGTACATGAGCCCCGAGCAGATCCTCGGCGGGGACGTCGGGCCCGCGAGCGACGTCTGGTCGCTCGGCGCGCTCGCCTACGAGGCGCGGACCGGACGGCTGCCGTTCGACGGTGCGCCGGAGCGCTCCGGGGCGCGGCCGAGCGAGGGCGCGGGGGCTGCCATGCTCGTGGCGATCTGCGGTGCGCCGCCCCTGCCGCTCTCCGTCGCGCGACCCGAGCTGCCGCGGGCGCTCGATGCGTGGCTCGGTCGCGCGCTCCACAAGCGCGCGGCGGAGCGCTTCGCCTCGGCGGGCGAGCTCGCGCGCGCGTTTCGTGGGGCGCTCGCCGCCCCGCGGCGCTCGCGGCGCGCGCTCGGGGCAGCGCTCGTGCTCGGCGCGCTCGCGGGGACGGCGGTCGTCGTCGGGGCGAGCCTGCCGTCGGGGCGCGCCGGTGCCGGCACGGCCGATCCGGGCGAGCAGGGCTCGGCGCCGGCGAGCTCCGCGCCGGCCGCGAGCGCGCCGGACGAGCCACGGCCTCCCGCATCCGTCGGCCCTCCCGCGTCCGCCGCTCCGGCGCCGCCCCCGTCGACCCCTGCGCTCGGCGGCCGTGCGGCGCCGGGCACGCCGGTCGGCGCACGCCCCGCGCTCGCCGCGACGCCCGGCGCGCCGTCGACGCCGGCCGTCGGCACGGCTGGCTCGCCGCCTGCTCCGAGCGCGCCCGCCGCCAGTCCCGCGAGCGCAGCGATCCAGCCGCCCAAGCCCTATGACCCGAGCGAAGAGCAGTAGGCGATCCGACGCGCGTGGTCTCGCCGCAGCGCTCGGCGCGCTCGCCGTGGCGCTCGCGGCCGAGGGGCAGGCGCTCGCCGGCGACGCCGACGGCAAGACGTTCTTCGCGGAGGGACGCAAGCTCCGCGCGGACGGCCACTGCGACGAGGCGATCCCGCGCTTTCGACTCGCGCTCGAAGCGTGGCCCGAGGGCCTCGGTGCCCTGCGCAACGCCGCCGAGTGCGAGGCCGAGCTCGGGCGCTACGCCTCCGCCCGACGCGACTACTGGGATCTGCGCCGCGCCGTCCTCAAGTCGAGCAACCCGAGCTACGCGGGCTGGGCCGAGCAGGCCGAGGCGGCGTACCGGCGCCTCGAAGACGAGGTCGCGCGCGTCACGATCGAGCTCGCCGGGGTCGACGAGCGGGGGCAGCCCGCGGCGATCCCCGCGCTCGACCGGCTGACGGTCACGCTCGACGGCCAGCCGCTCAACCCGAAGCTCCTCGGCACCGAGCTCGAGCGCGATCTCGGGACGCTGGTCGTCACCGCGGCCTACGGCGCCGCCACGGGCGTCACGCGCTCGGTCGAGCTCGGCCCGGGGGCGCGCGAGCGCGTGCGCATCGAGCTGCCGATGGCGACGGACGGGCCCACGGAGGCACGCCACACTCCACCGCCGCCCGAGGGCGGCCTCGCCGCGACGCAGGTGGGGGGCATCGTGGCGCTTTCGCTCGCGGGCCTCGCCGGTGGCGGCGCGCTCGGAGCCCTCGCGGTGCGCCAAGGGGCGCTCGGCTCGCTCGAAGCGACCTGCCCCGCCTACCGCACCGCGACGTGCTCCTCGAGCGTGGAGGACGACGTGAGTCGCGGCCGCACCGCCTCGACGGCGATCAACGCCTTGCTCGGGGTCGGCGCTGCCGCCGCGGCGGTGGGTGTGATCCTCTTGGTCCTGCCGACCGGCGAGCCCGAGCCGAGCGCGAGCGCGGCGCTGACGCTCGGGCCGGGCGGCGCGGGTGTCCGCGTCCGGGTGGGGTTCTGACCATGGCGAGCGGCGCGAGGCCTCGGCGGGAGCACGGGCGCACGGCGGCAGCGCGGCGCGCCGCGGTCGTCCTCGCGGCGCTCGCGGCCGTCGCAGGGCCGGCGTGCACCTTCCCCGATGTGACCATCGCGGACGCGTGCCAGACGGACGAGCAGTGCCCGAAGGGCGCCACGGTCTGCCTGAGTCGTGCCTGTGCGGATCACGCCTGCGTGCTCGCTCCCGCCCCGGCACGCACGAGCTGCGGCGCGGGCCTCGTGTGCGACGGCGCCGGCGCGTGCGTCGCGTGCGTCGACACCTCCGACTGCACCGGCAGCGAGACGTGCGAGGCGGGGGCGTGCGTCGCGACCCATTGCCACGACGACGTGACCGGCCCCGGTGAGACCGGCGTCGACTGCGGCGACGAGTGCGCGCCGTGCGTCGACGGGCAGGCCTGCGCGCTCGCGACCGACTGCGCGAGCGGCTTCTGCCAGGCGACGACGTCGAGCTGCCGCCCCTGCGCGTCGGCGGCGGACTGCGCACCCGACGGGTACTGCGAGACGACGGGCAGGTGCACCCCGACGAAGCCGGACGGCGTGACGTGCACGTCCGACGACCAGTGCGACAACGGCCACTGCCCGGCCCAGGACCACGTGTGCTGCGAGATCGCGTGCGACGGCGCCTGCATCTCGTGCGACGGCGGCAAGAGCGGCGGCTCCACCGGGCAGTGCCAGTTCATCCCCGCGGGCGCCGATCCGGACGAGGAGTGCGTGCTCGCCTGCGGCGGTAGCGGCGCCTGCCAGCTGCTCTAGAGCCTGGATGCGCTTCGGACGTGCGCGCCCTGTCCGGTGCGACCGTACGGTGCGGCCCCCCCCCGTGCACGGTGCGCCGCCGCGAGGCGAGCTCGACGCCGGCGCGGACGAGCTTCCGCGAGGAACACGGCTTTCTCTCGGCCGGTCCGCGTCTTGCTTGACGGCTCCCGAGCTTGACTCGGCACATCGTGCGCCGAGCACTGCATGGGAGTGTCCACATGAACGCACGCGTCTTCTTCCTCGGTTCCCTCTGTGCGGTCGGTGTCGCGGCAGCCGCGGCGAGCTGCTCCGACGACAACGGCTTCACCTCGACCGCGACGACCGCGACCACCACCACCACCACGTCGACGGCGACCGGTGGCGCCGGTGGGGGCGGCGCCGGAGGTGGGCCGTCCACCTGCACGAGCGACGCGCAGTGCGCCACGGGCGACATCTGCGAGCAGCACCTGTGTGTGCCCGGGTGCACGAGCGAGCAGGACTGCACCGGCGGAGAGACCTGCAACCAGTACCACTGCGTGCCCGCGAGCTGCGCCGACGGCAGCCTCGACGGGAGCGAGACCGGCGTCGACTGCGGCGGGCCCGACTGCATCCCCTGCGGCGTCGGCCTCGGGTGCACGGCAGCGCTCGACTGCACCACGCTCTTCTGCGAGCCCACCGGCACGGGCGGGGCCGGGGGCGCTCCGAGCGCCGGGGTGTGCGCCCCGTGTCAGGCGAGCGCGGACTGCGACGGCGCGCCCGGCACCTACTGCGTGCAGGGCTGGTGCGTGCTGCAGAAGCTCGTCGGCGAGGCCTGCACCGCTCACGAGCAGTGCGCCAGCGGCTTCTGCCCGGGCGACGACGGTGTGTGCTGCACGACCAACTGCACGGGTGGCTGCGAGGCGTGCACCGCCGCCAAGACGGGCGGCGCCGACGGGACCTGCGGCCCCATCGCGGTCGGCACCGATCCCGACGCGGAGTGCACCGACGAGGGGGCGGCGAGCTGCGGCGTCGCCGGCACGGGCTGCAACGGCAACGCCGCCGCTCCAGCCTGCACCCTGTACGCGGCCGACACGCCCTGCGCGGCGGCCGTGTGCGCCGACGGCGCGGCGACGCCCGCCCTCGGCTGCGACGGCGACGGCACCTGCGTGAGCGTCGCGCCGACGTCGTGCGCGCCCTACGCCTGCAACTCCGCGGGCACGGACTGTCTTCTGGCCTGCCAGAGCGACGCGGACTGCGACAGCCTGCACTTCTGCAGCAGCCAGAGCTGCGTGCCGAAGAAGAGCCCCGGCGACGGCTGCGCGTCCGGTGCGCAGTGCCTGAGCGGGTTCTGCCCGGCCAACGACGGCGTGTGCTGCGACACGGCGTGCAGCGGCAACTGCCAGGCGTGCCTCGCCTCGAAGACGCCGAGCCTCAACGGCACCTGCGACTTCATCGACGGCGGTACCGACCCGGACTCGGAGTGCGACAATGCGCTCGCACCGAACTGCAACGGGTCGGGGGCCTGCTCGCTCTAGGAGAAAGCTCGGCTCCAGCGCGACGTGGCTCCAGGCTGCGGGCTGCGGGCTTCAGGCGCAGAGGCCGCGGCGTGGATGCCTGTGGCCTCCCGCTCTCCGGGTCGCGGCCGCGTAATGCGGTGTAATCGACGGCGGCGGCCGCGGGGTGTTTACTCGCTGCTGTGGTGCGCCTGGAGAGGCGCCGCCGGACGGAAGGTGGGAGGGGCCGCCGCGGCCCGCAGAGGAGGAGCCATGGATGGACCAGCGACGGAGAATCGCGCACGGGAGGCCATGCTCGGCGGGACACGCCTGCTCGTGGTCGAGGACGAGGAGGCGCTCGGGCGCGCCACGGCACGGGTGCTCGACCGTGCCGGGGCGCAGGTGAGCGTCGCACGGAGCGCCGAGGAGGCGGTGGCGCTGCTCGCGAACAACACCTTCGAGGTCGTCCTCTCGGACATCGCCATGCCCGGGGCGAGCGGTCTCGAGGTGCTGCGCAAGGTGCGCGAGCGCGATCCGGACG
>JADLAB010000689.1 GCA_020848455.1 Polyangiaceae bacterium
CCTCGCGAGCTCGTTGGCCATCGTGGTCACCATCCGCGCCCCCGTGGCGCCGAAGGGGTGCCCGAGGGCGAGCGAGCCGCCGTGGACGTTCAGTCGCGCCGGATCGACCTCGCCCACGGCCTCGTCCCGGCCGAGCCGGGCGCGGGCGAAGGCGCGGCTCCCGAGCAGCTTCACGATGGCGAGCACCTGCGCGGCGAAGGCCTCGTGCATGTCGACGAGGTCGACGTCCGCGAGGCGCAGGCCGGCCCGATCGAGTGCCCTCGGCATCGCGAGCGCCGGCCCGAGCAGGAGCTGGTCGGCGGGATCCACGCCGGCGTAGGCCCACGACCGCAAGCGCGCCAGGGGGCGCAGGCCCGCGGCGCGCGCCCGCTCCTCGCTCATGAGCAGCACGGCCGCGGCGCCGTCCGTGAGGGCGCTCGAGTTGCCCGCCGTGAGCGTGCCGTCCTTCGCGAACACGGGGCGCAGCCGGGCGAGCTTCGCGACGGAGGTGTCGGCGCGCACGAGCCCGTCGGCGTGCACCCAGCGGCCGCCCGGTGCCTCCACCGGCACGAGCTCGGCGTCGAAGCGGCCGGCCTCGATGGCGGCCGCGGCGCGCGCGTGGGAGCGGACGGCAAAGGCGTCCTGCGCCTCGCGCCCGATCTCGTTGCGGCGCGCCATCTTCTCGGCGGCCTCGCCCATCACCTCGCCGGTCGACCGCTCCGCGATCCGCGGCCGCTGGGGCAGGATCTCGGACAGCGGCATGAGCTGTCCCAGCACCCCGAGCCAGTCGGCCGGGGTCGGCTTGCCGAGGGCGAGCGGCGCCAGGGCGTGCACCACCTTCTGCGGCAGCTTGATCTCGGCGTTGCTCGTCGAGTCGCTGCCGCCGGCGATCATGACGTCCGCCTCGCCGCGCTCGATGGCGGCGGCGGCGAGCGTCACGGCCTGCAGGCCCGAGGCGCACGCGCGCGTCACCGTCATGGCCTCGCAGCTCGGGTCGAGCCCGAGATCGAGCGCGATCTCGCGCCCGACGTTGGGGGCCGTGCCGGGCAGGATGACGCCGCCCCACACGATGGCCTCGACGTCGCGGTGGCCGAGGTCGGTCGCGCGCAGCAGGCCGCGCGTGGCGGCCACCCCGAGCGCGATGGTGTCGAGCTTCACGAAGTCGCCGAACGCCTTGACGAAGGGCGTGCGCACGCCCCCGACGACGACCGCACGCCGTGCTCCGTTGTTGTTCCCCATGGCCGTCACGCTCCCACGAAGGCGCCGCCGCACACGCGCAGCGTCCGACCGGTGATGCCCTGCGCGCCCGGGGTCGCGAGGAACAGGAGCGCCTGCCCCACGTCCTCCGGGAGCCCGCCCTGCCCGAGCGCCGCCAGCCGCCGCGCCACCTGCCGGATGGCGACGGGGATCGCCGCCGTGAGGCGCGTCTCGATGAAGCCCGGCGCGACGGCGTTCACGGTGATGCCGCGGTCCGCCAGGCGCTCCGCCGTGGCGCGTACGAAGCCGACGATGCCCGCCTTGGAGGCGCCGTAGGCCGTCTGCCCCACGTTGCCCGCCAGGCCGGCGATGGACGAGAGGCACACCACGCGGCCGTTGTCGCGCAGCAGCGGCTCGAGCGCCGCGTGCGTGCGCACGACGGCCGCGAGGTTCACGCCGAGCACGCCGTCCCACTGCGCCTCGCTCATGCGCGCGAGGGTCTTGTCGCGCGTGATGCCCGCGTTGTGGACGACCACGTCGACGCCTCCGAGGACGCGCAGCGCGTCGGCGATCTTGCCGGGCGCCGCCTCGTCGGAGAGGTCCGCCGAGAGCGGCGTGCCGCCGAGCGCTCGGGCGAGCTGGCTCGTCGGGCCGTCGTCCGCCGGCCGGTCGAGGCACACGACGTGCGCGCCCTCCTGCGCGAAGAGCCGCGCGGTCGCCTCGCCGATGCCGCGCGCGGCGCCCGTCACGAGCACGGTCTTCTTCTCGAGCGGCCGCACGAGCGGCGGCTCGGCGAGGGCGCGCGCCCGGGCCGTCACGAGGAGCGGCTGCGCGGTGACGAAGCTGCTCTTGCTCGACAAGAGGAAGCGCAGCACCGGGCCGAGACGCGCGCCGGCGCCCGGCGCGACGAGCACGAGGTTCGCCGTCGCGCCGGTGCGGCCGATCTCCTTGGCCAGGCTGCGTACGAAGCCCTCGAGCGCGGCCTGCGCGGCCGCGGCCTCCGACCCGAGGCCGTCGGGCGTGCGACCGAGCACGAGCACGCGCCCGGAGCGCGCCAGGCGCGGCACGAGCGGGTGGAAGAAGTCGTAAACGGTGCGCAGGCCCGCGACCCCCGCGATGCCCGTGGCGTCGAGCACGAGCGCGTCCGCGGTCGCCTTGTCGCCGAGCGCCGCGAGCTCCTGGGCCGGGCGGCCGAAGCTCTCGCCCGGCTCGCGGAAGGCGGCCCGAAGCGCGTCGGGCATGGCGAGGTACGCGTTGGCGCCCGCCGCGGCGAGCGTCTCGGCGAGCGGCGCCACGAGCTCCGCGCCGTCGGTCGCGCCGACCACGACGCGGCGGTCGGCGAGCGGGCGCGCGCTCCAGGGGTTGCGGTCGCGCCCGAGGACGGGCGGCAGCGGGATCGGCAGGCCGAGGGCCTTGACCAGGCGGCGCGCGTTCGGGCTCTTGCCGAGCTCCAGCAGGAAGTCGCTCATGTTCGTTCTCCGTGTGTGGTCAGCGGGCGCGGTCGCCGCGCGTGGTGAAGCGCCCCTCGAGGTAGGCGCCGCCGCCGGGGGCGTCGCCGACCCACACGCCGCCGTCGGCGCTCGCGTAGACGCCGACCCGCGCGGGCAGCACCAGGGGGCGGGTGAAGCGCGCGTCGAGGGTCGACAGCTCGAAGGGGTCGCCGGCGAAGCGCGCGCGGTTCAGGGCCTCGATGGCGCGCGCGAGCGTGGCGAAGCCGTGCAGGATGACGCTCTTGAAGCCGGAGGCACGGGCGTAGGCCGGGACCCAGTGGATGGGGTTGAAGTCGCCGGTGAGCTTGGCGAAGTCGAGGCCGGCGTCCGCCCCCACGCGGAAGAACGCGAGCTCGCGCGCGTCCGTGGGGACCGTGGGGCGCGGCTTGTCGGCGCGCGGCCGGGTGCCGCCGCCGTTCGACCCGTCGCGCGGGCCCTTCTTGTCTTGCTCCGGTCGGGCGAGCGGCACGAAGGCCCGCAGATCGGCCACCACGACGTCGCGCGTGCGCGCCGTGCCGGTCACGATGCGCTGCGTGATGATGGCGCGCCGGCCGTCGTCGTCGATGGCCTCGATGCGGGCCCGCACGTGCAGTGGCTCGTCGGCGGGCAGGCGCCCGAACTGCTCGATGTGGCAGCCGGCGTTCATCACGCGCGCCAGCGGGTAGGGCAGTCCGGCGAGCGCCCGCGCCGCGAGGGGGAAGCCCCACTGCGGGAACAGGTGCGCCGGCACGACGCCGCGGTAGGCGCCGGGGTCGCCGCCCACGTGGCGCACGTAGTCGCGGACGAGCGCGGCCGGACGCGGCGCGAGCTCGGCCTCGATCCACGGGCCGGGCACCTCGGGCCGGCGCGCCCCCGCCTGGCCGCGCGGGTGGCGCAGGCCCTCGAGCGCCACACGGCCGAGGGCGAAGATGACGGGGGCCTGGGTGACGACGTGTCGAAGGGAAACGGTCATGGCGCTACTCCGCTGCGGCCTCGGCGTCCGCGTTCGGGGCGAGCGACGCGAGGATGCGCGCGCCGCTCGTCGTGATCTCCTCGTAGAGGGCCTTCACCCGCAGCTCCGCGCGGTCGAGGAAGCGCAGGCAGAGCTCGCGGCGCGCGGGGTGGCGCTGCGCCTGCGCGAGCAGGATCTCCGCGATGGCCTCGTGGGCGAGGATGCCGGTGAGGCGCTCGGCGTGGAGCATCGCGAAGGCGAAGTCGCGCCGCGGATCCCAGGGGGCGCGCGCCGCGCGGGCCCAGCGCCGGAAGGGCTCGGCCGTGATGCTGCGCAGCTTGCCCGCGGCGGTGCGCGCCAGCAGGAACTGCTGGGCCGAGAGCGACAGCGCCTGCACGCGCGCCACGCGCCGGTCGAGCGGATCGCGCGCCGACACGCTGCGCCAGCGCGCGTCGGCGATCTTCTGCACGAAGGCCTGCGGCCGCTTCAGGATGCCGAGCAGGGTGTCCTTCATGGCCATGAGGGCCTGGATCTGGCTCGTGCCCTCGTAGATCGGCAGCACCAGGGCATCGCGCACGAGCTTCTCGGCGCCGTAGTCGCGGCTGTAGCCGACGCCGCCGTGGATCTGCAGGTTGCGCCGGGCGATCTCGACCGCCTTCTCGGCCGCCAGGTACTTGAGCAGCGGCGTGTAGCGGCGCGCGAGCGCGCGGTGGCGCGGCAGCTCGCGGGCGACGCGCGCCTGCTCGGCGTCGCTGGCGAGGGTCGTGAAGCGCTCGAAGATGGCGAGCTTCTGGCCGAGCTCCTCGTGACACGCCGCCGTCACCGCCAGGGCGCGCAGGGCCTGCACGTCGGTGCGCATCTCGTCGAGCCAGTCGGCGATCATCTCGTGACGCGCGATGGGCTTGCCCATGCTGCGGCGCTCGTCCGCGTAGGCGCGTGCCATGCGGTAGGCCGCCTCGCCGAGCCCGATGCTCTCGAAGCCGACGCCCAGCCGGGCGTTGTTCATCAGCACCAGCATGTACTGGAAGCCTTCGCCCCGTTTGCCGATGAGCTCCGCGGGAGCGCGCTCGAACAGCAGCGAGGCCGTCACCGAGCCGTGGTGCCCGAGCTTGTCCTCGACGCGCTCGAGCGCCACGTAGCGGCGGCGCGTGCCGTCGGGCAGATCGTCGTAGGCCTTCACGAGGAACATCGACAGGCCGCCGAGGCCCGCGAAGGGGTCGAGCGGGTCCTTCGCGTCCTCGGTGCGCGCGATGACGAAGTGGTACTTGCCGTGGCCGCTCGTGATGAAGATCTTCTGGCCCGTGAGGAACCAGTGGCCCTCGGGGTCTTGCTCGGCGCGCGTGCGCAGGGCGCCCATGTCGCTGCCGGCGTCGGGCTCGGTGATGTCCATGCAGCCCCACGCGGCGCCGCTCGCGAGCTCCTCGATGGGGCCGGCGAAGCGCGTCTTTTCGATGCGCGCGCCCGCGGCGTCGAGCTCGGTCGTACCCTCGCGGATCGAGTACGCCAGCATGGCCATCGCCATGCCGCCGTGGAAGGAGAAGTGCGTCATCGCCGACACGTCGGCGCGCGCGATCATCTCGCCGCCGAGGAAGTAGAGCAGCAGCGGCGCGTTGAGCCCGCCGAGCTCGCGGGGCAGGCACAGCCGGTGGAGGTCGGCGGCGCGCAGGGCCGCGAAGGCGGCCTGCATCGCGGGCCCCTCGACCGCCTCGCCGTCGACGAGGTGCGGGGCCTCGCGATCGAAGGCCGCGGCGCGCGGCGCGAGCTCGGTCGCCACGAGCTCGCCCATGGCCGCCGCCACCTCGCGGTAGAAGCCGTGCGCCTCGGCGGCGTCCTTGAAGCCGTCCTTCGTGCGCCAGCCGTACTCGGTCACCTCGGCGAGGCTGGCCCAGTCGACCCCTTCGCCCAGGTAGAACTGCAGATCCTCGTTGTCGGACAGGAAGCTCGGCATCGGACGTTCACCTCGTCGCCCTGGGGCGGGCCTTCGTCTTCGTCTTCGTCTTCGTCTTCGCCCGCGCGTGCGTGTGCGCGCGCGGCGCGGTCGCCGGGCTCGCCGTGAACAGGCTCGCGCGCGCCAGCCGCGCGAGCTCCTTGTCCCAGCGCGCCCGCGCCGGGCCGTCGAGCAGGGCGCTCGTCACCTCGGCGCCGGCCAGCGCGGCGATGACGAGGCCGAGCACGTGCACCACGTAGGCGTCGGCATCGACGTCGGGGTGGTGGCGGCCGCTCGCCTGGCCGGCGCGCACGTAGCCCGCGACCGCGTCGAGCCACGGGCGCACGGCGGCGCGCAGGACGGTGCGCATCTCGTCGGGGCGGTCGAGCACCTCGCGCATCACGATGCGTGCGCGGTCGGTGTCCTCGGCGAAGAAGCGCCACAGCTCGCCGAACACGGCCTGGAAGCGGTCCTCGCTGGCGCTCGCCGCGAGCAGCAGGCGCGGCAGCGTGCGCTGCCAGTGCAGCAGCATCGCCTCGAGCACGCCGCGGCGCAGCGCCTGCTTCGACGGGAAGTGGTGCAGGACGGCGGGCTTCGAGACGCCGACCGCGTCGGCGACGTCCTGGATCGCCGTCCCGTCGAAGCCGCGCGCGGCGAAGAGGCGCGTCGCCGCGGCGAGCACGGCCGAGCACACGTCCTTCGGAGCGCGCTTCGGGGTCGGAGCCTGGGCGACCATGTGGACGGCGAACGCCTACCATATGGTAAACGGAGACGCAACGCGTTGCGTCATCGCTGGCCCGACGGCAAGGTTCTTGGTCCGTCGCGCCGGCCGACCCCGGAGCGCCGGCAGCACCGCGAGCTCTCTGGGCCAGTAGCCCACGGCCCACGGCCGAGCGCTTCTCGTCGACCTAGAACACGAGCTCGCTGCAGTGTCCGCCGGCGGGGGTGGCGTCGGGCTGGCAGCCGTTCGGCGCGATCGTGGTGCACGGCGTGCCGCAGTCGTAGGGCCCGCAGCCTGCGGCCGTCCAGGCCTGGTAGGCCTGCGTCGCGGCGGCGACCGCCGCGGCCTCGACCTCGTTGGCCACCTGCGAGCACGCGCAGGGATCGTGGATGGTCGCG
>JADLAB010000690.1 GCA_020848455.1 Polyangiaceae bacterium
CGCTTCGCACCAAGAGCGGCGCGGTGCTGAAGGGCTTCTGCAACCTCGACGCCGTGGAGCTCTTCGGCGCCCCGCACGTGCTGACGGCGTTCCACGACGCCACCGAGGTCCTGGCCGCGCGCGACGCTCTCGAGGAGAGCGAGGCGAAGTACCGGCTGCTGGCGGAGGCGTCGCCGGAGATGGTCTACCTGGTCGACGGCGAGGGCATCATCCGCTACGTCAACGGCGCCGCGGCCCGCATGTTCGGCGACACGCCCGAGCACGTCATGGGTAGATCGCTCGCGGCGGTCTATCCGCCCGCCATCGCCGCGCGCCACCTCGGGGTGATCCGCCACGTCATGGCCACGGGCGCGTACGTCGCGACCGAGGTCGAGGAGGTCTTCCCGACGGGGCGCTGCTGGATCGACGCGCGCCTGTCGCCGGTGCGCGACGAGCACGGCGGCATCCGCGCCGTCCTCGGGCTGTCGCAGGACATCTCGGGCCGCAAGCGGGCCGAGGCGCGCACCGTGGCCCAGCGCGATCTCGGCCTCGCCCTCGGCAACGCGCCCGACCTCGCGACCGCGCTCTCGTCGGGGCTCGAGGCGGCGCTCGCCATCTCGGACACCGACGCGGGCGGCATCTACCTCGTCGAGCCGCACGACGGCGGGCTCCACCTGCAGTGTCACACGAACCTCTCGGCCGAGTTCGTCGCGCACGCCAGCCTCTTTCCCGCCGACTCGGCGAGCGCCCGGATCGCGATGGCGGGACGGAGCGTCTACACCCACTTCGACGCGATGCCCGCGCCGCGCTTCGCCGGGCGGGCGGCCGAGGGCCTGCGCGCCGTCGCCGTCGTGCCGTTCCACCACGAGCAGCGTGTCGTCGGCTGCCTGAACGTGGCGTCGCACCGCGCCGACGCCATCCCCGACGAGACGCGCATCGCCCTCGAGAGCGCGGCCATCGAGATCGGCAACGCGGTCGGCCGGCTGCAGGCGGAGGAGGCCCTGCGCGCGAGCGAGGAGCGGTTCCGCGGCCTGTTCGAGCAGGCGTCGTTCGGCATGGCCCTGGCGCACGAGGGGCTCGGCTTCGTGAAGGTCAACGCGGCCCTGCAGGCGATGCTGCACTACTCCGCCGAGGAGCTCGGCGCGCGCAGCCTCGGCGACGTCGCGCGCGTCCCGGGCGTCGAGCCGTTGCTCGCACGGGCCGAGCGGCTGCGGCGCGGCGACGCGCCCGCCTTCCAGGCGTCCGCCGAGCTCGTGCGCAAGGACGGCGCGGCGCTCTGGAGCGAGCTCACGCTGTCGGTGCTGCGCGGGCCCGCGGGCGGCTTTCTCCACTTCCTCGTCGTGGTCGAAGACGTCGCCGAGCGCCGGCGCATGGAGGAGGAGCTGCAGCGCACGCAGCGGCTCGACGCGCTCGGGGTGCTCGCCGGCGGTATCGCGCACGACTTCAACAACCTCCTGGCCGGCGTGTTCGGGTTCATCGACCTCGCGCGCAGCGCGCTGCCCCAAGGCGAGCGCGCGGCCGAGCACCTCGGCAGCGCCCTCGTGGCGTTCGAGCGGGCGCGCGGCCTGTCGAGCCAGCTGCTCACCTTCGCCAAGGGCGGCACGCCGCGCAAGAGCACGGTCGCGCTCGAAGGGCTCCTGCGCGACGCGTGCAACCTGGCTCTGTGTGGCTCGAGCGCGCGCTCCGAGCTCGACGTGCCGGCCGACCTGCGCGCCGTCGAGGCCGACCCGCACCAGCTCGGGCAGGTGTTCTCGAACGTGCTCATCAACGCCCGGCAGGCCATGCCGCAGGGCGGTCGGGTGAGCGTGCGCGCCGAGAACCGGGAGCTCGACGGCGCGGCGGGCGCTCCCTTGCCGGCCGGCGCCTACGTGCTCGTCTCGGTGAGCGACGAGGGCGTGGGCATTCCCGGCGCGATCATCGATCGGGTCTTCGACCCGTTCTTCACCACCAAGCCGCACGGCACGGGGCTCGGGCTGTCGATCACCTACTCGATCGTCAAGCGCCACGACGGTCACGTCGCGTTGACCTCCACGCCCGGCGTCGGGACCACCGTGTCGGTGTGGCTGCCCGCCGCGGCGGGCGCGGCGCGCGCGAGCGTCGCCCCCGCGCCGCTCGCGTCGGAGCGCGGCGCCGCCCGCGTGCTCTTCATGGACGACGACGCCATCATGCGCAAGCTGGCCGAGGCCGTGCTCGGGGGCGCGGGCCATCACGTCGTGTCGGTGTCGGACGGCGCGGCCGCGCTCGGCGCCTTCGAGGCGGCCCACGGCGCCGGGACCGCGTTCGACCTCGCGATCCTCGACCTCACGATCGCGGGCGGGATGGGCGGCATCGAGACGCTCGCGGCGTTGCGGCGCCTCGCGCCCGAGCTGCCGGTCTGCGTCTCGAGCGGCTACGCCGACAACGACGTGCTCGAGAGCTTCGCCGCGCACGGCTTCGCCGCCGCCCTGCCGAAGCCGTACCGCGCCGCCGACCTGCTCCGGGTGGTCGAGCGCGCGCGGCGCTGAGTCGCCGAGCTAGAACCCGTAGGCGAAGGTCCCGCCGAGCGTGGCGCCTCGCGCCTCGCGCCTGGTTCTTCAGGGATCGGCGGGGGCCTCGGCGCGCTCGGAGGCGTGGAAGCGCCAGAGGAGCAAGAGGTCGTACACGATCTTGAGGCCACCGGCCGCGATGAGCGGCCAGCCGAAGCTCGTCACGTCGAGCAGGGCGCCGGTCACGAGCGGTGCGACGGCTGCGGTGAGGCTCCGCGGCACGCTCGTGAGGGTCGCGGCTGCCGCGCGCTCGTCCGGCTCGACGACGCGCATCACGTAGGCCTGGCGCGCGGGCACGTCCATCTGCGAGAGCGCCATGCGCGCGAGCAGGAACGCGACCGCGAGCGGCGCGGTCGGCATGAAGGCCGCGCCGACGAGCAAGACGTTCGACGGCAGGTGGGTGTAGACCATCGTGCGGATGAGCCCGATGCGCGCGGCGATGCGGGCCGACACGAGCTGCGAGAAGGCCGTGAGAACGCCCGCGGCGAAGAACACGGCCGCGGCCGTCGCGGGCGCGAGCTCGAAGCGGCGCCACAGCCAGAGCGCGAGCAGCGACTGCACCACGAGCCCGCCTCCGAAGGCGTCGATGGAGAAGAGCGCCGCGAGCTCGGCCACCACGCGGCGCGAGCGGCGCAGACCGAAGCGGCCGCGCGCGTGCGCCGCGACCGGCTGCGGGACGAGCCCGAGGTAGAGCGCGAAGAGGCCGAGCGCCGCCGCCGCGTACGCCATGAAGGCCCAGCGCGCCACGTCGGGGTCGACGACCCCCTTGGCGCCGAAGGCGCCGCTCGCGAGCGCTCCGAGCGCGCCCGCGAGTGCGCCGCCGAGGTTGTAGCGCGCGAACAGGGCGGTGCGGTCGTCGGCCGAGACCGTGCCGCTCACGAGCGCCTGCTCGATCGGCAAGAAAGGCGTGACGTCGCCCGACGACGGGTTGAGCGTGCCGACGACGGCGACGGCCATGAGCGGCCACAGGGCGCGCACGCCGAAGAACGCGATGCCCGTCACGAGCATGAGCGCCGTCATCGCGAGCAGGAGGCGGCGCGGGTCGAAGCCGCCGCCCCAGAGGCCGACCGCGAGCGTGAGCACGGCCGAGCCGAGCATCGTCGCGGCCGTCAGCGCGCCGATCTCGGTGCCGCTCCAGCCGAGGGCCGTCAGGTAGGCGGGCAGCACGACGCTGACGAGCCCGTCGACGAGCCCGCGGAGCGCGCGCGTCGCGACGAGGCGGCGTGCGCCCGGCCCGGCCGACGGCGGCATCCACACGTCAGTCTTTCGGCCCCTCGTTGTAGCCGCGCGGGCGGTACTTCGGATCCACGCCGTTGTGGGTCTTGCCGTTGTCGACGATGTCGTTGGCGAGGTAGGCGAGCCAGCTGCCCTCGTGGGCGCGCGCCATGTCCTTGAGCTCGTCCTTGTGCGGGTCGATCTTCTGGTAGTCCCAGAGGCACTGCAGGGCGAGCGAGATGAGGCTGCGGTCGTTCGGGCCCTGCTCGAAGCCCGAGACGTAGTAGGGCCAGGCCTCGTCCGGCCGGCCGAGGCGGCACAGGGTGTCGCCGGTGTAGATGTGGGCCATCGTCCACTCGGGCGCGAGCTCGAGGGCGATCTGGCTGTGCACGAGGCGCGTCTCGAGGTCGCCGCGTGCACCCTTCATGACCGAGAAGTTGAGGTGCGCCTTGGCGCTGTTCGGCACGGCGTCCTTGGTCGACTCCCAGAAGACGAGATCGTCGCGGTAGTCGGTGGCGTGCCAGTAGGCCTGCACCATCTGGAAGCCGAGGAAGAGCGCCGTCACGGCCACGGGCAGGGTCACCGCCCCGCTGCGCCCGCCGAGGCGCTTGTGCGTCCACGCCTCGCAGAGCTTCGCCACCGCGCGCGCGACGAGGCGCCCGAGCGTCCGGACCGGGTGCAGGAACCAGCGCTCGCCGAGCCGGTAGCGCTCGGGCGCGCCGACCTCGAAGAGCCACGCGAGGGCGACGGCCACGATGAGCGTCGTGCCGAGCACCGGGAAGTACCAGAGCCGCTCGGCGCGGACCGTCGGGAGCTTCTCCGGGATGTTCGAGTGGGGGAAGTAGGCGAGCACCATCCACACGAAGCCGAGCGCCACCACGGCGGGGGCGATGCGCGCGAGGGGCCACACGCCGACGGGGTAGAGCGCGATGCCGCGGCGGGCGGGCGCCTCGACGAGCATGCCGAGGCCCACCGTGAGGACGGCGACGCCGAAGGGCCAGAGCGGGACGGGCGTCGGGGTGCCCGCGTAGAGGAGCCACAGCGCGACCGCGAGGCCGGCGGCCCCGACGGCGCCGAGCGAGAGGCCCGCCACGAGCAGGCCCGTCTGGCGCCGGGACGCGGGTAGGGGCCGGTAGCGGGCGTGCTCGAGGTCCTCGGGCCGGGTCGAGGCGCGCGGATCGAGGCGCGCGGCGCCCGCGCCCGCCGCGAGCCGCGCCGCGTAGGTGAGCCGCTCCATGCGCTCGCGCCACCAGGCGCGGAGCGCGAGCCACGCCGCCGCGAGCAGGGGCAAGACCGTCATCGCGGCCCCGGCGATCGTCTCGGCGCCGTAGAGCGTGTCGGGCACCGGCTCCTGCGGGTAGCTGTAGTCGCCGCTCAGCCGCAGCGGCACGACGACGTCCTTGAGCCCGCGCCAGTAGACGCGCATCGCGCCCGCGACGCGGTGCTTGAAATCGACCCCTTCGCGCGCGAGCGGGTTGTTGAGCCAGTCGACGGGCAGCCCCGGCTGGTGGAACCAGCCCTTGAAGTCGAGGAAGACGTCCTTCACCGCGTTGGGCGCGTCGCCGACGCCGAGGCGGCCCTCGGTGTGCTCGAGCAGCGCCGTGAAGGTGCCCTTCTCCTCCATGTGGGTCCGCACCTCCTCGGGCAGCGGCGAGGGGAACCACATCTTGCGGAGCTCCACGTACATCGTGAAGGCCCCCGCGGCGGCGATCGTGGCGAGCAGGGCGCGCGCCCAGCGCGCCGGCTTGCGCGTGTGCAGGAAGGGCGCCGTGAGCAGGGCCGCGGCGGGGATGAGCCCCACGCACACGAGGGCGCTCTCCTTCGAGAACAGGCCGATGGTCACGCCCAGGAACACGCCGATCGGCATGGCCCACGCGGGCCAGCGCAGCGCGTGCAGGGCCGCGAGCGCGCCGAGCCCGCCGAGCACGTCGGCGAGGCCCACGATGCCGCTGACGGCCTCGGTGAGCAGGGCGGCGCTGACGAAGGTCACCCCCGCGAGCCACCCGACCGCGCGCCGGCGCGTGAGCACGTAGGCGAAGGCGCCGAGCAGGGCGCCGTTGAGCCCGTGCAGGATGACGTTGTAGAGGTGGTGGATGAACGGCTCCTTCGTCACCGTCCAGAGCACCCGCCACAAGATGTCGGGCAGCGGGCGGTAGGAGCCGATGCTCCCGGTCGGCGGCAAACCCCAGAAGTCGCGGGTGAAGGCGTCGAGAAAGCCGAGGTTCTGCGTCGCGTTGACGTAGGGGTTGGCGAGCAGCGCCTCTTGCTCGTCGAAGATGTAGTTCGTGGTCGGCAGGCGCGTGAAGAGCACGAGCGACAAGCACACGAGCACGAGGAAGGCGCGTCCGGTCGTGGGCTCCTGCAGGTAGAAGTGGCGGCGGACGCGCGCCGTCACCCGGTCGAGCCAGGCCCACGCGCGCGTGTACCAGGCCGGGCCGAACGGCACGTGCAGGGCGGGCTCGCTCTCGGGCGACGGCTCGGGCGTCGCGGCGGCCTCCGAGGTGCCCGCGCTCGGGCTCGCGCCCTCGCTCGCGCTCGTGCTCGCGCTCTCGCTCGTGGTCTCGGGCGCGGGCGGCTCGTCGCTCGTGCTCGGCTCGGGCCGGAGGTCCCAGGGCGGGAGCGCCGCCTCGGGGCCGGACGGTGCCGCGGCCTCGGGGCCGGACGGTGCCGCGGCGTCGGAGCCGGACGCTGCGCCCTCTGCGCCGGGCGGTCCACCCGCGCCGTCCTCGGTGGGCGCGGTCTCTCGGTCGTCGTCGCGAGCGTCGTCCATGGCGTCGTCAGGTCGCTCGGCCACCGGGCGCCGGGGTCGAGCCGCCCTCGTCCGGGATCTGCCACACGTCGCCCCAGTGCTGCTGGCCGCCGTCGATGCGGTACACGGCGCCCGTCACGAAGTCGTTGCGGTCGCTCGCGAGGAACAGGATGACGCGCGCGACCTCCTCGGGCGTGCCGAGGCGGCGCAGCGGGGTCGCCTTGCGCGCCAGCTCGAGCAGGGCGTCGCCGTACTGCGCCGTGCCGCTCGTGCGGAAGTTGTTCCCGGGCGCCACGGTGTTGACCCGGATGCCGTGCGCGGCCCACTCGATGGCGAGCGACGCGGCGAGGTTCTCGACCCCGGCACGCGCCGCGCCCGTGTGGCTCATGCCCGGAAAGCCGCGCGACACGCCCGCCGTGACCATGACGATGCGGCCGCGCTTCTGCGGGATCATGGCGCGCGTGGCGACCTCGCGCGTCATGAAGAAGGTGCCGTTCAGGTTGTTGCGCACGACGGCCTCCCAGCCGCGTGGCGACAGCTGCTCGGCCGGCGCGGGGAACTGCCCGCCCGCGTTGTTCACGAGCACGTCGATCTGGCCGAAGCGCTCGAGCACCTGGCCGACGAAGGCCGCGACCTCGGTCGGCTCGCGGATGTCGCAGCGGGCGGCGAGCACCCGCTCGGCCTCTCCGAGCTCGGCCGTGCCGGCGGCGAGCTTTGCCTCGGAGCGGCCGCACACGGCGACCCGCGCCCCGAGCAGGAGCAGCTCCTTGGCGGTCGCGAGCCCGATGCCGCTCGCGCCGCCCGTCACCACCGCGACCTGCCCCGCGAACAGATCCGGGGCGTACATGCTCGTCCACGCCGACACGCGGAACCTCTACACAGCCGGCCGCCGCGAGTCGAGCGCCGAGAGACTCAGGCGGGCGGCTTGCAGAAGACGTCGAAGATGCCGCCGAGGTTGTTGCCCTCCTTGCACTCGGTGACGCCGCTGCCGTCGTCGACGCGGACCTCGACGTCGGCGGCGGCGTTCTCGGCCTCGGGCACGCCCACCCAGGTGCAGGGCACCGTCTCGCACTCGTCCGGGTCGAGCGGGCCGGCCGTCTGGGTCTCGCACACCTTGCCGCCCGACACGTAGAAGCCGACCACGATCCCGGGCGCCAGCGCGGCCGCGCCGCGGTTGCAGACCTGCACGCTCATCGTCGCCGCCGTCCCGGCGCACTGGTAGCTGTCGCTCGCGCCCGCCGTGGCGTCGCCGATGGCGTTGCCGTTCGGCATGCCCGGGACGTTCTGGCGGAAGTTGTTGAGGCTCGGATCGAGCCAGTTGTTCGCCCACACGTCGGTCTTCGGGATCGTGCCGTCCTCGTCGACGTGCGTGACCGCGTAGGCGTGCTGGTTCCAGATGCGCCGCGAGCGCACCCACTGGTCGTTGGCGTCGTGGTAGACGCGGATGCCGCTCACGCCGTGGGGGTGCGCGGAGCGGCAGGTGTTGCCGCTGCCGGCCGTGCCCGCGTTGGGCGGCGCGCAGGCGAAGCCCTCCTCGAGGCAGGCCGCGGCGTCGTTGGCGGGGCAGCACTGGGCGGTCGAGGCGCAGCGGCACAGGCCCTGATCGCACACGTTCGAGACGCAGTCCGAGCCGGTGTCGCAGCGCAGGCCGTTGAACAGGATGTCGACGCCGTCGGCGTTCAGCATGCCGCAGCTCACGCCGAGCCCACCGACCGAGCAGGCCTTGTTCGAGGGCGTGACGAGCTCGGCGCGGAAGTCGCCGTCCACGTCGGCGATGATCGGGTTCTCGTACCAGGTGCACGACGAGCGGTACTGGCTGAACAGGACGTCGCCGCTCGAGCCGTCGTAGACGCGCACGAAGCACTCGTCCGCGTAGATCACCTCGGCCGCCCCGTCGGCCTCGAAGTCGAACACGCTCGAGCCGGTGACGTTCGACGAGAAGTCCTGCGCCTGGCGCGACCAGGCGATGTCGACCGGGCACGGATTGGGTGCCACGTAGTCGCAGCGCCCCGGCGGGCACAGCCCACCCGGGCGCGGGCTCGCGCCGCAGTCGAGGTCGTACACGGTGTAGGCGCCGGCCGCCGCGACCCCCACCTCGGGCAGGCCGTCGTGGTCGAAGTCGGCGATGGTCGGGGGGCCGCCGCTGCCGCCGCTCGGGACCGCCATCGGGCCCTGCACGATCTCGCCGGTCATGGCGACGATGCGCACCGTGCCCGCGCGCACGATGGCGAGCTCCGGTGCGCTCGGCGGCAAGCCGGTGCCGTAGGTGCCGAAGTCCGCGACCGCGACCAGGCCGACGACACCGGCGGCGCCCGCGAGGTAGCTCGGGTCCTCCACCCAGGCCCCGCCCTGCCACGCCCACACCGCGCCGCCGTTCGTGAGCTCGATCTCCGCATCCTGGTCGAGGTTCGCGAGGATCGGGAAGAGCCCGACCGAGTAGCTCACGTAGGTCGCCGGCTGCAGCGACAGGAACGCGCCCGCCGCGGAGAACACCACGCCCTCGCGGATGACCTCGGGGGCGCCGTCGTCGTCGAGGTCGTGAATCGACGGGCCGGCCCACCCGACCGAGCAGCGGTGGTTGCCGGTGTCGCAGGGCGCCCAGGGCGCGCCCGCGGGGTAGGGAGCGCGCCACTTCATGCCCCAGGAGCCGCCCGTGAGGCCGAACGCGATCGTCGAGCCGTCGGCGCCGTAGGCCACGATCTCGGCGATGCCGTCGCCGTCGAGATCGCCTGCCGCGAGCGAGGCCGAGGACACGAGCCACTCGGGCACGGCGTCGGCGTCGTAGTCGACGCCGCCGAGGTTCGCCTGCACCGAGCAGTCGTCGCCGCGCAGGACGCGGATGACGCCGAGATCCTCGGTGTAGTTGCTCGGCACGGTGGCCGTGAAGCTCGCGGCGATGCTCGGCGTGCCGTTCGGCGGCGCGAAGTTGACCACGATGGGCGTGCCCTGCACGTCGACGTGCCCGGGGAAGGGGTCGTTCGCGGGGGCCGTCGAGAACTCGCACTGCGTGGAGGGCGCGAGCACCCCGGCGGGGATGACCTGGACGCAGTTCGGATCGTGTGGCGGCACCTCGCCCTGCCAGGGCACGCACCCGACCCCGGGCACGCAGTGGGTGTCGAAGCTGCAGTCGTCGTCGTCCGAGCAGGTCGAGAGCGGCACGCACACGCCGTGGCTGCACACCTCGGCCGGCTGGCAGGGGACGGGGCAGTCGCTCGGCACGCTGCCGCCGGTGCCGCCCTGGCTCGAGCCGCCGGTCGTGAACAGGTTGCCGCCCGCGCCGCCGACGCCGCCCGTCGAGGTCGTGAG
>JADLAB010000691.1 GCA_020848455.1 Polyangiaceae bacterium
ATCGCCTGGCTGCCGACGTCGGCCACGCTCGCCGAGGAGCTCGCCCAGAGCGTGCGCGGTGCCGAGCGGCGGCGCATCGATCTCTTGCTGCGCGTGACGCTGGCGGGCTGGGTCGCGTACGGCGCCCTGTACGTCGCGCTCGGCCGCTGGCAAAGCGCCGCGATCCAGGCCGGCGTCGCGGGCCTCACGCTCTTGCTGCGCGGCTGGGCGCTCGGGCGGCCCACCCTGCGCCAGCAGGCGACCGCGCACCTGGCGATGGGGCTGTCGACGGCCGGCCTCACCGTGCTCTGCCTGTTCGCGGGCGAGAACAACGTGACGGGCTGGTTCCTCGTGGCGGTGCCCATGTTCCTCGCGTTCATGCGTGGCGAGCGGGCGGCGCTCGCGTGGGCCGGCGTCGTCGCCGTGTGCATGGTGGCCGCGCACCTCGCGAACCACTTCGAGCTCGTGGCGCGCGAGTACCCGACCCACCCCTCGGAGGCCCTCATCGGGCGTGTCGTGCTCATGCTCATCGTCGTCTCCTTCGCCATCGTGGCGCGGCGGGCCGACGACACGAGCGCCGCGGCCGTGAACCGCGCCGCCGAGCACCGGGTCGAGGCCGCCCTGGCGCACGCCGCGGCGGAGACGCGCGTGCGCACGCTCTTCGAGCGCATCGCCGACGGGCAGATCATCCTCGACCCGGACGCGTCCGGCCCCGGGGCGATCGGCGACTGCAACCCGGCGGCCGTGGACATGCTCGGGGCGAGCAGCAAGGCCGCGCTCGCCGCCCGGGGCCTCCACGCCTTCTTCCCGGAGCGGCAGCCCGACGGCGCGCTCTCGTCGGAGCGCTTCGCGGAGCTGTGCGCGAGCGCGCACGCGAGCGGCGCGCGGCGCTTCGAGTGGACCTTCGCGCGACCGGACGGCACGCTGGTCCCCGCCGACGTCACCCTGTCGACGATCGACCTCGAGGGGACCCGCACGCTGCTGCTCGGCGCCCACGACATCACGCGCCGCAAGCGGATCGAGGACACGATGCGCCAGAGCGAGGAGCGCCACCGCGCGTCGCTCCACGCCATGCCGGACCTCGTGTTCCGCGTGCGCGTCGACGGCACGTACCTCGACTTCAAGCCGCGCGCCGAGGCGCCCCCGGCGAGCGCGGTCGCGCGGGCCACGTCCGACCGCTTCGTGGGCCGCAACCTGCGCGACGGCCCGCTCCCGCCCGACGTGCGCCGGCGCGTGGGCGAGCTCGTCGCCGAGGCGGTGGCGAGCGCCGAGCCGCGCAGCTTCGAGTTCGAGCTCGACGGGGCCGACGGCATCGAGCAGCACGAGGCGCGCATCGTGCGCAGCGGCGCCGACGAGGCGGTGTGCATCGTGCGCGACGTGACCGAGAAGAAGGCCGTCGAGCGCATGAAGGACGAGTTCGCCTCCACCGTGAGCCACGAGCTGCGCACGCCGCTCACGTCCATCCGCGGCTCGCTCGGGTTGCTCGAGGCGGGCGTGAGCGGCCCGCTCGGCGACCGGGCCCTCGAGCTCGTGCGCATCGCGCGCACGGGCTGCGACCGGCTCATCCGCCTCGTGAACGATTTGCTCGATCTCGAGCGCCTCGAGGGGGGCCACGGCCGCCTCGTGCTCGGTCTCGAGCCCGTGGCCGAGCTCGTCGAGACCGCGACGACCGAGATCGCCTCGGTGGCAACCGCGGCCGGGGTCACGCTCCGTTGCGAGCTCGCGCCCGAGGTCGCCGAGGCGAGCGTCAGCGTCGACCGGGACCGGATCCACCAGGTCTTGACCAACCTCCTGTCGAACGCGATCCGCTTCGCGCCCCGGGGCAGCACCGTGCGCCTGCGCGTCGGGCGCGGGCCCCGTCGCGGGCTGCAGATCGCGGTCCTCGACGAGGGACCGGGCGTGCCGGAGTCGGACCGGGACAAGCTCTTCCAGCGCTTCCAGCAGCTCGGCGACCCGCGCACCAGAAAGCAGGGGGGCACGGGCCTGGGTCTGGCGATCTGCAAGGCGATCGTGGAGCAACACGGCGGCACCATCGGCGTCGACAGCCGCAAGAGCGGGGGCGCGGCGTTCTTCTTCGAGCTGCCCGCGGAGCGGGGATGAGACCGCCGCCGTACGCTGTCTCCGCGGCACGCCATTTGGTGTAGGGTCCGGGGCACATGGCTCACCGCGGCGACACTCGAGCTCCGCTCGCGGCTGTGGCGCTCGTGGTCGCGCTCTCGGCGACGGCGAGACAGGCGAGCGCCCAGCCCGAGTCCGCTGCCCCACCGCCGGCCACCGAGCCCGGCGCGGGTGGGGCGGCGGGGGCGGCACCGGAACCGACCGCGCCCCCTGCCAAGGCGGGCGACGAGGCCTCCGGTGGCGGCCCCACCTCACCCGGCGCCCCCGCGCCCGCGAAGGCGCCCGAGGCCAAGGCAGGCGACGCCAAGGCCGATCCGGCGGGCGGCGCCCGGGCCGCGGAGGCCGCTCCGGCCGACGCCGCTCCGGGCAAGAGCTTCTGGGACGGCTTCGCGTTCGGCTCCTACGGGCGGGTCATCGCCGCCTCCGACGCGGCCGGGCGGCCCGGGCGCGACGCCGACGTCGTGGCGCACGGCAGCCGCCTCGATCTCGACAACTACGCCGAGCTCGAGCTGCGCCGCGAGGACCACTGGGAGAGCCTCGGCGCCACGTCGCGGCTCGTCGCCACGCTCGCGCTCGGCAACTCGATCTTCCACTACTCGGGCGACTTCGACGCCGCCTTCGCCATCCGCAACCTGTACCTCGAGGAGACGGGCCTCGGCCTCGAGGATTTCTCCATCTGGGCGGGCTCGCGCATGGTGCGCGGCGACGACATCTACCTCTGCGACTTCTGGCCGCTCGACAACGTCAACGCGCTCGGCGGTGGCGTGCGCTACGCGGCGCCCACCCACACGACGGCGTCGCTGCACATGGGCATGGCGCAGCCGCAGAACCCCTTCTACCGGCAGGCGGCCAGCCGGCCGGCGCCG
The DNA here is from genome assembly GCA_020848455.1 of Polyangiaceae bacterium. GTDB lineage: Bacteria > Myxococcota_A > Polyangia > Polyangiales > Polyangiaceae > JACRDA01. The sequence continues at coordinate 2,964 of JADLAB010000691.1, forward strand.
CTCAACCAGTTCGGCGCCGCCACCGTCGACGTGCTCGACCGGCAGCGCTGGCTCGGGGCGCTGCGCCTGGAGCAGCTCGTGCTCCTCGGGCCGGAGCCCGACGAGGCGGCGGCGCCGCCACCGCCCCGCGCGGGCCTCAAGTTCGTGGTCTACGGCGAGGCGCAGCACGTGCCCGCCGCGCAGCGCGAGACCGCGACGCCCGACGTCTTCGAGGACGTCCCGGCCGACCGCGGCTTCGTGGTGGGCGCACAGATCGGCGCGTTCACGGGCGAGCGCGACACGCACCTCAACCTCTTCGTGCGCTACGCCACCGGCCTGGCGGCCTACGGCGAGTTCGCGGCCCCCGAGGCGCTCGCGCTCGACCGCACCGCCGCGGGCGCGCACGAGGTCGTGGTCGCGATGGGCGGCAACTGGGAGATCTCGGTCTTCGCGCTCACGCTCGGCGCCTACTTCCGCAGCTTCCGCAACGCGAGCGAGCCGCTCGACTTCGGCGACGTGGACGAGGGCATCTTCATCCTGCGGCCGCACGTGTTCTTCGCGGAGTGGGCGGGCGTCGCGGTCGAGGGGAGCTACCAGGCCCTCGCGCGCGGCATCCTCACCCCCGACCGCGGCCCCGACGACGCCCCGCACCCGCTGACGGCGCACGTGGGGAGGCTCGGCGTCATGCCCTTCGTCCAGCCGGCCGGCCCGGGCGCCTTCAGCCGCCCGCGCATCCACCTCGAGTACGCGGCGACCTTCCGCGACAAGAGCGCGCGCTTGCTTTACCCCACCGACGATCCGTTCTCGCTGCGCAGCGTCGATCACTTCTTCGGCCTCGGCGCCGAGTGGTGGTTCGGCTCGACCAGCTACGGAGGGACGTGACATGACCCGCTGCGTCACCCGCTCCGCCGCCCGCGTGGCGGCCCTCGTCGCGCTCGGCACCGCCACGGGCGGCTGCATGGATTTCGGCGGTTACGACGAGCCCGTCGAGCTCTCGACCCACGTCGACGACTGGCGCGATCAGATCATCTACCAGCTGCTCGTCGATCGCTTCGCCGACGGAGATCTCGGCAACGACTTCATGGTCGACCGCACCGCACCGGGGCGCTGGCACGGCGGCGACTGGGCCGGCGTCGAGTCGCAGCTCGACTACCTCTCCGGGCTCGGCGTGACGGCCTTGTGGATCTCGCCGCTCTACAAGAACGTCGAGACCGACGCCGGCGTCGACGGCTACCACGGCTACTGGCCGCAGGACTTCACCGCGCCGAACGAGCACTTCGGCGACGTCGTCGCGCTCCGCCGGATGGTCGACGCCGCCCACCAGCACGGCATCCTCGTCATCATCGACGTGGTGACGAACCACGTGGGGCAGCTCTTCTACTACGACATCAACCTGAACGGGCAGCCCGACGAGCAGGTGCGGGGCTCGGGCGACAAGTCGCCGGTCGTGCACATCAACGAGTACGACCCCGACTTCGACCCGCGCGGCATCCAGGCCTACACCTCGCTCGGCGAGGCCGGGCCCGCGCCCGTCATCTTCAACTGGGACCCGGCGTCGAACCACATGCCGCCCTGGCCCGAGGTGCTGCAACACGCCGCGGCCTACAACAAGCGCGGGCGCACGCTCGACTTCGAAGATCCGGACCAGCTCCTGCACGGCGACTTCCCGGGCGGCCTGAAGGACCTCGACACGACGCGCTGCGACGTGAAGGACGCGATGGTCGACGCCTACGCGCGCTGGGTCGAGCTCAGCGACGTGGACGGCTTTCGCATCGACACCATCAAGCACGTCGAGCGCGAGTTCTGGCGCTACTTCGCCCAGAAGGTGCGCCAGCGGCTCGCCGCCCAGGGCAAGGAGCGCTTCTTCATGTTCGGCGAGGCCTTCGACGGCCGGCCGGAGCTCGTCGGGGCCTACACCCAGACCGATCTCCCGAGCGCCGATCAGCTCGAGCGCGAGAACACGTGCGTGCACGACGGCCTCGCCCTGACGGGCGACCAGCTCGACGGCGTGTTCCATTTCCCGCAGTACTACACGGTCGTGCGCGACGTGCTCCAGCAGGGCCTGTCGACCGACCGCATCGAGGGCCTGTGGTCGGCGCGGTCGCTCTACTACGGCGCGACGCCCACGCAGCTCGGCACGGGCATCCCGCCCGTCAAGACGCTGGTCAACTTCCTCGACAACCACGACGTGCCGCGCTTCCTCTTCCAGAGCGATCGGTCGGCCCTGCACCAGGCGCTCACCTTCCTGCTGACCGAGGACGGCATTCCGTGCGTGTACTACGGCACCGAGCAGGAGCTCGCCGGCGGCAACGACCCGGCGAACCGCGAAGATCTGTGGGAGACGGGCTACGACACCACGAAGCCGACCTACCAGGTGATCGCGCGGCTCGCGGCCCTGCGCAAGGCGTACCTCGCCCTGCGGCGCGGCGACCAGAAGGTCACGTGGGCCTCGAACCGCACCGGCGACGAGCCCGACGCCGGGATCTTCGCCTTCGAGCGCGCGGGCGGCGACGCGGGCGGCGCCTACGCCCTCGTGGTCCTGAACACGAACCGCGACCACCCCTCGAGCCCGGTCTTCGGCGGCGTGCCCATGCACGTCGGGGCGCCCGGCGGCACGACGCTCGTCGACGTGTGGGCGACGGCCCAGCCGCAGCCGGCCTACACCGTGGCTGCGGACGGCGCGCTCACCATCACGGTGCCGCCGCTCGGGCAGGCCATCCTGGTGCCCGCGGCCGACGTCGTGCCCGGCATCTGAGGGCCGCGCACCACCCATGGTCGCCATCAGCTGCAAGGGCGTCGCCAAGCGCTTCGGCTCGACGGTCGTGCTCGACGGGGTGAGCCTCGAGGTGCCGGATGGCGCGTTCGCGGTCCTGGTCGGCCCGAGCGGCTGCGGCAAGTCGACGCTCCTGCGCCTGCTCGCCGGGCTCGAGCGCGCCGACCTCGGCAGCATCTGCTTCGGCGAGCGCGACGTCGGAGAGCTCGCGCCGCGCGAGCGCGACATCGCGATGGTGTTCCAGTCCTACGCCCTCTACCCGCACCTCACCGTGCGCGACAACCTCGCCTTCGGGCTCAGGCTACGCAAGACGCCGAAGCCGGACATCGAGGCCCGGGTGCGCGAGGTCTCCGGCATGCTCGGCCTCGAGAAGCTCCTCGACCGCATGCCGCGCGAGCTGTCGGGCGGGCAGCGGCAGCGCGTCGCCATGGGCCGCGCCATCGCCCGGCGCGCCCAGGTGTTCCTGTTCGACGAGCCCCTGTCGAACCTCGACGCGAGCCTGCGCGCCGCGGTGCGCGTCGAGATCCGGCGCCTGCACCTCGAGCTCCGCACGACCAGCGTCTACGTCACCCACGACCAGGTCGAGGCCATGACGCTCGCCGACGTGATGTTCGTGCTGAACAAGGGGCGCATCGAGCAGAGCGGCGCACCCCTCGACATCTACGATCGGCCGGCGACGCGCTTCGTGGCGGGCTTTCTCGGGAGCCCGGCGATGAACTTCCTCGAGGCGCGCGTCGCGACGGGCGGTGACGCGCGCGCGGGCGGCACGGGGCTCGCGCTCGAGGTCGGGGCGGGGGCGAGCCTGCCCCTCGAGCCGGGCGCCTTCGCGGGCGAGGTCGCGAAGGGCGCGAAGGTCACGGTCGGCGTGCGGCCGCACGACTTCGAGCCGGTCGCGAGCCCGGACATCCCCGCGCTCGCGGCGCTCGTCGCGCCGTGGCCGGGCCCGCCGGTCGAGCTCCTCGCCCTGCCGGCCGACGCCGTCGCGGCC
>JADLAB010000692.1 GCA_020848455.1 Polyangiaceae bacterium
AGCTGAAGAGCGCCTTCAGCTTGTCCACGAAGGTGCGGCGCTGGGGCTGGACGCTCTCGCCGAGCTCGCCCGCGAGCTGCATCACGAGCTCGCGCTGCTTGTCGTTGAGCTCGGTCGGCACCTCGATCTGCACCTCGACGAGCTGATCGCCCCGACCGCCCGCGAGGCGACGGGGCAGGCCCTTGCCGCGGACGCGCAGGGTCGTGCCCGGCTGCGTGCCGGCCGGGACGCGCAGCGTGCCCTTGCCTTCGAGCGTCGGGATCTCGATCTCGTCGCCGAGGCAGGCCTGCACGAAGGTGATGGGCAGCGCGCACACGATGTCGTCGCCCGACCGCCGGAAGAACGGGTGCTGGCGCACGTGCACGACGAGCTCGAGATCGCCCGCCTTCTTGCCGCTCTTCGAGAAGTGACCGGCCCCGGCGACGCGGCGCGTGGAGCCGCTCTCGATGCCCGGCGGGATCTCGACCTCGACGCTGTGGGGCGCCGTGCGAAGGCCGGCTCCGCGGCAGGGCTGGCAAGGCGTCGCGGCGTAGGTGCCCTTGCCGTGACACGCCGGGCAGGGGCGCTCGACGGCGATGGGCAGCACCGCCTGCTGCATGCGGACGCGCCCCTTGCCGTGGCACGTGGTGCACGTCTCGAGCTTGGAGCCGGCCGCCGCGCCGGTGCCGCCGCAGTCCGCGCAGCGCGACAGCCGCTCGTAGCTCACCTTCTTCGTGCAGCCGAAGGCGGCCTCCTCGAAGGACAGCTCGACGGTGTGCTGTAGCTCGCGCCGGTCGCCGACGCGGATGCCGAGCGCGCCGAGCAGATCGGCGAAGAGCCCGTCGATGTGCAGCTCGCCGAAGTCGATGCCGCCGAAGGGCCCGCCGCCGCCGCCCGCAGCCCCCACCCCGGCGGCGCCGAAGCGGTCGAACATGGCGCGCTTCTGGGGGTCTTTCAGGATCTCGTGGGCGGCGTTGAGCTCCTTGAAGCGCTGCACGGCGCCGTCGTCGCCCGGGTTGCGGTCCGGGTGGTGCTTGGCGGCGAGCCTGCGGAAGGCAGCCTTGATCTCCTCGGGGGTCGCCGAACGGTCGACGCCGAGCACGTCGTAGGGGTCCTTCACGGCCTCTCGCGATAGCATCGAACGCCGCGGCGGTCACCGCGTCAGCGCCCACGCGCGCCCAACCGCCCGCCGCGCCAGCGCGGGGACGCGCCGGCGTGGGCGCACCGCGGTCGCGGACTTGGCCCGCCGGGCGTCGCCGTGGGAGCAAGGCCCCATGTCGAGCGGCGCCCGTCGAGCGCTCACGAGCCTCGGCCTCGCGGCGGCGACCGTGGCGATCGCGGCCTCCGCCTCGGGCTGGACCGAGAACCGCATCGAGGTGGACGACGTCCGCATCGAGCTCGATCGCGCGGGCGGTGCGACCGTCGAGCACCGGCTGCACTACAAGCTCAACGGCAGCGAGCGCCAGACGCGGTGGCTCATCGCCGGCGTCGATCCGGACGCGGCACCGCTCGGCAACAGCTACGTCGTGCCGGCCGAGGACGCCGGCGCGACCTCGCTCGACACGGCCGTCCCGCTCACGACCCTGCTGCGTCCGGCAGAGACCCAGCGCAACGGCACGACGCTGCCGCCGACGCTCGAGCTCACCGTCGACCCGGCCGGGGCCATGAAGCGCGGCGCGTACGTGTTCGTGGTGCGCTACCACACGGAGCTCGCGGCAGCGGACCGGCTCCGGCGCGACGGGGCGATGGTGAGCCTCTCGTGGAACGGCCCCCTGCTCGACGACGGCATCGCCAACGCGCGCGCCACCTTCGTCCTGCCCGCGGCCCCGAACGCGCCGCGCCTGCTCGCCGCCGAGGACGCGAGCGACGAGGACACCCTCTCGCCGCTCATGCTGAAGGACGTGCGGCGCACGGCGGGCCACGACGAGATCGAGCTCTTGCGAGCCTTCGCCCCGAAGGGCGAGAGCGTGCTCTGGCAGGTGCGCTTCGACCCGCGCGCGCTCGACCGCCCGCCCGCGCCACCCGCCGCCGAGCCCCTGCCGGACTCGCAGCCGCGCGCCATCGAGGTGCTCGACGCGCCCGCGGAGCGCCTGCCGTGGCTCGCGGCCGGGGGCGCGCTCGGCCTGCTCTACACCTTGCTCGTCGTGCTGAAGTTCCGCCAGCTCGCGCGCCACGCCGCCGAGGCCGAGGCCGAGCTCCGCCCCGTGGTACCGATGCCGCTTCTGCTGCGCGCCCCGCTCGCGGGCGCCGCGCTCGTCGCCGGCGTCGCGCTCGAGCTCTTCTTCGGCCAGCCCCTCGCGGGTGCCGCGGCCGTGCTCGGCGCGACGGCCCTCGCCCTGCACGGGACGGCGCGCGCGCGCGCCCCGAGTCGCGGTCCCGGTCGCTGGCTCACGGTGAGCGTCGCCGAGGGTGTGCGCGTGCCGCCCCGACCGCGCGGCGCGCTCGTCGACGTGTCGACGCTCGGCGGCAAACTCCTCTTCGCGCTCCTCTCTGGGGGCGTCGCGGCCGGCTGCTACCTCCTCGCCGAGAGCGCCCCCGCGCACGCGTGGCTCGTCGGCCTCGACGGCGTCGCCCTGCTCGCCCTCTTCGGCACCGGCCGAGTCGACACCTTGCCGCCCGACCTCGCGCTCGAGCCCGCGCGCTTGCTCGCGGCGCTGGTGCGGCGCCTGAAGAAGCTGAAGGGGGCCGGCGAGCTCCGCATGGCGGCGCGCATTCGCATGCCGGCGGGCTCCGTCGACCCCGACGAGCTCCGCCTCGTCGTGGCCCCGCGCCTGCCGCGCCGCGGCTTCGGCTCGATCGAGATCGGCGTGTCGTACGCCCTCGGCATCGGCGCCCGCGTGGCCATGCCCGAGGTGATGCTGCGCTTCACCGACGGCTCGCCGTGCGCCGAGGCCGTCGCGAGCATGGTCAAGAGCGGCCGCCTCACGCCCGGCCGCAAGCCCGAGGAGCGCGTGCTCGCGCTGACGCCGCGCCTGCCGACCGTGCGCATGACGGCCGCGATCGTGGCCGCCCTCGCGGCACGAGTCGTCGAGCGTGCGCCCGCCTCGCTCCCCGGCGACAAGGCCGACCAGAAGTCGAAGCGCCCCAAGCGCGAGCGCGCCGGCACGAGCGCCCGGGCCGCGTGACCGGCCCGCACGCGTGCTAACCTGACGGCATGACTTCGCGCTCGAGCTCCCGTCTCCATCGCTTGCTCCCGCTGTTCGCCCTCGCCGCCGTCGCGGGCTGCAGCACCCACCTCGACGCCGACGACTACGACCGCTCCTGCTCGACGGCCATGGAGTGCACGGTCGTGTTCGTGGGCGACGTGTGCGACTGCAAGTGCGATCTGTCCGCCATCAACGTGGCCGACTACCCGCGCTACCTCGACGATCGCGGCAGCCCGAACTGCAGCAAGGACTGCGGTCCGTGCCAGGGCGCCGAGCCCGCGTGCATCGACCACGTGTGCGAGGCCGTGCCCAAGTAGCCGGCGCGATGACGGTGCGACGCGCGCTCGCGCTCTCGGCGCTGCTCCCGGCCTGCCAGCCGGCGGCCCGGCCGCCCGTCGTCGACGTGGCGGGCGACGCCTGCGACCTCGTCGCGATCCGCGCGCAGCGCGACGAGCCCTGGAGTCGGGGCGACCCGAGCGTCTGCGACACGCGCTGCCGTGCGGGCGACCAGCGGAGCTGCGTCGCATTCGGGCTCCTGCAGTTTGCGAGCCGCGACATGTGGGGCAGCACGCTCGCCGCGTGGCACTTCGAGAACGCCTGCACGGCGGGCGTCGGCGTCGGCTGCACCCTGCTCGGCGAGTACCTCGCCCGCGCCGGCCACCACCGAGGAACACGCGCCGAGGACTACTTCGCCCGCGGCTGCGAGCTCGGCGACGCGGAGGGCTGTCAGGGCGTGGGCCTGCTGCTCGCTGCCGAGACCTCCTACTACTGCAAGTACTGCCGCACCGACACCGCCCGTCCGGGCGACGCGCCGCGTGCGGCGGCGCTGCTCCTGCGCGCGTGCGAGGCGGGCCTCGAGCCGAGCTGCAACGCCCTCGGCACCCTCACGCAGACGGGGCGCGGCGTGGCCCAGGACGAGGCGCGCGCGGCCCAGCTCTACGCCACGGCCTGCGACGGCGGGTTTTCCGAGGGCTGCTCGAACCTCGGCGCGCTGCTCGCCGACGGGCGCGGTGTGGCCCGGGACGAGCGGCGCGCGGCCGATCTCCACGCCGCGGCGTGCGAGCACGAGGTCGCGGCCGCCTGCGCCCGCCTCGCCGATCTCACGGACGCCGGCCGGGGCGTGGCGCGAGACGAGGCGCGCGCCGTCGCGCTCCGCGGCGCCGCCTGCCAGGCGGGAGACGGCGCCTCGTGTCTTCGCCACGCCGACGCCGTGGTCGGAGCGGCGCCCGCGCGCGCGCTCTGGGCCTACGCCCGCGCCTGCGATCGCGGACAGCCGCGGGGCTGCAGCTCTGCCGGAGACGCCTACGCCGAGGGGCGCTTCGCGGAGCAGAACCCGTCGCTCGCCGTCGTGTACTTCGAGTCGGCCTGCGAGGGCGGCGAGGCCGCGAGCTGCGCGAAGTGCGGCGCGGCGCTCGAGGCAGGGCGCGGCCGCGCCCCGGATCCGCTGGCCGCCGCGCGCGCCTACGCGCGCGGCTGTGCCCTCGGCGACCCGCAGGCGTGCGCGCGCGCGGCACCTCCGCCCCGAAGCGACGAGCGCTAGCGCCGGCCGCGGAGCAGCGCCGTGCTCAGCCGGCCCCGACCTGCCCGGTGACGCGCACGCTCGCCCGCACGCTCACCTGGATGCGCATCGAGGCCGCCGCCGAGAAGTCCGCGGCGGCGGCGATGCACGCGAGCGCGGCGGCCCCGGCGTCGCCCACCATCCGAGGCAGCTCGGCGCCGATGTGCGCGATGACCTGTGCGTCCTGCAGGAGCCGCTGGCCGAGCGCCATCTGCGCGTGCACGAGCGTCGGCAGGTGCGCCTGCAGGCTCGCGACGAGGCGCATCGCCATGGGATTCTGGAAGTCGCCCTGGACGACGACGAGCGGAGGCGTGCAGCTCGCGTTCACGTCCGCGTGCGCCTGGCAGCTCGCGCGGCACTCGGCGTCGTTCGCGACGTCGCAGCTGCCGGCACAGCGCGCCTGGGCCTGCGCGCTCGCCTGGCACACGGGCGGCTGCACCGTCGCGCGCACCTGCACGCCCTGGCGCAGGATGCCCGAGATGTGCGCGGCCACGGCGTCGCAGGCGCCCTCGGCCCCGCCGCCGGGACCGTTGCGCGCGGCCATCTGCCCCGGCGCGAGCCCGAGGTCCGCGCCGATGCGCTGGCAGGCCGCCGTCGCCTCGGCCTCCATCTGGCCGGAGATGCCCGCGAGGTCCTTGGTCGCCTGCACGAAGGCGCGGAGCTTGGCGTTGACCTGCGGGTTGGCGGCGTAGCTCGCCGCGAAGGCGTCGACGTCCTGCCGCAGCGCCGGGCAGGCGGCCGTCCCGATCGCGCTGCCGCCCGCGAACAGGCTGCAGCCCGCCATGGCGAGGGCGGTCGTCGCCAGCGGAGCCCAGGATGCGATACGGTTGCTCATGGGCTCTGTCCTACAACGATGGCGCGGCCCGCGCACGCCTCGCTCTGCGGCGCTCGCGACCCCGGGAGCGACCGCGTGACGGGCCCGGCCGACGCCGTCGTGCTCGCCTATCACGGGACCGTCGAGCGGAGCGACGACCTACCGGCGTTCCTCCGCAACATCCGGCGCGGCGCCGAGCCCCCGCCGGCGCTCGTGGCCGAGGTGCGCGCGCGCTACGAGCGCGTCGGCGGCTCGCCGCTCCGCCGCACGAGCGAGGCCGTCGCCCGCGCGCTCGAGGAGCGGCTCGGCGTGCCGGTGCGGGCGGCCGGGCGCTTGTGGCACCCCTACCTCGGCGACGTCGCGCGGGAGCTCGTCCTGGCGGGCGCGCGGCGCCTCGTCTCCTTGCCGCTCGCGCCGCAGTCCGTGCACGTCTACCACGCGGCCCTCGGCGCCGAGCTCCCCGCCGGGGTGGAGCTCGTGCCCGTGCCGCCCTGGGGTCTCGAGCCCGCCCTGCTCGACGCCTTCGTCGCCAGCATCGAGGCCGCGCTCGCCGCGCTCGCGGTGCCCGCGCGGGCAGCCCTGCTCCTCACGGCCCACAGCCTGCCCGAGCGCGTGCTCGCGGCGGGTGATCCCTACGAGCGCGACTTCCGCTCGATGGCCGCGGCCGTCGGCGAGCGCGTCGGCACACGCGTCGGCCGCGTGGAGGTCGCCTTCCAGAGCCAGGGGCTCGGCGGCGGCGCGTGGCTCGGGCCCGATCTCCGCACGGCCTTCGCGAGCCTGCGCGCCTCGGGCGTCGAGGAGCTCGCCGTCGCGCCCATCGGCTTTCTCGCCGAGCACGTCGAGACGCTCTACGACCTCGACGTCGAGGCGGCCGGCCTCGCGCGGGAGGCGGGCTTCGTGCGCTACGCCCGCGCGCGGGCGCTCGACGCGGACGGGCGCCTCGTCGACGCGCTCGAGGCGGTGGCCCGGCGCGCGCTCGCGGGGAGCTCGCACCGGCAAGCGGGGAGCTCGACGTAAGCGACCGCCTGGCGGTGGCCTCGGCGCCTCGGCGCCTCGGCGCCTCGGCGCCTCGGCGACCGAGTGGCGGTGGTAGGCTCCGCGCATGCTGTCCAGACTCGTCCTCGGTCTCGCGTGGGGCGCGGCGGCGCTCGCCCCCGCGCTCGTCCTCGGCTGCACCTACCTCGACGCCGACGACTACAGCCGGAGCTGCTCCTCCGCCATGGAGTGCCAGGTCGTGCTGGTCGGCGACCCGTGCGACTGCGCGTGCGAGTCGTCGGCCATCAACGTGGCCGACTACCCGCAGTACCTCGAGGACCGCGGCAAGCCGAGCTGCAACAAGCAGTGCGAGCCGTGCGCCGAGGTCTCGGCCGCCTGCATCGACCGCGTCTGCGAAGCGGTGCCGTGAGGGCCGCCAGGCGCTGGCCTGGCCGCTGGCCTGGTTACCTGGTCAGGGGCCAGGGCCCATCGGCGATGGGCTCCCGGACGCGCTCAGCTGCGCGGGGGCTCGCCCCCGGTCGACGGCGGGGCGTGCGCCTCGCCGCGCGCGTGGCGGAGGTTGCCGTGGAAGCCGAGCGCCGCGTGGCCGGTGCCGATGCCGGTCAGTAGCTGCGACCACAGGCGGTTGCCCGCGAGGTCGAAGCAGTCGACCACGCCCGCCTTGGCGACGAAGATGCGCCCCGCCTCGACGATGATGGACGCGTGGCCGGCGCTCGTCGTGTCGACGGCCCAGCGCTCGGCGCCCGTCAGGTAGTCGAGGCAGAACAGCCGCGCGCCGAAGGCCGAGACCACGAGCGCGTCCTCGACGAACGCGATCTCCACCTCGCCGTAGCCTCCGGCCGTGAGGCCGTTCTTCCAGCGCACCTCGCCGGTCTCGGCGTCGAGCGCCGCCACCTTGCCGTGGAGCGCGATGATGAGAAGCGATCGGTCACGGGTCTTGGGAGCAGTCACGTCGGCCTCCGCTCGGAGCCCCGGCACAGCGCGCGGGGAGCTCAGATCTCGTCGAGGATCTCCGCCTTGCGCCGCTCGTAGTCGGCGTCGCTGATGGCCCCCCGCGCCCGCAGCATCTCGAGCTTGCCGAGCCGCTCGCCGAGCTCGTCGACCGAGGCCGCTCCGCGCGCCGGCTCGGGCGCGGATGCGGGAGCGGCGGCCGCCCCCGCGGCGCCGGGCGCCTTGTCGGCCTCGGCCGCGGCCTCGCGCGCCACCGCCTGCGCCTCCTCGCTCTTGGCGCGGCGCGGGTCGAAGGTCTCCTTGGCGCGCTTGACCGTGTCCTCGTAGACGGCGCGCATCTCGCTCTCGACGAGCTCGCCGCCGCCCTTGAAGTAGGCGCGCGCCACGGCCCCGATGGCGAGCGTGGAGGCGTACATGAACGGCGCCGCGATGATGCCGCCGAGCCCCGGCAGCAAGATCTTGCCGGCCGTCATGGCCACGCGGCTGCCGACGAGCGAGAGGCCGACGGTCGCGCCGATCTTGAGGACGAGCTCGGTGGCCGAGGAGCGCGACAGCTCGACGCCGTGGAGCTCGGCGATGCCGACCACCATGCCGACGTGCAGCGGCATGACGGCGATGATCTCGCTGCCGGGGATGGGCAGGATGGTGAGCGCGGCCGCGCCGTAGCCGCAGCGCTCGATGAGCCGCTTGCAGCGCACGTCCTTGTCGTCGCCAGGATCGCCGAAGAGCCAGTGCTGCACCATGCGAGTCTCCTCCGCGGCCGCCGGGCCGCCGGTCGCCGCGCCTGTCGCGCCCGTCGCGCCCGTCGCGCCGGAGCGTACGACGCCGGGCGCCAAGGGCAAGCGGGAAGGGGCCCCGCGCCGCTTGCCCGTTACCCCCTACCCCTTGCCCCGTCTCAGTTGAGCCGCATCGGCGTCGGCATGAAGAGCAGCACGAAGAGCACGAGGCAGAGGACGGCGACGGCGCGCCGCCCCTTCGACAGCTCGCCCGGCTCGGTCGGCGGGTGGCGCCGCACCAGCATGAGCAGCACGAACCACACGACCCACACGAGGCCGACCTCGAAGGAGCGGTAGACGAGCAGGTTGTAGAGGTAGACGAGCGGCAGGGAGTAGTGCAGGACGCGCCCGACGCGCTCGTGGCGCGCGCCGAAGAGCGCGTAGCCGATGTGGCCGCCGTCGAGCTGGCCTATCGGGATGAGGTTGAGCGACGTCACGAGCAGGCCCGCCCAGCCGGCGAACGCCGTCGACGACAGGTACACGTCGCTCCCCTCGGGGATCGGCCCGACGACCAGGAGCTTGAGGAGCATGTAGAGCAGGCACTGGCCCTCCTGCAGGCTCGGGCTCGAGACCGGCTTCACCTCGGACTGCAGGAGCCCGATGACGAGCACGGGGATCGCGACGACCAGGCCCGCGAGCGGCCCCGCCGCGCCGATGTCGAGCAGGGCGTTGCGCGACTTGATGCGCGTGGGCATCGAGATGACCGCCCCCATGGTGCCGAAGGGCGAGAGCTTCGGCAGCGGGATGAAGTACGGCAGGGACGCGGGCACGCGGTGGATGCGGGCGGCGACGTAGTGGCCGAGCTCGTGCGTGACGAGGATCGCCATGAGCGGCACGGCGAAGGGCCAGCCGCTCGGCAGGAGCCTGAGCTGCTCGAGCCATCCGCCGACGACCTCGGGCGCGTCGGCCGGGGTCTCGTAGATCGAGCCCATGAGGAAGACCGAGAACAGCGTCGCGAGGAAGAGACCGAGGGGCAGGAGCAGGCGCTGGCGTCCCGGCGCCGGGGGCGGAGCGGACCCGCTGTCGGGCGCGCTGTCGGGCGCGTCGTCGGCAGCGACGGGCGCGCGCGGGGCCCCGGGCACGTAGTTCGGCGGCAGATCGGTAGGCATCGAAGGGCGCGGTCCCCGCGCGAGCGTGTAGCACGGCCCCGACGCCGCGCCCCCTCGCGCCGCGAAGCCGACGCGGCGAGCGCGAACGGGCCGACGCGCTCGCCGTCGAAAAGCCGTCG
>JADLAB010000693.1 GCA_020848455.1 Polyangiaceae bacterium
CATCTTCTCGAAGTGCGGCACGAGCCACGCCTCGTCGGTCGAGTAGCGCGCGAAGCCGCCGCCGAGGTGGTCGCGCATGCCGCCCTTGGCCATGCCGTCGAGCGTGACCGTCACCATCTCGAGCAGCTTCGGGTCGCGACTCCTGCGGTGTCGGCGCAGGAGGAGCTCGAGCGCCATGACCGGCGGGAACTTCGGCGCATGGCCGAAGCCGCCGAAGGTCGCGTCGAAGGTGCGCCGTAGCTCGCCCTCGGCCGCGGCGAGCGCCCCCTCCCCGACGGCCATGGGCCGCTCCGCGGCCGCGAACAGGCGCAGGTGCCGGGTGAGCTCGCCCGCCTGCCGCAGAACCGCGTGCCGCTCGTCGGCCCACAGGCCCGCGATGCGCGTGAGCAGGCGCGGGAAGCCCGGGCGGCCGTGGGCGTCGTGGGGCGGGAAGTAGGTGCCCGCGTAGAACGGCTCCCCGGCCGGCGTGAGGAACACGGTCATGGGCCAGCCGCCCGAGCCGCTCATGGCGAGCGTCGCCTTCATGTAGATGTCGTCGAGGTCGGGGCGCTCCTCGCGGTCGACCTTGATGCACACGAAGTGCTCGTTCATGAGCGCGGCGGTCGCCTCGTTCTCGAAGCTCTCGCGCTCCATCACGTGGCACCAGTGGCACGCCGCGTAGCCGATGCTGAGCAGGATGGGCCGGTCCTCGGCGCTCGCCCGCGCGAGCGCCTCCGCGCCCCACGGGTACCAGTCCACCGGGTTGTGGGCGTGTTGCAGGAGGTACGGGCTCGTCTCCCCGGCGAGCCTGTTCGGTCGTCGCGCAGCCGTCATGGCCCGCATCGTGGAAGCAGGGGCGGGCGCGCGCAAGCGGCGAACGGAGGGCGCGTCCGTGTCCGCTCCCGGCTCCCGGCGTGAGGCGCGGGCGGGAGCGGGTGCGTGAGGGTGAGCGGGAGCGGGCGCGGGCGCGGGTGCGGGTGCGGGCGCGGGCGCGCGAGCGGGAGCGGGCGCGGGCGCGGGTGCGGGTGCGGGTGGGGGGGTCCGCGAGCAAGTCCGCCACAAGTGCCGCAAGTTCGCCGAGGTTGGTGGGTTTGTGGCGGACCCGGAGGCAAGCCCGCGGGCCCAGCCGCTACTTGAACTCGGCTTCCTTCTCGGACGTGCACGTCTTGTAGGCGGCGCAGTCGGTCTTGTCGGTACAGTGCGCCGAGGCGCGCCACACGACGACGTGCGACTTCACTGGCGTCGTGCAATCATCGCGTCCTCCTCTGGGTAGCGCCAGGAGCCCCCCACATGGTCTGCTGCTGGCGCGTGGATGCAACGCGCCAGCGGCCACCCGCACACCCCGCCGCGGCTCCTCGGCTTGTCGTCGCACTCGGCCGGGTGAGTCTACCCCGGGCGACCGTGGCCAAAGGCACGCTGCGGCCCAAGCATGAGCGCACAGAGTCGAAGAAGGCGCTCGCTCGACCCGCAGGGTCCGTGTCCGTGCCCGTGCCCGTGACCCGGCGCGGGCGCGCAGCCTGACGTCGCACACGAAGACGCGAACAGGCTCGAATCGCCTGGCCGCCTTCGCAATGCGCCTCATTTGGGCGTGACGGCCAACCCCTTGCAGAGGGCGATCAAGCCGTCGTAGAGGCCATCGTCCTCGGGGTCAGCCTGGATGTCGCAGCTCAACGCCTCCTGCCATGCCGGGGCGAAGGCGAACACGTGGGCGGACCTGAACGCCTCGTCGCTGTTGCGGACGGTCAACTCGAACATCCGGCCGTTGGCGAGCTCGGCGTCGCTGACGATCGTGGCCTCGTAGCCGGACGCCTTGTGCATCTTGACCTGCTCGGCGGCGGCTTTCTTGATGTTGTCGGCGATACTTCCGCAGGAACCCTCGCAGCTCGGCGTCACCCGGAGCATCGTACCGAAGGTCCTGCCCGGCTTCTTGTAGGTGAAACCGGGCCCGAGCTGGCTTTCGCTCCACCCCGTCGGCACCTTGCCTTTGACTTTGAAGGCCTCGAAATCCCAGGTCTTGTCCTCGGTGTCCAACGCAGTCGCATGGGCGCCCGAGTCGGCGCCCGTTGTTCCACCGGGCTTGTCGCCGCAGGCGACGCCAAACAGGACGAGGGTCGTGACGGGCCAGATGAGGCCGACGACGTTCATGCGCGCACCGTACCCAGTCGGCCCGCGGTTCGCCAGGCCAAACACGGCGTTCGGCTGCCACGCACCCGACGACCGGCGACCGACGACTCTCCTACCCCGCCGCCGAAACCTCGGGATAGCTCGCGCCCTCGGCGACGAGCGCCGCGCGGAGCTCGCGGTAGCGCGCGCTCGCGGGGATGCTCCCGGGGTCGAGGCCACGAAGCTCGTTGACGAGGCAGCGCGGGCCGCCGCCGCCCTTGCCGAAGAGCTCGGCGAAGGACATGGGGCGCACCCGGAAGCCGCTCCGCTCGATGCGCGCCGAGAGGGCGGCGCTCACGCCCTCGGGCATGAGCACCGTGTCGCCGACGGCGAGGCCATTGCACGCGTAGGCGAGCGCGTCCGCCTCGCTCACCGGCACGAGCTCGTAGTCGGGACCGGCGAACGCCTCGAGCGCGCCGAGGCTCGTGCCGACGAGCGCCCCCTCGAAGGCGAGCAG
>JADLAB010000694.1 GCA_020848455.1 Polyangiaceae bacterium
GCCGGCCCGCGAGGGCGGCTCGCAGGGCCTCGGCGACGCTGCCCTTCTGCGCGCCGCAGAAGAAGCCGACCGAGTAGCTCGGCGAGCTGTTGACGCCGAGCACGGGCGTCGAGCCCACGTTGTGCGAGGCGTGGAGCAGCGTGCCGTCGCCGCCCACCGTCACGACGAGGTCGAAGCGCTGCGCGTCGAAGCGGCGCCGGCCGGCGATGCGCGTGGCAGCGGCGCCGCACGCCGCGACCGCGCTCTCTACCTCGCGGACCGCCGCCTCGTGCTCCGCGTGCGCGGGTACCACGTGGGCGACCGAGGGATCGCCGCGCGAGAGGAGCTCGCCCATGAGCTTCTCGCCGCGCTCGAGGTGCTTCGCGTAGGCCGAGCGCTTGACCACCAGGGCCACGCGGGGACGGGCGCTAGCCATGGTGGCGGCCCTCGGGCTCGGACGCGCGCCGCACCGTCACGGGAGCTCCGCGAGGCGCCGCAGCCCGATCTCGGTCTTGCCGTCCTCGATGTCGCCCGCGCGCACGGCTTCGAGCAGGGTCGGCAGGGGCAGGGCGACCACGAGGGCGCCCTGCTCGAGCACACTGCCGTCCTCGGTCGGGGGGCCGCGCTCGGCAGGCCGCACCTCGAGGTGAAAGAAGTGGTGGCGCTCGCCGATGACCCCGGCCGACGGGAAGGTCGCCGGGCCGAGCCCCTGCAGGTGCGCCGCGGCGGCCGCGAAGCCGGTCTCCTCGGCGAGCTCGCGCGCGGCACAGCGGCGCAACCCCTCGGCGCTGCACTCGTCGGGCTCGACCAGCCCGGCGGGCAGCTCCCACAGCGCGCCGAGCGTCGGCTTTTCCGGCAGGGGCCGGCTGGCGGGCGGGCGGAGGTGCACCGGCGGGCGGAGCGCGCTCCGCACGTAGACGTGGCGCGTGCCGGCGGCGTCGCGGTAGTGGGCCGCGACCACCACGGCGTCGAGCGCGGCCCGCTCGACGCGGTCGTACACGAAGGGGTCGCCGAGCCGCCCCTGCCGATCGCGGACCCGGAAGCGCTGGCGACGCAGGCGCAGGAAGCCGCCGGGCGCGGCGGGGGGCGTCAGGTCCTCCACCTCGACGAGCTCGATGACGGGCAAGGGGGGCAGCATGGGTGGGCCGCGTCCGGCGAGCGGCCGCGCGGCCGGGCGAGCATAGCGGAAGCGACGGGCATGCTACACCTCGCCGTGTTCCCGCCGAAGGGCGGCCTCCGTTCCGGCCGTGGCCGCGCTTGCGCCGCAGGGGCTCCCGGCGCCAGGCTTGCGCCCGTGGCCGAACCGAGCCCATGCCTGGCCCGATCGGGGCGAGCCGTGCGCGCGCTCGCGGCCCTCGCCGCCAGCGCCGCGCTCGTGGGCGCCTGCGGGGGTGGGCCGACGCGCGGGCACCCGCTCGACGTCGGGTGGGCCGACGAGGATGGCGCCGAGCTCGCCGCCTTCGAGCGCGTCTTCGACGCGCCCGAGCGCGTCGCGGCGCGTGCCGCGGTCGAGGCGGACGAGCCCAGCGTCTTCGTCGGTGTGTCCCTCGTCCAGGCGGCGGACGCCGAGGTCACGACGCTCCTCGGGCGCGCCGAGCCGGGAGCGCGGCGCTGGGCCTACGAGCATCCGCTCGAGTCGCCGCCGTGGCTCGCGGGCTCGGTGGTGGTGGGGCTCGGGGGCGGGGAGCTGTTCGCGCTCGACGCCGCGAGCGGCGAGCCCCTGTGGTCGCGGCGCGTCGGCGGACGGCTGCGGGGGGCGGCCGATGACGGCGCGACCACGCTGGTGTCGCTCGGCTCGCTGAGCGGCGCGCGCAGCATCGTGCTGGCGCTCGACCGGTCCGGGAGCGTGCGCCGCCAGCTCGACGTCAGGGCGCAGGTGGGCGTGCCGGCGGTGGCTGGCGAGCTCGCCTTTCTGCCCTGGCAGGGCGAGGGCGTCGTCGTGCTCGATCTGCTCGAAGGGCGGGAGACGGCGCGCCTCGTGCGGCGCGAGCCCGTCACCGAGGCACGCGCAGTCGACGGCGTCCTCTACTTCGGGGACGGCACGCGCGCGCTCCGCTTCGACGCCGACGCCGTGGCGGCGCGTCGAGGTGGCGGCCGCGAGGTCTCGGTGCGGCTGCCGCGCCTGCCCGAGGCGCCCACCTGGCTCGGCCTTCGGGACGAGGACGCGCTCGGCCGCCACCCGCGGCGCTGGGTCGAGCGCGCCACCAGGGCGCGCGTGCACGCGCACCCGGCCGCGCTCGACGGGGCCGCCGCGGCGACCGCGGGCGGCGCGCTGCTCGCCTACTACCGGATCGCCGCCGCCTTCCCCGCCCTGGGCGGGGCGGCGCGCTGGGTCGTCACGAGCCGCCACGATCTGCTGGGCGGCGCGGCCTCGGCGAACGGCTTCGCCCTGTGCGACGCCGGCGGCGAGGCGCGCTGGCTGTCGGCGCGCGACGGGCGGGTCGTGGCCGCGCGGTCGCTCGGGGCCCCGCTCGTCGCGTGCGCCGTGTCGGCGCGCCCACCCGAGGCGCGCGAGGCGGGCACGAGCGAGGACCCGGCGAGCGCGCCCGAGCCGCGCACGACCCAGCTCGTGCGCGCGCTCTCGCTGTCGGACCGCCGCGTCCTGCCGCTCCAGCTCGAGCTGTGCGGCGCGCTCGCCGACGAGCCCGGCGAGGACGCGACCGAGGCGCTCCTCGCGGTCGCCGCGCAGGAGACCGTGCCCGACGCGGTGCGCGCCACCGCCTCCGAGCGCCTCGAGCGGCGGCCCGCCGGCGGCGCCATGTTGCGCGCGCTGCTCCGGCGCGCGGAGCGCCCGAGCGAGCTCGGCGCCCTCGGCTGGCTGACGGGTGCCGTGCCGTGGGACCCGCCGCTCCGGGTGCTGGCGCGCGCGCTCGCGGCCGCCGGAGAGGTCGCCGCGGTCGAGCCGCTCGCGCGCCTCCTCGGCGACGCGAGCCTCTCCGATCAGGAGCTCGCCGCGGTGTCGGGCGCACTCGAGGTGCTGGGCGGCACCGCGGCGCGCGCCGCGCTCGTCGGCTTCGTCGCGACCCACGGCTGCGTGACGGGACGTCCGGCGCTCGCGGCCGCGGTCGCGGCCGCCGCGCGCTCCCTCGAGCGGCTCGGGGCTACCGGACCGCTGGCGCGCGGCCGCGCGCTCGGCTGCTTCTAGCCGGCGCGCCTTGTTCGGCGCTTGGCACGACCGGCGCGCCGTCGTAACAGAGCTTGCGGGGAGAGTCCCGCGGTCGGGATGCTGGCAACATGAAGGTCCTCATCTTCGAAGCCGACCACCGCTTCGTGGCCGAGCTGCGGCAGGAGCTCGGGCGGCTCGGGCACACCGTGCAGGTGTTCGAGGACGCCACGACCGGGCTCATCGCCGCGGCCACCGATCGCCCCGACCTCATCCTGCTCGCGGTCGAGCTGCCGCGCATGAACGGGTTCTCGCTCTGCAACAAGCTGAAGAAGGATCCCGAGCTCGCCGCGGTGCCGCTCGTCATCCTGTCGCGCGACAGCAGTCCCGAGACCTTCGCGCAGCACCAGACCCTGCGCACGCGGGCCGAGGACTACGTGCGCAAGCCCATCTCGGTGCCGGAGCTGCTCGACCGGATCGGGCGGCTGCTCGAGCCAGGCGCCGGCGCGACGGCCGCGCACCGGCCGCCGCCCGGCGATCGCGTCGGCACGGGCTCGGTCCTGCCGCGCCGCGACTCCCGGCGGCCGGTGCTCGATCTCGACCTCGACACCTCCGATGGCGAGCGCGCTCCCGGCCCGCTCGCCCAGCCGCCCCTTCCGCGGGGGCTTGCGGCCGCGGCGCCGAGCACGCCTCCCACGGCGCCGACGTCGGCCTTCCCCGCGTCGACGCCCCCCGTGCCGCTCGCCGCCGCGGCGCTCGATCCGGCGATCCAGCAGGCGGCGGCGCTCGTCGCCGCCGCCCACGAGGCGCACAACGCACCCCTGCGCGGGTCGAGCGCTGCGCCCGACGCTGCCGGTGTGGGTGGGTCCGGGGCGCCCGACGCGGGCGCCCTGCCTCGGCGCGGCGCCCGGACCTGGGACTACCCGTTCCAGTCGGGTGCGGCGCCCGAGCCGGCCGCGCCGTCCGCCCCACCGCCGGCGGCGGCGCCCGCGCCGCGTGCGCCCTCCGCCGAGGCGCCTGCGCCGCCCGTGCAGCTGCAGGACCTCTGGAGCGACGTCGACGACGCGGTGGCCGACGAGCCGACGCGCGTGGTCTTCGCCCCGCACGGGGCCTCGACCGCGCCGCCGCCGCGGGCGGCCTCGGCACCGCCGCCGGCGCGGCCGGGGTCGGGGGCGCCGCCCGCATTCCCCGACGCCGAGGCCGAGGGCACGCGCAACCTGCGGGCCGAGCTCGACGCGGCCAACCGGACGCTCGCCCTCACGCAGCGCGCGCTCCGCGAGGCCACGCGCGATCTCGAGGAGACCCGCCAGGCGCTCGGCGAGATGGAAGTCGTACGCACCGAGCGCGACGCCCTGCGCGCGCAGCTCTCCGTGCGGCCGCCGCCCTCCGAGGCACCGGGTGGCGCGCGCGAGCTGCTCGCGCTGCGCGAGCTGCTGAACGCCAAGGAGCGCGAGCTCCTCGGCGTGCGCGAGGCGGCCGCCCAGCGCGACCGCGAGCTGCTCGAGCTGCGCGAGCAGGCGCTCGGCGTCGAGCGCCGCAACGCCGATTTCGCCGACCGCGTCGCCGAGCTCGACCGGCGCCTCGGCGACGCCCAGACGCGCCTCGAGACCCTCGGGGCCGACAAGGCGCTCGCGGACAAGCGCGCCGACGACTTCAAGGGGCGAGTGGCCAAGCTGAGCGAGCAGCTCAAGCTTCGCAGCCAGGAGCTGCTCGTCCTGCGCGAGGCGGCCGGCGAGGAGCTCCGGAACGCGACGCTCGCGCACGAGCAAGAGCTGCGCGCGTCCGAGAACCGCCAGCGCGACGAGCTCGCCGCGGTCGAGGCGCGCCACGCGGAGGCGCGCGCCCGGCTCGAGGCGTCGCACGCGAGCGCGCTCGCCGCCGAGCGCGAGGCCGCGGCACGCGCTGCGGACGAGCTCGGTGCGGCACTCGGTGCCGAGCACCGCGCTGCGCTCGCCGCGCTCGAAGCGACCCTCGGTGCGGTGCGCGCCGAGCTCGCCGGCCGCGTCGCCGCGGCCTCCGTCCGGGAGGGCGAGCACGCGGCCGCGCTCGCCACCGCCGAGGCGCGGACGCGCGCGGCCGAGCAGGCGGCGGCCGAGCGCTTCGCGGCTCTCGAGGCCGACCAGGCCGCCCGCGTGGCAGAGGCCGTCGCCGAGGCGGGCGCGCGCCAGGCGGTCACCGAGGCGGCGCTCTCCGACGAGCGCGCCGCCCGCGCGCGTGCCGAGCAGGAGCTCGAGGCGGAGCGGGGCGTGTGTCAGAAGCTCGAGCACGAGCTCGCCACGACCCGCGCGCACGTGGCCAAGCTCGAGGGCGAGCTCGCGGGCGCGGTGACGGCGGCGGCGGCGCGCGAGCGCGAGCTCGGCGCCGAGCGGCTGGCCCACGCCTCGGGCCGCGAGGAGCTCGAGGCGCGCATCGAGAAGGCGGAGCAGCGGCTCGCGGAGCAGGCGGCCGCGCTCGACGCCGCGCTCGAGCACGAGCACACCCGGGCGGAGGAGAAGCGCGCGCTCGAGCGGTCCTCCGAGGCGCTCGCGACCGAGCTCGCCGCGGCACGGAGCGAGCTCGTGGCCGAGCGCGCTCACCTCGACAAGGTGCGCGCCGCGGCCCGCGCGGACCGCGCGGCCCTCGACCGGGCGCGCGCGGCGCTCGGCGCGCTCAGCGCGGAGCTCGCCGCGAGCCCGCGCGAAGAGCCCGAATGAGCCGCGTCGCGTTCGTCGCCGGAGCGAGCGGCTACACGGGCCGCGAGGTCGTTGCCGCGCTCCGCGCCGAGGGAGTGCGCACCGTCGCGCACGTGCGACCCGGCTCCGCCGCCGTGGCGCGCCTCGGCCCGCGCTTCGCGGAGCTCGGCGCCGAGCTCGACACGACGCCCTGGGACGAGACCGCGATGGCGACCACCCTCGCGCGGCTCGCGCCCGACGTCGTGTTCGCGCTGCTCGGCACCACCAAGTCGCGCGCCCGCCAGGCGCGAGCGCGCGGCGAGGACGCGAGCTACGAGGCCGTCGACTACGGGCTCACGGCCCTCTTGCGCCGCGCCGCGGCGACGCTGCCGCGCCCGCCGCGCTTCGTCTACCTGTCCGCGGCCGGCGCCAAGCTCGGCGCTCCCGGCGCCTACGGCACGGCGCGCGCCAAAGTCGAGGCGGAGCTCGGCGCCGGCACGCTGCCCTACACGATCGCGCGCCCCTCGTTCATCACGGGCAGCGACCGCGACGAGTCGCGGCCGGGCGAGCGGCTGGGCGCCGGCGCCATCGACGGCCTGCTGGCGCTCGGCAAGGTGTTCGGCGCCCGTCGCACCTGGGCGCGCTACCGCTCGACCAGCAACGCCGTGCTCGCCGCGGCGCTCGTGCGCATCGCCTTCGACCCCACGTGGGAGAACCGCGTCGCCGAGAGCGAGGACCTGCGCGCCTGAGGGGCGGGTGAGCGTGGCGCCGCGCGTCTCGATCCTGCTGCCCGCCTTCGACGCCGCGCCGACGCTCGACGCCTGCCTTCGCAGCGTGGCGCGCCAGACCGAGGCGCGCTTCGAGTGCCTGATCGTCGACGACGGCTCGCGCGACGACACGGCGGCGATCGCCGCGCGCTGGGCCGCCGCCGACGGGCGCTTCCGCCTGCTCGGGGGGCCTCACGCGGGCCTCGTGCCCTCGCTCGCGCGCGGCCTCGCGGCGTGCCGCGCGCCCTACGTGGCGCGCATGGACGCCGACGACCTCATGCACCGGCGGCGGCTCGCGGCGCAGCTCGCGGCGCTCGACGCGGCGCCCGCGCTCGCGGCCGTCGGCTGCCACGTGCGCCTGTTCCCGCGCGGTGCGGCGCTCCAGCCGCGACGTCGCGCCTACGAGAGCTGGCTCAACGCGCTCCGTACGGCGGCCGACGTGCGCCGTGACGCGTTCGTCGAGTGCCCGGTCGCCCATCCGTCGCTGTGCGTGCGCCGGGAGGAGCTCGTCGCCTTCGGCTACCGCGATCGCGGCTGGCCAGAGGACTACGATCTCGTGCTGCGGCTGCTCGAGGCCGGGCGCGAGGTAGGCGTCGTGCCGGAGCGCCTGCTCGGCTGGCGCGACCACCCGGGACGGCTGTCGCGCACGGCGGCGACCTACGACCTCGAGCGCTTCACCGCCTGTCGCGCCGAGTTCCTGGTGCGGGGCTTGCTCGCGACGAGCGTGCACTACGTCCTCTGGGGCTACGGCGACACGGGGCGCAACCTGCGCCGGGCCCTCGCCGGCCACGGGCGCACGCCGAGCCACGTGGTCGAGCTGCACCCCGGGCGGCTCGGCAACCGCATCCACGGCGCGCCCGTCGTCGCACCGGACGCGCTCCCCGCCCTGCGTGGCGCCCCCATCCTCGTGTCGGTGGCCGGCGCGCGCGCGCGGGGCGAGATCCGCGCGGCGCTCGCGCGCATGGGGTTCGCGGAGCTGCGTGACTTCGTGTGCTGCGCGTGAGCCTGCTACCCTCCTCGCGGCGTGCCCACCCCAGCGGGCGCGCAGGCGCCCCATGCAGC
>JADLAB010000695.1 GCA_020848455.1 Polyangiaceae bacterium
CTACCGATTCGCCCCCGTGCCCTTGAGCTCGCCCACGTCGGCCTTGTAGCGCTCGAGGCCCTCCGCGAGGCGCGCGACCTTGCCGCCGACGTCCGCGACGTCGAGCGTCGTGATGCGGTAGTCGTCCTTGAGGACGCGGCCGTTCGCGACGACGAAGCGCACCTCGCTCCCGTCGCTCGCCCAGATCAGGTTCTCGACGACGTTCGATTTGCGCGTCGGGACGAGATTGGGGCGCGTGAGATCGACGAGCACGAGATCGGCCGGGCGGCCGGCCTCGAGCTGGCCGACGGGGAGGTCGAGGATGCGCGCCGCCTCGACCGTGATCATCTCGAGCACCTGCTGGGCCGGGAGGTTCTCGGCGCGGCGGTGCAGGGCCTTCTGATACTGCGAGGCGAGGCGCGCGGCGGCGAGGATGTTCTGGTTGTCGGCCGAGCCCGAGCCGTCGGTCGAGATGGCGACGGGAATGCCGGCCGCGAGCATGTCCATCACGGGGGGCATGCCGGAGCCCAGGATGGTATTGGCGAGCGGGTTGTGGACGATGCGCGTGCCGGTGTCGCGCAGAATGGCGAGATCGTCGGGCGTCGTCTGGACCTGGTGCGCGAGCACGGTGTGCTCGTCGAGGATGCCGAGCTCGAGCGCGTAGCGGACCTCGGTCTTGCCATACTCGCGCTTGAACCACTCGGTCGTGCCGTACTCCTCGGAGGAATGGCAATGGAACAGCGTGCCGTGCTCGCGGGCCCAGGCCTTCAGGGCCTTCAGCATCTCGGGCCCGTTCGAGAAGAACTGATCCGGGCCGGGCAGGATGCCGACGCGCGGGGTCGCGCCGTGCTTCCGGACGCCGCGGTCGAGCCGCTCGAGCGCGACGGCGGGGGTCTTGTCGAGCACGCCCTCGTAGTAGTTCCGGTCCTGGCCGCCGACCGCGACGAGGATGCGCGTGCCGGCCACGCGGCAGGCCTCGACGAGCTCGTCCACGCAGTACTTGGCGTAGTTGCAGTGGTGGGTCATCGCCGACGTGATGCCGTAGTAGAGGTCGTCGGCCTTGGCCTTCAGGTACGTGAGGTACTGCGGGGAGGCGCCGAGCTCGGCCGTCAGCGCGGCCTTGTGCTCCTCGACGTAGCGCGTGAACACGTTGACGGCGCCGTCGAGCCAGGCCGTGAGCGGCACGTCCTTGACCATCCCGATGATGGGCGGCTCGTGGTCGTGGCCGTGCGCCTTCACGAAGCCGGGCAGCATCACGGCGTCGTGGCGCACGAGCGCGTCCACGCTCCCTGCGCTCGCGCTCCCCCCGAGGACGGCGAGCGCGCCGTGCGCGGCGAGCAGGCGCGCGCCCGTCTCCTGCGTGTAGGCGCCGACCTCGAGGAGCTCGCCGTCGCGCCACACGGCATAGCCGTCCTCGATGCGCTCGCCGCGCCCGCCGCGGTCGGAGAGGGGCAAGAGCAGCCGCGCCCGGGCAAAGCCGATCATGAGCGGGCCTCCTCGGCCTGCTTCGCGAGCCAGGCGCGGCGCACCTTCTCCGGGGTGATCGGCAGCTCGCGAATGCGGATGCCGATGGCGTCCGCAATGGCGTTGAGGAGCGTCGGGCCGGGGCCGTCGGCCGGGATCTCCGACACGGACTTCGCGCCGTAGGGCCCGCTCGGCTCGAAGGAGGGCACGAGGATGGTCTGGAACTCGGGCAGATCGAGCGACGAGAACTGCTTGTAGTGGCGGAAGCCGTCCGTCAGCGTGCGACCGGCGGCGTCGAAGGTGAGATCTTCCGAGAGGGCGTAGCCCATCGCCTGCACGCAACCGCCCTCGGTCTGGCCCTCGCAGCTCTTCGGGTGGATGGCGACCCCGCAGTCCGTCGCCGCGACGTACTTGAGGACCTTCACGCCGCCGGTCTCGGTGTCGACCTCGACCTCGGCGAAGTGCGCCGCGAAGGGCGGCGGACACTCGAAGCTCATGTGCGAGCCGTGGTCCATGATCTGGTGCTGATCGTGGGTGTAGAAGGTCGACAGGCAGATGTCGGCGTAGGACAGGCGCTCTCCGTCGGGGCGGCAGACGGCGCCGTCCTTCACGAAGAGCGCGGCGCGGTCGCAGGCGTCGCCGCGGTGGCGCCACATCTCGGCCGCGGCGTCCTCGAGCTGTCGCCGGGCGCCCTCGCACGCCTTCTTCACGGACACGCCCGTGATGTAGGTGGTGCTCGAGGCGTAGGCGCCCGTGTCGAAGGGCGTGTGGTCCGTGTCGGACGAGTAGATGACGATCTTGCCGACCGGCACGGCGAGCGTCTCGGCGGCGATCTGCGACAGGATCGTGTCCGAGCCCGTGCCGATGTCGGTCGCGCCGACGTGCAGGTTGAAGGAGCCGTCCTCGTTCAGCTTCACGCGCGCCGAGCCCATGTCGACGCCCGGGATGCCCGAGCCGTGCATGAGGCAGCTCATGCCCATGCCGCGCCGCACGGTGCCCGTGCGCGGCAGGGTCGGGCGCCGCGCCCAGTCGATGGCCGCCATGCCGCGATCGATGCACTCCTGCATGGCGCACGAGCGGAAGCGCTGCGGCGGTCCTTCCTTGCCTTCGCCGAGCGCCTGCGCGAGCGCGTTCTCGTCGCCCGGCCCGACGACGTTGCGGCGGCGAAACTCGATGGGGTCCATGCCGAGCATGCCCGCGAGCTCGTCCATGTGCGACTCGAGCGCCACGAAGCCCTGGGGCCCGCCGTAGCCGCGGAAGGCGCCCGCGACGGGGAGGTTCGTGTACACGGTCTTCATGCGGAACCGGTAGGCCTCGGCGCGGTAGAGGGGCAGCGTTTTCCCGGCCGTGCAGGTCTGGACGGTGAGCGCGTGCGCGCCGTAGGCGCCGGTGTTCGCCAGCACCTCGAGCTCCTGGGCCACGAGGCGGCCGTCCTTCATGACGCCGCTCTTCCAGCGCAGGAGCTGCGGGTGGCGCAGGCGCGAGGACACGATCTCCTCGGCGCGCGTGAGCACGAGCCGAGCGGGCCGGCGCGTGCGCAGGGTGACGAGCGCGGGCAAGTCCTCGAGCAAGATCTCCTGCTTGCCGCCGAAGCCGCCGCCGATGCGCGGCTTGACGACGCGGATGCGCTGGACGGGCACCTCGAGGATGCGCGCCAGGATGCGCCGGCTGTGGAAGGGCACCTGCGTCGCCACCCGCACGACGAGCCGGTCGTCCTCGTCGAGCCAGGTCACGGCCGAGTGGGGCTCGAGCGCGCAGTGCGCCTGGTAGGGCACCGAGTAGGCGCGCTCGAGCACGAGCTCGGCGCGCGCGAAGGCCGCCTCGACGTCGCCGTGATCGACATCCATCGCCGCGGCGATGTTGCGCGCCTTGTCGAAGCCGGGCAGGCCGGTCGCCTCGGGCTCGTCGTGGATGACGGGTGCACCGGGCAGGAGGGCCTGCTGCGGATCGAGGACGGCGGGCAGGACCTCGTAGACGACCCGGAGCTTCGCGACCGCGCGCGCCGCCGCCTCGGGGCTGTCCGCGGCCACGCACGCGACCCGGTCGCCGACGAAGCGCACCTTCTTGTCGAAGATGAAGGTGTCGTAGGGCGAGGGCTCGGGGTGTCCCTGGCCGGCCGTCGTGTACGGGATGCGCGCCACGTTGCCGTGGTGCAGGATGCAGCGCACGCCCGGCTCCTTCTCGGCCTCGCGCGTGTCGATGGAGACGATGCGCGCGTGGGCGTGCGGGCTCCAGAGCAGCTTCAGGTGGAGCATGCCCTCGAGCGCCACGTCGTCGGCGTAGGTGCCCTTGCCGAGCGCGAGCTTCAGGGCGTCGACGCGCTCGGGGCTCTTGCCGACGGCCGTGTAGCGGTCGACCTCGCCGAGCGAGCCCGCGCCCGTGTCCCACGCCTCGCCGTCGGGCGCGCCCAGGATGGGCTTGTTCATCGTGCCTCGCCTCCGGCGTTCGTCGCGGCGACCGCGAGCACAGCCTGGATGGGCTTCACGTAGCCGGTGCAGCGGCAGGGGTGCCCGGCCAGGCACTCGCGGACGGCGTGCTCGCTCGGTCGCGGCTCGACGTCGAGCAGGGCCTTGGCCGCGATCACCATGCCGGGCGTGCAGAACCCGCACTGGATGGCCGTGTGATCGACGAAGGCCTTCTGCAGCGGGTGCGGGCCCGCGAAGTCGCCGAGGCCCTCGATGGTGGTCACCTCGTGGCCGGCGGCCTGCGCCGCGAGCACGAGGCAGCTCGGGACCTCCTCGCCGTCGAGCAAGACCGAGCACGCGCCGCAGTCGCCCGACTCGCAGCCGCGCTTCGTGCCGAGCAGGCCGTGGCGGCGCAGCGCCTCGGTCAAAAACTCGTGGGGCGCACAGTCCCAGGCGACGTCCTTGCCGTTGAGCTTGAGCTCGATCTTCATCGGATCCTCCGCTTACACGATCTCGGGCTCGCCGAAGACGGCGGCGAGCGCGCGCACGCCGAGCGTGGCGGACAGGTCGCGGCGGTAGTCGCCGCTCGCCCAGGGATCCTCGAAGGCGGCGAGCTCGCCCAGGAGGGCCACGCGCGCCTGCGCGCGCCAGTCGGCGGGCCGATCCGCGAGCCACGCCGAGGCGAGCGCCCCGGTCCGCGGGAGCGTGCGGAGGTCGGCGGCGCCCGGGCCCTGCACGTTGGCGGCGAGGTGGATCGCGCCCGCGCGCGAGGCGGCGGCCACGCTCGCGAGCGGCTGATCCACGGCCGTCCGCCCGAAGCGCCGGAGCGCGCTCTTGCCCGTGCCGAGCGGCAGCACGACGGCGCAGACGAGCGCGCCCTCGAGCGCCGCCCGCGCCCTCTGCCCGACGGGGTAGGGCTCGCGCTCGGTCACGATCTGCCCGTCGACGCGCCGCGCGAGCGCGAGCTCGGCGCCGAGCGCCGCGAGGGCGGTCGGCACGTCCTCGGTGCCGCGATCGACCATGATGCGCCCGCCGAGGGTCGCGCGGTTCTGGAGCGCGACGACGGCGTAGGCGCCCGCCGCCTCCCGGAGCGCGGCGAGCTCGGGCCGCGCGAGCGCGGGCTCGCGGCGGAGGCGCGCGAGCGTGACCCGCGCCCCGAGCCGCAGGCTGTCGCCGCTCGCCCGCACCTCGGCGAGCGGCAGGGCCTGCAGATCGATGACGTGCGTGAGCGCCTCGTCGGCGCGCGCGTGGAGGTCGGTGCCGCCCGACAGGAGAGCCGCGCGCCCTCCCTGGGCGTGCAGCAGCTCGAGGCACTCGTGGACGGTGCTCGGTCGGCTGTAGCGTTCGAGGGCTAGGTACATGCGGCTCTTTCTTCTTCTTCCTTCGGATGCTCGACGGGCACGAGACCTGCGAGCTCTTCCTTCGGATGCAGGGCGGGCGCGAGACCTGCGAGGCGTAGCGCATCCACGGCGCCGCGCCCCACGGCGATCGCCTTGTCGGTCATGAGGCCGAGCAGGGCGCGGTCCCGGCGCGGATCGACGTCGCCGACCTTGTGACCGGCTCCGACCTCCACGCCCGACAGCTTGAGACCGCGGATCATGCCCGCCAGCCGAGCGACCACGGCTCGACCAGCGACCGTGCCCACGGTATCTCCGGGCTCCACGAAGTCGCCGAGCTCGCGGGTGCGCGTGAAGGCGCCGGCGCACGGTGCGCGCAGCAGGCGATCCTCGCGGTGGCCGGCGACCTCGCCCGGGACGCCCGTGTGCGTCTCGGCGCTGCCCTCCGACAGCACGCGCCCGAGGCTCGGCCCGCGATTCGACTCGAGGACGTAGTGCGCGTCCCGCCCGCACACGAAGCCCGGCCCCA
>JADLAB010000696.1 GCA_020848455.1 Polyangiaceae bacterium
CCACGGTCGCGGCCGCGGCGCGGTGCCCGAGCTCCGCGTCGCCCGCCCCCCCGAGGGTCGCGGCGAGGGCCGCGACCTGCTCGCCCGAGGTGGCGAAGCGCGCCGCGGGCTCGCGCGCGCACGAGCGCGCGAACCACGCGTCGAAGGCGCCGGGGAGCCCCGGCACGAGGGTGGACGGCGGCGCGAGCGGTGCCGTCAGGATCTGCGCCACGACCTCGCCGGCGCTCGGCCCCGGCCAGTAGTCGCGGCCGCCGAGGCAGCGGAAGGCCACGAGGCCGAGCGCCCACACGTCCGTCGCGGGGCCGATCGCCGCCACGTCGCCGCGCGCCTGCTCGGGCGCCATGTAGCCCGGCGTGCCCAGGATGCTGCCGGTGCTCGTGAGCCGCGCCGCGTCCGGCCCGAGCGCGGCCCCGAGGCCGGCGATGCCGAAGTCGAGCACCTTCACGGTGACGCTGCCGTCGGGACGGTGGTGCAGGAACAGGTTCTCGGGCTTGAGGTCGCGGTGCACGATGCCGCGGTGGTGCGCCCGGTCGAGCGCGTCCGCCACGGGTCGCAGGAGCGCGACGAGCGCGTGCGACGACAACGGCCCGCGCTCGCGCAAGCGCTGCTCGAGGTCCACCCCTTCGAGCAGCTCCATCACGAGGAACGGCGCGCCGCCGAGCTCGGGCGCCACGTCCGCGTCGGTCACCCGGACCACGTGCTCGCTCTTCACGAGCGCCGGCACGAACGCCTCGCGCCGAAAGCGCTCCACGAACGCGGGGTGCGCGGCTGCCGCGCCGAGCATCACCTTGAGCGCGAGCCGTTCGCCCGTGTGCAGGTGCTCGACCCGGTACACGACGCCCATGCCGCCGCGACCGAGCTCCTCGAGCACGCGGTAGCGTCCCCCGACCGTCGCGGGCATGCCCTGCATCGCACCCCCGGGCCGCCGCGGGCGGCGGCGCCGTCAACCCATGCGCTTGACCTGCATCTTGCGCGGCACCATGCCCGAGCGCATGACGAGGTCGTAGGCTTCCTTCTCGAGGGCCGGGTGGATGCCGCGCGGCGAGACGCCGGCCGGGTTCTTGCGCTTCGTGACGAAGCCGAACAGGAGCTGCGTGTTCTCGCTCGCGAGCTTGCGCAGGGTCTGTTTCATGGCCGAGGTCTTGTTCGACCACGCGTAGGCGAAGCACAGGGCACGCAGGAGCTGCGGGCGCAGATCCTTGTACACGGGGTCGTTCGCGTCGAAGGTCTCGAGCAGCTCGACCGCGCGCGCCGCCTGGCCGGTGCGCGCCCACGACTCGCCGATGATGGTGCCGAGCATGGCGCGCGTCTTCGGCTCCTTGTGGCGGCCGAGCTCGATGCCGTCGCACAGGCTGCGCGCCTCGGCGGTCTCGCCGAGCATGAGGTGGATGAGCGCGCGCTGCGAGCGGGTCTCGTCCGCCACCGTGGCCATCACCTTGCCGAGGTTGATGGTCTCGAGCGTGCGCAGGGCCGTGCGCGGATCCTCCTGCATCTGGAGCTGCGCCCGGGCGAAGGTGGCGGCGACGTCGCCGCTCTTGAACTCGCTCGCGAGCTTGCCGAGCGCCTCCTTGCGCGCCTCGGCGGTGTCGGCCGACCGCACGATCTCGGCCACCTTGTAGCTGCGCCGCGAGAAGCGCAGCACCCACAGCACGACCCCGCCGACGATGAGCGTCAGCACGCCGGCGACGATCTTCGGGATGAACGTGGGGATGATGAAGGCGATGACCCACAGCCCGGCCACGATGAGCCCGATGCGCAGCCCGAGCTTCTTCAGGGCGGCGGGTGCGAGCGGGTCCTGCGCGCCGATCTTGGAGCGCGCCTCGGCGGCAGCCTTCTCGCGATCGTCGCGCGCGGCGTGCTTCTTCTTCGGCGGCCTCGCAGCCGGTGCCGCGCCGGCGGTGCCCGGCGCCTCGGTGGCCTCGGTCCTCGGCGCGGGGCCGGCGTCCTTCGACTTTCCAGGAGGGCTCAAAGCGGCGGGTCCATAGCACAGCTACGCGCGGCCGGGTCGCGACCTGCTCCGGCAGGCCCGCCCGGGGGTTGTGGGGTCGGCGGGACCTGGCTAGAGTCCGCCGCCGTGGGTGGGACTCGGGCGCCCCCCGGCATCGCCGCCGTCGCCCGCGAAACGACCGCAGCGTCTGCACGCGTGGCGGCACGAGCCGCGACAGGAGTGACAAGATGAGCAACGGTGCAAGTGCCAAGCCGAAGACGGCTTTCTACGTGGCCGCGGGTGCGGTGATTCTGGGCCTCGTAGCGATCGCCGTGTGGCGCATGTCCGCGAGCTCGAGCAAGTCGGGCGCGGGCACGTCCACCAGCACGGCGACCGACTCGATCAACCTGGGCGACATCAAGAAGCAGGCCGGCGGCGACGCGGAGAACCCGGCCGGCGACGGCATCACCACCGTCAAGGAGTACGCCTTCGAGCCGGGCCAGCGCCTGCCCGCCGTGCCGGGCACCGGCGCGTTCAAGGAGCTCGGCAAGGACCGCGTCGTCAAGTTCGCGATCAACGTGTGGGCCGGCTGGGCGCCGATCCTCTACGCGAACGGCGGCAAGGGGCCGGGCAAGGTCTGGAAGGACGCCAAGGGCAAGGAGTTCAAGGTCGAGATCATCCTCATCGACGATCCCGTCAACATGGGGAACACCTTCGCGGCCGGCGAGGTGCACGTCGGCTGGGCGACCGTGGACATGCTGCCGCTCGTCGTGCAGCGCCTCAAGGCCGACCCGCGGACCATGCCGCGCATCTACCAGCAGATCGACTGGTCGAACGGCGGCGACGGCATCGTGGTGCGCGACACGATCAAGGACGTTGCCGGCCTGCGCGGCAAGGTCGTGGTGCTCGCGCAGAACTCGCCCTCGCACTACTTCCTGCTCAACGTCCTCCTGAACGCCGGTGTGCAGCCCTCCGAGGTGAACATGAAGTTCACCAAGGACGCGTTCCAGGCGGCCGCGGCCTTCAACGCCGACAAGGAGATCTCCGGCGTCGTGTCCTGGGCCCCGGACATCTACAACCTCGAGAAGGTCAAGGGGAACAAGATCCTCATGACCACCGGCACGGCCAACAAGCTCATCGCCGACGTGTGGTTCGCGCGCGCGGACTTCGCCCGCGACAACGGCGACATCATCGAGGGCCTGGTGCGCGGCATCTTCGACGCCATGGTCGAGCTCAAGGACGACGCCCAGAAGCAGGTCGCCGCCAAGCACATGGACGACGTGTACGGCCTGCCGCCGGGCACCGGCCAGAGCATGCTCGCCGACGCGCACTGGACGAACTACGCGGAGAACCGCGATTTCTTCCTGAACCAGAACAACCCGACGAACTTCGAGCGCACCTACGACACGGCGTACCTGCTCTACCGCGCGATCCGCGTGGTCGACGACAAGGTGCCCTTCGACCAGCTCGTCGACTTCGGGATCATCAAGAAGCTGGGCGGCGAGCCGAAGTTCGCCGACCAGAAGAACGAGTACGAGTTCAAGTTCACGCCCGCGGCGGCCGGGGGCATCAACGTCGAGAGCGCGATCCTCACGAAGACCGTCACCATCAACTTCTCCCCCAACAACTTCGATCCCTTCTTCGAGAGGGAGCCCGCCCAGGGCGGCAAGCCGGCCGTGCTCTACGACCCGAACGTCGGCAACACCATCGAGGAGATCGCCAAGCTGGCCGGCCAGTTCGGGGCCGCGCGCATCCAGATCGAGGGCCACACCGACGGGTCGATGCGCGGCACCGCCATCGATTCCCTGGTGCGTGAGCTGTCGCTCAACCGCGCGAACGCGGTCAAGCAGGCGCTCGTCAACAAGTACAAGATGAATCCGAACCAGTTCGTGGTGGCGGGCTTCGGCTGGGACAAGCCGGCCGACCCCGCCGACCCCAAGAATCACGCCAAGAACCGGCGCGTCGAGGTACGCGTCATCCCGGCGGAAGCGCAGTGACGGACGAGTCCCCGCAGGCACACAAGCCCGCTCCGGCCGGCCGATCGACCGAGCCCGCGAAGCCCGTGCCGGCCGCGAAGCCCGGCCGGCAGGGGACCACCGCGGCGCTGCCGAAGGACCCGGGCGCGAAGGCGCCGGCGACCGCCGCCCCGGCGCCGGAACAGCCCGGAGCGCCGCCGTGGTGGCGGACGCTGCGCGCCGATGCCCCCCTGCTCGTGCGGGTCGCGATCGGGCTCGCCGCCCTCGGCGTGCTCGGGGTGGTGTGGTGGTTCGTCACCCGCGGCGACCCGACCGAGGCCATCGTGTCGCCCGCGAAGCTGAAGAGCCCGGGCCAGGTCTTCGGGTCGTTCGCGGCCCTGCTCGAGCGCGACCTCGTCGGCAACATCCTCGCCACGCTGTGGCGGGTGCTCGTCGGGGTCGGCCTCGGGGCCTTGGTCGGCATCGGGCTCGGTGTCGGCGCGGGCTCGTACCGCAGCGTGGCCGCGGCGATCAATCCGGCCGTCATCTTCCTCCGCTCGGTGCCGATGGGCGCGCTCTTGCCCTTCACCATCTACTGGTTCGGCATCTACGAGACGCAGAAGTCGATGTTCATCTTCCTGGCGGTGGTGCCGTTCGTGTTCTCCGACACGGTCAAGGCGATCTCCGCCGTGCCGCAGCGCTACGTCGAGACCGCGCAGACCCTCGGCGCGAGTCGCTTCCAGATCATCCGCAAGGTGCTGTTCCCGCTCGCCGTGCCCGACATCGTGACGAGCCTGCGCTTCCAGTTCGGCCTGGCGCTCGGCTACATCACCCTCGCCGAGGCGATCAACCCCACCGCGGGCATCGGCTTTCTGTTGAACAGCGGCGAGCGCGAGGGACACCTCGAGCAGAACTACCTGCTCCTGTTCATCATCGCGCTCATCGCGCTCGGCATCGATCTCGGCATCCGCTTCTTCCAGCGCGGCTTATTCCACTACAGGAAGGACCTGTGATGGGCGCCACCGACGACGACCAGGCCGCCGACGAGGCGGGGGTCCCTGCGGGCGCCGCGGCGCCGGGCGGGCCGCAAGAGGGCGAGCCGCCGGCTCGGCCCGGACGCGCGAGCGGGCCACGCGACGAGGCCGAGGCGCTCGCCGCCCTCGCGGCCCTCGAGCGCGAGATCAGCGCGGAGAAGAAGACCGCGACCGCCGCCGCTGCGCAGAAGAAGGCGGCGAGCGAGGCCGCCGCGGACGCACGCCCGGGGGCGGCCGCTTCGCCCGAGGTCGCCGGGCCCGCTCCCGCGGCGCCCACGGCGAGCGCCGCAGGCACGGAGCGCGCGGGCACGGAGCGCGCGGGCAAGGCCGAGGCGCAGGCGGCCGCGACACCCGCGGCGCGCGCGACCGGCGGCAAGGCAGCCGCCCCGGCCGCGGCGCCCCACCCCTACATCGTGGAGTTCGACAAGGTCACGAAGACCTACGGCGACTTCACGGCCATCCGGGACGTCACCTTCAAGATCGAGGACGTGCCCAACCGGGGCGAGATGGTGTCCATCCTCGGCCCCTCGGGCTGCGGTAAATCCACCGTCATCCGGCTCATCGCGGGGCTCGCGCCGCAGTTCCCCGCCACGCGGGGCACGGTGCTCTGTGCCGGTGAGCCCGTCCGCGGGCCCGGCCCGGACCG
The DNA here is from genome assembly GCA_020848455.1 of Polyangiaceae bacterium. Taxonomy (GTDB): domain Bacteria; phylum Myxococcota_A; class Polyangia; order Polyangiales; family Polyangiaceae; genus JACRDA01. Next base: position 5,563 of record JADLAB010000696.1, read on the forward strand.
CGGCATGGTGTTCCAGGACTACACGTCCTTCGACAACCGCTCGGTGCTCGACAACGTGGCCTTCGGTCTCGAGTGCCGCGGGGTGGGGCGGCGCGAGCGTCACGACCGGGCGCGGCACTGGATCCAGAAGGTCGGCCTGTCGGTGAAGTCCGACGCGGACAAGCTCCCGCACGAGCTGTCGGGCGGCATGCGGCAGCGCGTGGCGATCGCCCGCACGCTCATCCTCGAGCCGCGCGTCATCCTGATGGACGAGCCCTTCGGCGCTCTCGATCCGCCGACCCGGACGCGCATGCAGGACAACCTGGTCGCGCTGTGGCGCGAGCAGTCCCCGACCGTGTTCTTCATCACGCACTCGGTCGAGGAGGCGGTGTACCTCGGCGACACCATCTTCATCTTCTCGGGCTCGCCCGGGACGATCCTGAAGGAGGTGCGCACGCCCCCACCGACCAAGCCCTCGCTCGAGATGCAGCGCGACCCCGAGTTCCGCGACATGGTCTTCGAGATCCGCGCCCTCATCGAGAAGCTCGAGTCATCCTCGCGGGCGGGGGACTGACGCCATGGCCGACAAGCCGAGCCCCGGGATGTTCCAGTATCTCAAGGCGGCGTTCCTGCTGCGCTGGAACCTCTTGCTCTTCGGAGGAGCGGCCGCTGCCGCCGTGATCTCGGGCCACGCCGACGTCGCCCTGCCGCTCGTGGCCGCGGGCGAGCTCGTGTACCTCACGGGCGTCTCGTCGTTCCCGCGCTTTCGCAACCTGGTCGACACCGAAGAGAGGGCGCGCGGCACCGAGGTCAGCGACGCCGACGCCAAGGTGGGGGCCAAGCAGCGCCTCGAGGGGATCCTCGGCGGTCTCGATCCCGAGCGGCGCGGTCGTTTTCTGCGGCTGCGGAGCAGCTGCCAGGCGATGCAGGGCACCGGCGTGCGCATCGAGACGAGCGAGGTGGCGACGTCCGCCGCCGAGCTGCGCACGAGCGCGCTCGACCGGCTGCTCTGGACGTTCCTGCGCCTGTCGGCGGCGGCGCAGGGGATCGAGCGCTTCCTCACCACGACCGACGGCGCCGGCATCCGCAAGAAGCTCGCCGAGCTCGAGGCGCGCAAGGTCTCCGCCGAGAAGCGGCAGGACGAGCGGACCCTGCGCTCGCTCGCCGACGCCATCGCCACGGCCGAGCTCAGGGTGGCCAACTACGAGAAGGCGCAGCACAACGCCGAGTACCTCGCCCTCGAGCTCGACCGCATCGAGCAGAAGATCCAGGCGCTCAACGAGGTCGCCGTGAGCCAGCAGAGCCCCGACGCCTTGAGCGAGGAGGTCGACGCGGTCGCGGAGGGCCTGGCACAGACCGAGGAGACGATTCGCGAGCTCGAGTCCATCACGGGGCTCGCGGCCGAGGCCGAGGCGACGCCCGAGATCCTGGCGAGCGATCTCGGCGCGCGGCGCTGACGCCGCCCGGTCCGCCGTCGCCGGCTCGCGCGCGTGCTCGAAAAGCGGCGAGGCTTCCGGTACATTCGCGTGATGGCCAGGCAGGCGTGCGGCAAGGGCAAGCGGCGGCTCGGAGCGGCGCTCCGCGGGATCGCGCTCGGGGGGCTCGTCGTCGGGATGAGCGCGTCGTGCGAGGAGTTCGACGCCACGCGCCGCGCGCTGCCGAAGAACACCCTCGGCGACGACATCTACGGCGCCATCTGCGACCGGCTCGGGGCGAGCTCCTTCTCCGAGGACCTCACCGGCGGCTCGTACCGCGCCATCTGCCACTACGACGAGACCGGCGCCTACGGGAGCGCCGTCGATCTCGGCTACCTGCCGGCGCCGCCCGACGCCGTGGCGGGCCTCGCGCGCTCGCGCAGCATCGCGAAGCTCGAGCTCATGGCCAGGCTCCGCCCCGACATCGTCAAGGCGCTCAACGCCGCCTTCCCCGACATCGTCATCCCGGACGCGACCCAGCCGGGGCAGATGATCCGCCTCCACGATGCACTGCTCGATTTCACGCAGCGGCTGACGCTCCTCTACGAGGACAACCCCTACGTGCCGGGCGGCGAGGCGCTCATGCCCGCCCAGACCCGCGCCCTCGGCCGGCTGTTCGAGGCGCTCTCGGGCAGCGAGCCCGCCCGGCAAGCGCTGTCGCGCATCAACGCGCGCCGGGGCTACCGCCCCTTCCAGGTCGCGCTCGGCGCCATCCGCAGCATGCTGAGCTATCCCGGGCTGCGCGCCTTCACCCGCGCGTCGATGCAGGTGCTCGGCCCGGCCGGCACCGCCGTGCCGCAGCTCCAGCAGTTCCTCACGACGGTCAAGGCCGAGCTCCTGACGGCCATCCCGAACGTCGCGCCGCTCGGCCCGTACCTCGTCGAGCCGGCGACCGTCCAGCCGAACCGCCCGCGCTCGCCCATCGAGGTCACGGCCGCGATCCTGCTCGACCGCGACGACGCCTACGCCAGCCCGAGCGCGCCCCCACGCTACGTCGCGGTGCGCGACCGGCGCGGCTTCGTCGTGCCGCTCGGCTCGTCGCCGGGCGTGCCCGGCACGCTCCCCGCGCCCTTCGTCGATCTCGACAACGACGGCTTCGCCGACGTCGACGGCTTCGGCCGCTTCGTCGACGCCGCCGCGCAGCCGCTCCTCATCGACCCGCCCTTTTACCTCCCCGGCATCACCATGGCCGGTGGGATCGACCAGTTCCAGCGCCTCGCCGTGCCGACCTACGAGTACGTCGACACGACCCGGACGCTGCTCGGCGCGCTGACGCGCGACATGCTGCCGCTGCTCGACGCGGGGCAGTACGCGGGGCAGGGCGATCCGGAGCCCTGGATGAGCGAGCACGAGACGCTCATGTACGCCCTCGCCGGCACCCACATCCTCGCCGGGCGGCGCGAGCCCGCGCAGTACGACTACGCCAACGAGCAGATCCTGCCGGCAGGCGCACCCTGTCAGGGCTGCCTGCCGTACACCCGCTTCCGCGGCGAGGAGTCGCCGTTCGCCGACGTCGTCCACGCCGCCGGGCAGATCCTCGCCGATCCGGAGAGCGACACCCTGTTGCTCGGGCTCATCGATCTGCTCGAGAACCACGAGCAGACGCTGGCGCGCGTGATGGGCGCCCTCTTGCGCGTGGACGAGATCGCCGAACAGCACGACGCGCTCGCGGCCCAGGGACAGGAGCCGCGGGCGGAGCTCGCGTACGAGGTGCCGATCTGGGACCAGATGGCGCAGGTCCTCGGCCGCATGAGCGACGAGCCGGAGCTCGTGCGCAAGATCGTCGACTCGCTCGCCGATCCGGTGATCGTGCAGAGCCACGCGCAGGACCCGATCATCGGCAGCGACAAGTCGCAGCACATGGGCGAGACCCTCGCCTCGTTCATGCGCCACCGCGATCAGTACAGCTACGACCTCAACGACGTGAACGGCGTCAGCATCAACCTGACGGACGGCTACCCGTCGCGCGCCAACCCGCACCACCCGGTCGTGCGCACGCAGCCGCTCACGGGCTCGAACCGCTCGCTGTTCGAGCGCTCGCTCGAGCTCATCTACGACGCCGCCAAGGTGAGGACCTGCAACAAGGCCGACGCCTACGTGTACACGGGCTTCCCCTGGCCGGCCGACTACTGGCCCCTCGCGGGCGCCGGCTACGGCGAGTGCGAGCTCTTCCAGTTCGACAACGTGGGCGGCTTCTATCTCGGCTCCACCCTGCCGAGCAACCACCCGAAGCGCGCCGAGCTCGTCATCAAGTCGTCCACGCTGAGCTCGATCATGAGCTTCCTCGGTGTCTTCACCTCGCAGGATGCCTTCCTCGAGGACGCGAGCGGCATCGACGGGCTCACGCTGCACCCCTCGTCCCCGGCCCTGCACCGGCTGCTCTTCTTCGGAGCGTCGAGCACGCAGTTCCCGAACATGCCCGACTACGACGCGCAGAACGCCGACACCAACGTCGGCCGCTTCGTGTCGAACTCGATCGAGCCGGTGACCGGCGTCGTGTGCCCCGAGAACGGCAACGGCGTGCCCCACTGCTCCTCGATGAACGACGTGCTGCGGCTGCGCGACGCCAACACGATCTTCGCCTGGGAGCGGCTCGGCTTCACCCAGTACCTGCGCCCGACGCTGCAGGCCTTCGCCGAGCTCGGCTGCAACGCGAGCGTGACGAGCTGCAACCTCGACGACTACACGGGCGAGAACTACTTCCTCGACCTCATCAGCACGCTGTGGAAGCACTGGCCGGATCAGGACCACGGCGGCTACTGCTCGAGCCAGGTGTCGAAGACCGACCCGCGCTACTGCTCGGGCGCGGGTGTGAGCCACTACGAGCCCATCCTGTCCGAGGCCTTCGAGACCGATCTCGTGCCGGCCCTGCACGAGCTCAGCGTGGTCGGGCGCGACCTGTCGAAGGTGACCGTGGCGCGCGGTCCGAGCACCGGGGACGTGTGGACCGGCACCGAGGTCATCGCCAAGCTCGTGCGCGTGCTCTTCAGCCAGACCTACGCGGCCTCGGTCGGCATGCGCGATCGCGCCGGCGGCACGGGCGCGACCTGGACCGACGGCACGCCGCAGTCGCAGCTCACGGCGTACACGCTCTTCGCCGACGCCCTCCACGCCATGGATCTCCAGTGGGACAGGGCGTGCGAGGGGCTCGGCGGCGGCGACCTCGCCAGCTGCCAGGCCGACGCCGCGGCGCGCAAGAGCAAGTGGAAGCGCGCGCGCTCGCAGCTCGTCGACCAGTTCCTCGCGATCGAGGGCGAGGGGGCGAACGCGCGCTTCAAGAACCCCGCCGGTCCGAAGGCCCTGCTCGCGGTGCTGCGCGCCGTGCGCGAGCAGCTGAACGCCAACTGCCCGAACCGCGAGAACGGCGTCGCCTGCACCTGGGCGAAGGAGACCCTGGGCAAGAAGATGGCCGACGTCTTCAGCCGCCCGACCTTCGCAGCCGTGGCCGACGTGACCAACGCCGTCAACGCCGACGACGCCGCACGCCGCGAGGTCGAGCGCTTCCTGTCCTTCGTCCTCTTCGAGTCGAGCGGCTCGGATGCCCTGCAGGGGCTGCTCGCCTCGGGCGCCGACATCCTGCAGATCCTCGCCGCCGACGACTACTTCTCGCCCATCTTCAATGCGGCCGCGAACGCCGCCGGACCGGCCAACGACCTCGACCTCGCGCAGCTCTTCGAGGACGTGACGAACGCGGTCGGGCTCAACTACGGCAGCCCCGCGGGCGCGGGCGCCGCCGACCGCGTGATCCAGGTCCTGAAGGCGATGTCGAGCGACGACTACGATCGCTACCATGTGCTCGACTGGGTCCTGCCGGCGCTCGTCACGCCCGTCGCGGACCCGGCCACGCCGAACGGCCTCGGCCTCACGCCGATGGAGATCATCATGAACGCCGTGGCGGACGTGAATCGCGTCGACGCCGCGACGGAGCCGCCGCTCGATCCGGAGGACTTCCGCGTGATCCTCGACACCGTGCGCGACTTCTTCACGAGCGAGACGCGCGGCTTCGAGCAGCTCTACTACATCGTGGCGAACCGCCCGCGCGGCCCCGAAGAGGAGTGAGGGACCCGACCCCGTCGCCGTGCGGCGTCGCGCCCAACGACGCCGATCGATGGTACGGTGCGGCCGTGCACAAGCGCGCGCTCTGGGCGAGCGTGGCCGTGGCGGTGACCACGATACCGGCGGCCGCGTGGGGTGGGGGTCTGTACTTCAGCGAGCGGGGCGTCCGTCCGCTCGCTCGCGGCGGCGCCTTCGTGGCCGGCGCCGACGATCTCGGGGCCATCTGGTACAACCCGGCGGGCGTCTACGACGCGGGTGACGAGTTCCTGCTCGACGCGACCTGGCTGCACTTCGAGACCCAGCACCAGCGCCGCGCCATCGTCGAGCAGAGCGACCCCAACACGGGCGCCGTCGTGGCCCGCTACGAGCAGACCTTCGAGCCCGTGGACGGCGTGTCGCCGGTCCTGCCCATCCCCACCATCGCCGGCTCGTTCCGGCCCCACCCCGACTGGGCGGTCGCGTTCGGCGTCCTGGCGCCCGACGCCGCGATCACGAGCTTCCCCGAGGAGCTCGATGGCGGGCCCGCGCCGCAGCGCTACGCGCTCATCACGCTCGACGGCTCGCTCCTGCTCGTCGCCGGCGCGTGGGCGGCGTGGGCGCCGGTCCCGGAGGTGCGGGTCGGCCTCGGGGTCGAGGCGCTCGTCGGCAAGTTCGTGAGCACCGTGATGTCGAGCGCGTGCATCCCGGACCGCTTCTTCTGCGCCCAGGAGCAGCCGTCCTGGGACTCGGAGGCGCAGCTCGCCGCGGGGCCGATCTTCGCGCCCTCGGCCAATCTCGGCGCGACCTTCTTGCCCCACCCCGAGGTGCGCCTCGGCCTCGGCTTCCACCTGCCGTTCTGGGTGCGCGCGCCCGGCTCCTTCGTGGCGCGCCTGCCCTCGACCCCCGTGTTCGAGACCGCCTACCAGGAGGGCTCGGACGTGAGCGTCGCGTTCGATCTACCGTGGACCTTGCACCTCGGCGTCGAGTGGCGGCCGGTCGAGCGGCTCCGGCTCGAGCTCTCGGGCAGCGTCGAGGGCTGGAGCATGCACGACTCCATCACGGTCACGCCCGAGGGGGCGGCGCTGCGCGGCGTCGTGGGGTTGCCGGACCCCTACTACATCCCGACGCAGGTCATCCCGCGCGGCTTCCAGGAGTCGGGCTCGGTGCGGCTCGGCGGCGAGTACGGCATTCCCATCGAGACCTACCAGCTCGACGTGCGCGGCGGGCTCGGCTTCGAGACGAGCGCCATCCCGAGCGAGTACCTGTCCGCGCTCACCGTCGACATGAACAAGGTGACCCTCGGCATGGGCGTGGGCTTCCACGTCGCGGGCTGGCGCTTCGATCTGACCTACGCGCACATCTTCGGGCTCGACGTCGACGTCGATCCCGAGACCGCGCAGATCCCGCTGCTCACCCCCGTCAACGCCAACATGCCGGCGCGGCCGCACACCATCAACGGTGGGAGCTACAGCGCCAACGCCAACCTCCTCGGGGTCGGGCTCACCCATCAGTTCGACTACGTGGACCCGGCGGCTGCACCGGCGCCCGACGACGAGCCCGGGGCCGCGCCGCCGGGCGTCTCCCCGGGCGACGCCGCCGCGCCCGACGCGGACGGCGGCGCTGACGCCGCCCCCGAGGACGGTGATGCGCCGCCGCCCCCCAAGAAGAAGCCCCCGAAGCACGAGGTCCCCGACGACGAGTGACGCACGTCGTACTCGCGGCCCCTCCAAGTGCCCGGCAAGAGACCACCACGGAGGCACGGAAACACGGAGAGCTGCACGGAGCCGGCAGGGTTCGGAGGCTCCTCCGTGTCACGCTCCGTGTCTCGGTGCCTCCGTGGTTTTCCCCGCTCGGCCGCGGCCCACGTCAGTCGTCGTCCGGCGGCAGCGGCACGCCCGGGAGCTCGGTGACGCCGAGCTTGGCGGTGTGGCGCCAGAAGAGCTGGTCGGGGCCGGCGGCGATGTCCGCGGCGTGGAGCTCGCGCCAGCGCTCGAGCTTCGCAGACGGCGGGCTCGGCACGCTCGCGAGCGGCGCGAAACCGAGCACCGTGAGGAACGCCGCCGCCCAGGTGGCCTTGGGGTGCACCCACGCGACGCAGTCCTCGATGCCGGCCTTGCGCGCGTGCTCGCCGAGCTCGCGCGCGAGGCGCGTGCCGATGCCGAAGCGGCGGTACTCGGTCCCCACGATCACGGTGTCGAGCACGGCGACCCCCGGCTCCTCGTCGCGCCACGCGAGGTAGCCCGCGGGCTCGTGATCGGCCTCGGCCACCACGACGTCATGGGTGCGCGCGAGGCGCGCGATCTCCGAGCCCCGCCGCGGGGGGCGCTCGATGCCGACCAGGACGGCCTCGTTCGCGGCGTCGAAGCCGAAGCGCTCGAGGTCCTGGATCTGCGCCTCCTGGAGGCCCGTGACGCGAATGCGGGTCGGTGGGGTTCGCTCTTCGTCGCTCATGACACTCTCCTCGTCGGCGCCGGGGCGCGGCTTCAAGCTAGCGAAGGGTCCCGCGAGCGGGAAGGGCAACGGCACGCGGGCGCGACGGGCGCGACCGCCCGCCCCGAGGTTCCCCGCCGGAAACACCGCGTTGTTGATCCCCGTCCTTTCGGGCCTGGCCGAGTGGGACTACACGGGGCCATGCGATTCACCATCCCGTTCGTCGCCGCCGCGCTGGCGCTGTCCGTCGCGGCCTGCAAGAAGGAGCCCACGACCCCGCCGCAGCCGACGGCCGCTCCGACCGCTGCGCCGACGGCCGCCCCGACCGCGGAGCCGACCGCGTCCGCGAGCGCCGCGCCCGAGGTGCCGACGGCGTGGAGCGACGAGCTCACGAAGGAGCAGAAGGGCACCTTCATGAAGAAGGTGATCATGCCGGCGATGGCGCCGGTGTTCCAGGCCGCCGACGCGAAGAAGTACGCCGCGTTCGGCTGCAAGACCTGTCACGGTCCGGAGTTCAAGGACCCGGACGAGTTCCTGCCCGCGCTCACCATGAAGGGCGACAAGATGACCGCCTTCGCGGACAAGCCCGACGTCTCGAAGTTCATGATGGACAAGGTCCTCCCGGAGATGGCCAAGGCGATGGGCATGCAGCCCTACGACCCGGCCACCAAGAAGGGCTTCGGCTGCGGCGGCTGCCACAAGATCGACATGAAGTGAGCCGCGCGCTCGGGTACCCGCCGGGGCCCCGGGCTCGCGCGCCCGCGCGAAGGGCAGCTCGTCTCGACCTTCGCCCTTTCGGGCGAAAGTCTCGCGGTTTCTAGTCCGCGGCGGGCCCGGCGCTCGCCTCGGGGAGCTCCGGCTGGCCGGCGTCGGCGGGCGCGAGCCACGTGACGGGCGCGTCGCGCAGCCAGGTGCGCTGGCGGCGGACGAACACGCGCGTGGCGCGCACGATGGCCGGGCCGAGGTCCGCCTCGGTGAGCTCGCCGTCGAGGTGCGCCCGCACCTGTCGGTAGCCCACGGAGGCCATGGCGCGTGCCGCGGCGTAGTGCGGCAGGAGCGCGCGCACCTCGGCCACCCATCCGGCCGCGAGCCAGCGCGCCGTGCGCTCGACGAGGCGCCGGTCGAGCTCCGGGCGCGCGCGCTCGAGCGCGATGAGCCGCGCCCGGTAGCGCGGCCTCGCGAAGCCGTGGTCCGCGTGCCAGTGGCTCTGCGGGCGACCGGTGAGCTCGTGGATCTCGAGCGCACGGCTCACGCGCACGAGGTCGTTCGGCGCGAGCCGAGCCGCGCTCTCGGGATCCACCGCGCGCAGGGCGTCGTGGAGATAGGTCCGGCCCCGCTCGGCCGCGAGGCGCGCGTGGCGCGCCCGCAGCTCCGGGCTCGCGGGCGGCGCCGGCGCCAGGCCGTAGAGCAGCGCCTTCACCCAGAGGAAGGTCCCGCCGCAGACGACGGGCACGCGGCCGCGCGCGGTGATGTCGGCGATCGCGGCCGCGGCGAGCGCGGCGAAGCGCGCCGCGTCGAAGGGCTCGAGCGGGTCGGCGACGTCGACGAGGTGGTGGGGAGCCAGGGCTCGCTCCGCGGCGCTCGGCTTGCCGCTCCCGAGGTCGAAGCCCCGGTAGATCTGCACGCTGTCGGCCCCGACCACCTCGCCCCCGAGCGCGCGCGCGAGCCGGATCGCGAGCTCGGTCTTGCCGCTGCCCGTCGGTCCGACGACCACGAGCAGCTCCCCCGCCTCGACCGCGGGCGCGAAGCGGCGCGCGAGGGCCGCGTCGACGTCGGGCGCGCGAGCGACGGGCGTCATCGGTCGAGCAGCGGGGCGAGGGGCACGCGCGCACGGAGCGCGGGCCCGTGGGGACACGTCGCCGCCTCGAGCGCGCGCACGAGCGACTGCGGGTCGAGCGCCCCTAGCTCGGCGACGAGCGCCTCGACCTCGGGCGCGTCGGGCACGCCGCTCGGGGTCGCGGCGCAGGCGAGCGCGGCGAGCGCCGCCTCGAGCGGCGCGTCGGCATGGGCCACGAGCACCGCGAGCAGGGCGTCCGGCGCCGCGTGGCCGAGGAGCTCGGGGCGCGCGTCGAGCACGGCGCTCGGGCCGCGCGGCCCGTCGACCACGCTGCAGTGCAGGCCGAGCCGTGCGAGCCCGGGCGCCCGCTCGCTCAGGGCCGCGCCGACCGCGGGGGTCACGACCAGCCGTGCCGGGAACAGGACTCGCCCGGGCTCGAGCGCTCCGCCGGACCCGACGCGGCCACCGAGCGCCGCCGCGCGCGCCGCGACCGCGAGGGCGTGCGCGTCGCAGAGCCAGAGCTCGCCCGGCGCCTCGCAGGCGACCAGGCGCGCGGCCACCGCGCCCACGAAGCGCAGGGCGACCGGACGCACGGTCGGCGCGGGCCGCGCGGGCCGCGCGGGGCGCTCGGGCTCCACCGGGCCGCGCGCTGCGGCGCTGGCGAGCGGCGCGGATGTGGCCGGCGCGTACGACGCCGTGGGGCCGGACGCCGCTCCGCTCCACTGCCAGGGCTCCGCCGCGGGCCCCTCGCTCGTCGCGCGGTCGCGCTCGGTCCGCAAGGCGGCGCCGGCGGGGCGGTGGCCGGCGTCGCTCCGCGCCTCGGCCCAGGGCAGCGCGGCCGCCACCGCGGCGTACACGGCGTCGCTCACGGCGCGCGGCTCGGCGAAGCGCACCTCGGCCTTCTGCGGGTGCACGTTCACGTCGACGAGCGCCGGCGGCAGATCGAGGTACACGACGCCGAGCGGGTAGCGCCCCGGCTCGAGCGCGGCGCCGTAGGCCACGGCCACGGCCCGGGCGAGGGCGCGATCCTGGACGGGGCGGCCGTTGACGAGC
>JADLAB010000697.1 GCA_020848455.1 Polyangiaceae bacterium
ATCGAGTGCACCGGCATCAACGACGACGCCTTCATCTACGTGCGGCTCGACCAGCCGAGCGGCAGCTGCGTGTCCTACGTGCTCGACTACCACTACTGATGCGTGATGAGCCCGAACCCATGATCGATACCCAGCGCGACCTCGTGCGACGGCTGCTCGGCGGAGCCACGACGGCGCTCCTCGTGGCGGGCCTGGTGACCGAGGCCCAGGCTCAGCCGGCGCAGGACGCACCTGCCGCGAGCGCGGCGACCGAGGACGCGGGCGACGACTTCGAGTGGCGTCGCTACGCCGTCTTCATGGTGGGGCCGGTCACGCTCATCCCCGCGATCCTGCTGCAGGCGCAGGCTGCGCCCTACGTCGGGCCCGATTCCCTGTTCCAGACGGGCGATCTCGCCGAGCGGCCGGGCTTTCGGCTGCGGCGCGCGGACTTCGGCCTCGCGGGCGAGCTCTTCGAGCGCGTGCGCTTCGCGGCCTCGGCCGAGGTGTCGTCGGACGAGGGCGGCCGCATCGCCGTGAAAGACGCGTGGCTCGGCTACACCGAGGTGCCCTACGTGCAGGCCTTCGTGGGCGCGCGCACGGTGCCCTTCTCGGCCGCGGCCCTGCTCGGGGCGGGCGGCACGGCGCTCTTCGATCGCCCGCTCGTCGTGCGCGCGATGGCACCCTTCAACCAGGTGGGCGCCACCGTCGAGGGCGTCGTCGAAGCGGGCGAGACGGGCGAGGCGCGCGCCTTCGAGTACGCGGTCGGCCTCTACAACGGCTTCCAGCGCGAGGACTTCTTCTACCGGGGCTACCAGGAGAACTACGCGCCCTTCGGCAATCGCTTCGACGGCGTCGCCTTCGCGGGGCGCCTCGGGACGCAACCGCTCGGCGCGGTCGGCCCGACGGTCGCGGACCTCGAGCACGCGTCGTTCCGCTTCGGGCTCGGGACCAACTACTTCTACAGCCACGGCGGGGCGCGCGATCTGCACGCGGCGGGCGGCGACGCGCGCCTGCACGTCGAGGGCTTCGATCTGCACTTCGAGGGCCTCTGGTCGCGCTCCATCCCCGCGTCCGTGCCCACGCAGCCGACGGTCGAGGTCGCGACGAAGGACAGCTGGGGGCTCACGACCGAGGTCGGCTACGTGATCGTGCCGCGCCTCTTCGGCCTGCACACGCGCTTCGAGTGGCTCGATCCCGACGTCGTCGTCGCAAACGAGGACGACGCCTGGCTGCTCACCGCGGGCGCGAGCGTCGAGCTCTTCGACCGGCTGCTGAAGCTGCAGGCCGAGTACACGCACCGGCAGGAGCGCGCGGGCCTGTCGCTCGCCAACGACTCGGTGGCGCTGCAGTTCCAGTTCGAGCTCGCCGGGCTCGGCGACATCGAGGCGGCGCGCAAGGCGCGCGAGCAGGAGGCGAAGACGGCCCGATGAGGGCCCGCGCCGGGGGCGGTTGGGGGGTGGTTGCTCGGCTGTTCCCGTGGACGAGCGCGCGCGGTATGATGACCGCATGAAACGCTTACTTGTTCCCCTCCTCATGGCGGTCGCAGGCTGCGGCCCGGACTTCGAGAAGCTCTGCAGCGAGACGCACGCCTGCGAAGGCGGCAACGACGAAGACGAAAAGGCGTGCGTCGTCGAGCTGGACTACCGGCGCGACGTGGCGGACATCGTCGGCTGCACCTCCGAGCTCGACGCCTACTACGACTGCCTCATCGAGCACGCAACCTGCCGTATGGACAGCCTCGGGCTGACCTGCACCACGAGCTCGGTGTGCGGTCTCGGTGGTCAGTGCATCAACGGCACCTGCCAGTTCAAGTCCTACGGCCTCGAGGACCCGGACGTCTGCGAGGCCGAGGACAACGCCTACGATCACTGCAGCGACTTCATCGGGGGGATCCCATGAAAAGCGCGAAGCAAGGTGTGCTGGCGGCGAGCCTGATCGCGCTCGCGGCCATGACGGCCGGGGCCTGCACCCGGACCGAGCGGCTCTGCGCGGCGTTGTGCGACTGCGAGCACTGCAACGACCTCGCCGAGGACATCCTGTGCACGAGCATCGATGCCCAGGCGGAGCTGGCCGACGTGTACGACTGCACCTCGGAGTTCGAGGCGCTCGTCGACTGCACCCTCGACGAGGGGACGTGCAACGACACGAAGGCGAACTACTCCACGCGCGAGCCGGGCTCTTGCTCCGGCGAGCAGAATACGCAGCAACCGTGCGCCTCGGTGGCGGACTGCGGCGCGATGCCGCAGGCGTACTGCAACGGCACCTGTCGTTACAAGGTCTGTGCGGGTGGGTCCGGCTACGTGTGCGAGACCGACGACGACTGTCCCTCCGGCGCCGACCGCTGCGAAGCCGAGGACACGGCGCTCGAAGAGTGCCTGGACAACGCGAGCGACAAGTGACGCCCGGGTGAAATCCGTTCGCTTCACCCGGGCCGAGTACGCCGCCCTCGAGCGCGCTGCCTCGTGCCAATGGCTGAGCGCTCGATTGGGGGTTAGCCTGAGCTCGTGAAGCCACTCGTCTCGGCACACGAGCTCGCGCGGCTCGACGCGGTGCACTGGCTCGACGCCCGCCCGAGCGCGGATGCCTACGCGGCGGGCCACCTGCCCGGCGCCCGTCACGCGAGTCTCGAAGAGGACCTCAGCAGCGCGCGCGTGCCGGGGCACGATCCGGCGCATGGCGGCCGACATCCGCTGCCGCCTCCGGAGTGGTTCGGCCGCAAGCTCGACGCGTGGGGCGTCGCGCTCACGGACACGGTCGTCGTGTACGACGACGAGTCGGGGGCGAACGCGGCGGCGCGCGCGTACTGGATGCTGCGGGCGCTCGGGCACGAGCGCGTGGCCGTGCTCGACGGCGGGCTCGCGAGCGCCCGGCGCGCGGGCCTGGCGCTCACGAGCGAGGTGCCGCGCTCCTCAGCGGCGCCCTCCCCGTCGCCCGAGCGAAAGTGGCGGCGCCCGACCGTCGCGATCGACGACGTCGAGGCGTACGCGGCCACGCCCGGCTGGAAGGTCCTCGACGTGCGCAGCCCCGAGCGCTTCCGCGGCGAGGCCGAGCCCATCGACCCGGTCGCCGGTCACATCCCCGGCGCCGTGAACCTCTTCTTCCGCGAGAACCTCCGCGAGGACGGGACGTTCAAGTCGCGGGACGAGCTCGCTCGGCTCTACACCCGCATCCTCGGCGGCGTCCCACCCGAGCGGCTCGTCGTCCACTGCGGCAGTGGCGTGACCGCATGCCACACCCTGCTCGCGCTCGACGTCGCGGGGCTACCTGGCGCAGCGCTCTACGTGGGGAGCTGGAGCGAATGGTGCCGCAGCGGACGACCGCGGGCGAAGGGGCCGTAGCCTCGACCGCTAGCGACGGCAGGTCTGGAGGCTCGGCCCCGGCGCCCCGTGTCCGGCGCCTGGCACGGGCTACTCGGAGCAGTGGCCTGGGCCGATCCAGCCCTCGTTGAAGGCGGCCAACGTGGACGCGACGGCGATGAAAGCGCCCTTGGCAGCGCCCTTCGACTTGACGTCCGGGGCGCTCGCCGAGAGG
>JADLAB010000698.1 GCA_020848455.1 Polyangiaceae bacterium
GCTCGCGAAGGCGGTCAAGGCCCCTCCGCGCATCGAGCGGCGCGGCATCGGGTTCTCGCGCATCCTCGCGGACGGCAAGCCGGGGCCGCGCACGACGACCTTCCACGCGCGCGAAGGCGACCTGAACGGTGTCCCGATCGACTTCCGGTTCCCGCGGTTCCCGGAGGTGACGGTCGGCTCCTCGGCGTCCGACCACGCGGCGGTGTTCTTCGACGTGGGCTAGGCACTCGCACCAGCCGGTCGTCAGCTTCGCGGCTCGACCCTGCAGAGGGACCTCAGCCACCCGCGAAGCAGGCGGCGAATGCCGCGCACGAGTCGATCTCTGGGTCGAGCCCGCAGAGGCAGTCGAGGGCGCCAGCGATTGGGCCCGCCGTGAGGTAGTAGTGAGTGCCGCAGCGCTGATCCAGAAGCTGTTGCGTGGCGGGCGCACACAGCCACGGCGCCGGCTTCGGCGGCAAGCTCAGGTCGAGACATGCGTACACGTCCTCGCAGGCGTCCGTGCGCCAGTCCAGGTCGCACAGGCAGCAGCTCGGACTCGGAGGACCCACCTCCAAGAAGAGCGATTCGTTCGGCAGGTGGGGCACCGTCTCGCAGCGCGCCGGCAAGGCATAGTAGAAGCTATCGCACGTGCAGGCGCGGTCCGGGGCGCACGTCGCCACGAGCCCCACGAGGCCCAGGCACAGCGGCAGGGCAACGGCACCGAGCTTCGGCGCAGAGGTGCTCACGGGCCCTCCGGCGCTGACAGCGCGTCAACGTCGAACCGGATGATGTGCCGGATATCGTTGCCGGCGGTCCCGTACTGGTACGAAAGCACCCAGAGCTGAATCGTTGCACGCCCGTCGTCCCACGACGACGGCGCGCAGGCGGTCGATGGCGAAGTCAGAGGACCACCTCGACGCGCGCGATGCGCAGCCCCATGTCGTGGCAGTGGCCGAGCGCGCGCCAGAGCGCGCCCCAGCCGTCGTAGCCCGCGCAGAAGGTGTCGAGCGTCGCCGCGACTTCGTCCTCGGCAGACCGCCCTGCCTCGCCCACGCATCCGTAAGAGTACGCGACGCCGCCCTGGTCGGAGGCGAGATCGAAAGCCCCGCGCCCCACGAGCTCGCCCCACACGCGCAGGATTTCCCCCAGTGAGGCCAGGGCCGCCACGTCCGGGGCGCGTTCCGCGACGACCACGATGGAGCCGTCGCCCGCGCCCTCGGGGCGCTCGAGCTCGACCGCGAAGGGTGGCGCGAACGGCCGCAAGAGCCCGAGGTCGTCGAAGGCGCGCAGGACGGTGCCGGCCGGTGCCCGCTCGCGCACGGTGAGGCGCCCGAGCCCGCGCTCGGCGAGGCCGACATCGGCCATCCCGATGAGCGCACGGAACGCACCGGGCTCGACCGCCGGCAGCGCGAGCTCGTGGGTCTCCGAACGCGAGGTGGCGTCCTCGGTCACGTACGGCCCGGTCCGGGCGGCGCCGCGCCCGGCCGCCTCGACACCGAAGCAGCCGGCGTCCACACCAGCCCTGAAGAGCTCGACGAGCTCCGCGAGCTCCACGCGAGCCGCGAGGTAGCTCTCCCAGGATGGACCGGCTCCGCTCGGCCGCGGGGGCGGAGGTGGCCGCTCCTCGAGGTGAAACGTCGAGCGGTCGAACTTCGCCGCCACGGACACGATGCGCGGCGCGACCGCGGGCGACAGCTCGAGCTCGAACGCCGTGCTCGGGCTCAGTTTGCGTACGTTGTGCGTCATGTCTGCCGCCCGAGGGTCATGTGCCCTCCGTTGCCTCGCGCGAGCCCCGCGACGGTGGCGTAAGAAGCGCGGAGGCGTGGAGGTCACCCTGCCCCTGCACGAGCACCTCGGTCGTGGACGCCGGTGCGACAGGGCCCTCGCGCCGCACGGAGCCCGTGTCGACCGCCGCCGCCGTGTGACCGAGCATCTCCGTCGCGGCGCGCACGCTCGCCGCCGCGAGCTCCTGCGCCGGACGCTCGTCGTAGCTCGAGCCCATGCAGAGCACCGCTTGGCCCGCTCTCGCGGCGAGGTGCGCGCCGAGCGCGAGCGCGACGGACCCCCACGCCGCGCCGACGTCCCCGAACGACCCCACCGGCTCGGAGCGCGCCGGCACGTCCGGCCCGAAGGCGCGGAGCATGGCAACCGAGTGCGCGAGCGCGCGGCGGCGCTCGCCGTTGAGGTCGCAGAGGAGGGTGGAGACGCGGATGCCACGCGCTCGGGCACGCTCGACCAGGTCGAGCGCGGCAGCAGCAAGCGCACCTCCTGGCTCGGTCGTGCCAGGCCGGAAGCTGCCCTCCAAGCCCACGCGCTCGGGACGCTCGGGGCCGAGCAACACGAACGCGGCGGCGTCGCCGGACACGATCGCGGGCGCGCCCGGAGCGTCGATCGCGGCGCGCAGGTCGAGCCACTCCAGGGTGCGCGCCTCGCACGCGCCTTCCACGCCGCCGACAAGGCACCGTTCGACGGCGCCGCTCGCGAGAAGCTCCTCGGCCAAAGAGAGGGCCGCGAGGCCGCCGGCTTGCCCGCGCGCGAGCTCGATGCGGTGCTCCGGAGCGACCACGATCCCGTGGACTTGCTCGAGCTCCGCACAGACCAGCTCCACGAGCGGTCGCCACGCCTGGTCCAGCCGCTCGAGATCATCGAACAGGGACAGGCGCGGGGGCGGCGGCATCGGGAAGGCGCGGTGCCGGGTACACAGGATGAGGGCCATGCGGCCGCCTTCGCCGGCACCCGAGCCCACGCACTCGGCGAGCGCCGGTCGCGCGAGCCTCATGCCGCGCACAGCGCCCTCGAGATCGGGTCCGAGCGGCAGCACCGGCGCGGCCACGATGGGCTTCGGCCGCGTGCCGATGAGCTTCGTGGCGCGATAGCGGCAGATCCCGGACGCTACGGACGCGGCCGTCTCCGCGACGCGATGACCGACGGCGGTCACGACGCCCGCCGAGAGCACCGACATCATGGCGAGCCTCCTCGACCGCGGGCCATCTTCTCGAGCAGGATGAGCGGCGGCATCGCGTCGATGAGCCCCGCGACCGGAAGGCTGAACCGATAGGTCAGCGCCACGAGATCCTCCTCGGCGTCGAGGTGCACCGCGCCGAGCACCGGCACGAGATCGTAGCCCAGCAGGCGGAGGCGCGGGTGAAGCCGCGGCAAGCGCGTGCGCCGCGTGCCCTCCACGTCGAAGCCGGCGAGCTCGACGGGCTCGCCGCCGACGAGGCGCGCGGTCCCTCCGAGCACCCCGGAGCCGTGGTGGTGGAAACGCGGGTCGAAATCGTCCGGAACGAAGGGCGCGCGCGTGCGCCGCCACGCCTCGTCGTAGGTCCCCGCGAGCCCGACGCGAGGCGCCCCTTGCGGAGCGACACCTTCGAGGCACGCGGGGGCAGGCAGGTCCGCCGGCTCCGACATGAGGCAGTCCGGGTCCTCCACCTGGGGGAGCTCGAGCCCCTCGGGATCCCGCCGCGCACTGCGGCTCCAGAAGCCTTTGCCGACGGGATTCGCGGCGAACGCCTCGTCGCCGTCTTTGCCGCCGAAGGCCACCCGCCATCCGAGGCGCAGCTCGGCGAAGGGCGTCGCCATCCCCGGCACGAGCCTGCCTCCCGAACGCTCCCAGCGCCGCGGACCTTGCACGACGAGCCGCCGCTCTAGCGGACCTACCCGCAGACGGACCTCGAAGCGAGC
>JADLAB010000699.1 GCA_020848455.1 Polyangiaceae bacterium
CGTCGCCGCCGGTCGTGCGCGTCCCGGACTTCCCGCTCGACATCCACGACGTGCGCCGGCTCATCTGGGTCGCCAACACGCTCGCGCCCGCGACGGTGCCCTGACGCGCACCCGGGTCACCGCAGACTCGACCTTCGCCCTTTCGGGCGCAAGTCTCGCGGCAACAGGGATCGGGCTTCAGACTTCAGGCACGAGACTCGAGGAGCGCATCAGTCCCTCGAGTGCACGCACGAGCTCATCGTATCGTGGCTCGAGCTCGTCACGATGGGACGCGGCAAGCCGAGAGGGCGAAACACGAGGCAGAGCGCTCGCTCTCGCCCGCCGTTCGGCCTACGCTCGGCGACGCTGCGCGCGCGGGGGCGAGAGACCGGACGAGGAGAGCGAAGTCATGAAGCGTCGGCTGAGCGTTGTGCTTGCGGTGGTCGTGGCCGCCGCGGCGGGTGGGATCGGTTGCGGCGGCGAGGGCGGTGCAGGAGCGACGAGCGGCTCCGGCTCGGCGCGTGCGACCGCGTCGCAAAAGGCGTCGGCGACCCCGAGCGCGGCTCCGAGCGCGACGGCGACGGCGACGGCGACGGCCGCTGCCGCGCAGGCGTGGGAAGATCTCGAGGCGGCCCTCAAGAAGGCCTTCGAGGGCGTCAACACCGCCAAGGCCGCCGACGTCGACGCCGCGATCGCGAAGTTCAAGGAGGCAGCCGGGGCTCCCGACCGCACCGAGGGCAAGAAGGACTTCTGGTACCGCAAGGACAAGGGCGGCACCTGCATGGAGGCCTGGACGCTGGCGGGCGGCGGCTTCGGCAGCAGCGGGAGCGACAAGAAGAACTGCAAGTGACGCGACGCGCCCGGCCGCGCGCCAGACGAACGCCGGTCGAGTACGCGCCAGAGCCCACCACGGCCCCAGCCGCGGCGTGCCGGTCCCGGTTGCGCGCGCCACGCGCTGGCGCGCGAAGCTCGGCTGCCCGCTACTTCGCGGGCGGCAGGAGCACGGCGTCGATCACGTAGACCATGCCGTTGGTCGCGGGGATCGCGGCCACGATGTTGGCGTTGTCCACCATGTACTTGCCGTCCTTCTCGTGGAAGGTGACCTTGGTGCCATCCGACATCGACAGGGTCGCGCCCTCCTTCATGTCCTTCTGTTGCAGGATGGGCACGCCCGCGTGGTGCTGGACGATCTTGCGGAGATCGGCCTTGCTCTCGGGCTTCATGAGGTTCTCGACCGTGCCGGCCGGCAGCTTGTCGAAGGCCGCGTTGGTCGGCGCGAAGATGGTGTAGACGCCGCCCGGGCTGCCCACGACCTCGACGAGGTCGGCCGCCTTGACCGCGGCGACCAGGGTGGTGTGGTCGGGCGAGCCGATGGCCACGTCGAGCGCCGTCTTCTGCGAGTCGGGCTTGGCGGTCGCGGGGGCGTCGGGCTTCTTTTCCGCGGTCGCCCCCGTGCTCGCCTTCGGGGCCGTGCTGCGCCCGCTGCCCGTGGTCTTGTTCTGCATCGCGCTCTCGTCGCACGCGGCGACCGCCAGTAGCGCCACGATGAACAGCTGTCGTTTCATGTCTGCTCCCTAGCCTCCGTCTGCAACGCCCCCCGCGACTGCGCGGCGAGCCCCACGTCCGTTTCCCCGCTGTGCCGCCCGTCACGCGACGAGATCGTCGCGTTGCAGGCGCCGGAGTCCGAGCCCGACCCCGAGCGTCCCGACGAGGGCGGGCCAGCCCACCCCGACGAGCAGCGTCCACTTCGCGCCCAGGGTGTTCGCGAGCCAGAAGCCCACGGGGCCGAGCACCGAGAGCTCCGGGTCGATGCCGCTCAGGATGGCGAGGCGCGCGGCCTCGACCGGGTTGAGCGCCGCGAGCGTGAACACCACGGGCGGGCTCAGCTTTGCCTGCAGGAGCACGCCGAGCAGCGCGAAGTCGTGCAGCGCGGCGCCGAGCAGCCACACGAACAGGGCGAGCACGGTGGCGCGCTCGGGCGTGCGGGCGCGCGCCGAGATCCAGAACCCGAGCCCCACGTACGCCCAGATGAGCGCGAGCGACACCGCGAGCGTACGGGCCACGAGCGGCGCTACCTCGGGCTCACCGCGCGCGAGGCCGACCGCGAGCGCGACGCAGAGGACGAGCACGAGCGGCCCGACGACGGTGACGACGCGCGCCGCGAGCGCCGCGGCGTACCACTCCGAGCGGCGACAGGGCTGGGTGAGGAAGAGCTCGAAGAAGCCCGAGGTCCGCGCGCGCACCACCGTGTGCGCCGTGGCGATGAGCGCCACGAGCGGCAGGGCGAGCACGACGGCGTTCGAGAGGTTCAGGACCACGCGCGACACGCCGGTGAAGCCGAGCACCGTCGACTCGCGCATGCCGAGCCAGACGAAGCCCCCGAACACGGCGAGGTACACGACGCCGACGAAGACGAGCCAGCGCGAGCGCAGCGCCTCCGAGAGCTCGAGGCGGAAGAGCGCGCGCTCGGCCGGCGTGGCGAAGCCCCGGTGCGGGGCGGGTCGGACGGTCGTGCTCACCGCCGCCCCCGCTCGCGCGCGGCACGCTCGACCTCGGCGAAGCTCGCCGTGCCGTCCGCCTGCGCCTCGAAGCCGTAGTCCATGGGCGTCCGCGCGCCCGTCCGGTAGCGGGCGCTCCGTGCGTCGATCCAGCGGCCCGCCTCGTCGCGCACCCACGCCGCTCGCACGCGGGACGCAGGCCGCGCGCTCGCCTCGCGCTCGGCGAGGTAGGCCGCCAGGCAGCCCGGGTCGTCGAAGTAGAAGCGGTCGCCGTCCTCGGTGAGGAGCTGCCCCGCATGGCGAGGCTCGCTCACGAGCATGGCGCAGGCGGCGCACGGCTGCTTGCCCCACACCGGGTCGACGGGCTCGTCGCCGCCGGCGCAGGCGAGCCCGAGGAGCGGCGCCAGGAGCCAGGCGGGGTAGCGCGCGGTGCTCATGGCTTCACCAGGCGCAGCTTCGGCGCGTCCGCGGCGGCGTCCGCGGCCGGACGCTCGAGGCGCAGGTCCTCGACCTCGGACATGGAGAGGTCGGCGATGGCGTCGGCGTGCTCGCGCACCAGCCGCGCGACGATGGCGACCTTCTCCGACTGCGTGCAGAGGGCGCCGAAGCGCATGGGGCCGCTCGGCCCGAAGCCGGCGCCCACGAGCAGGGCCTCCGCCGCCGCGCCGCCGGGCCGCAGCGTCACCTCCACGCGGAAGGTGCGCAGCGTCTCGAGCAGCCGGTCGAGCGGCGTGTCGCGCTCGACGCGGCCCTCCTTGAGCTCGACCACGCGGTGCACGAGCTGCCGCACCTCCTCGACCCGGTGCGAGCACAAGACGAGCACGTGCCCGGCCGGGCGCGCGTCGACCTCCTCGAAGAAGGCGGCGCGCGCGTGGGCGTCGAGGTTCGCCGTGGGCTCGTCGCACAAGAGCACCTCGGTCTCGGCGGCGAGCGCGAGCGCGGCGAGCAGCTTCTGCTTCGTGCCGCCCGACAGATCGCGGAAGCGCGTCGCCGCGCAGGCGTCGAGGTCGAGGCCGAGCCGCTCGGCGCGCACGCCCACGCGCTCCACCGTCGTGCGGCGCAGGGCCGCGACGGCGCCGACCACCTCGCGCGTCGGGGCGTCGGCGGGCGGGGCGATCTGCGGGATGTAGGCCACGTTGCGCAGGGCGATCTCGGGCTCGCGCGCCACGTCCACACCGGCGACGGTCACGCGCCCCTCGACCCGCACCAGGCCGAGCATCGCGCGCAGGAGCGTCGTCTTGCCCGAGCCGTTCGAGCCGACGAAGGCGACGCGCTCGCCGCGCCCGACCTCGAGGCTCACGTCGGCGAGTGCGCGCACGCGGCCGAAGGTCTTGCTGATGCGCTCGACGCGGATCACAGGGTGCTCCAGGCGCTCGTCGCGGGCGCGCGATCCTCGAGCAACAGCTCGCTCGCCATGGCCGGCGCGGCCTGTGCGATCGCCTCCACGAGGCTCATCGCCAGGGTGCCCTCGAGCAGGCGCACCGGCGGGTGGGCGACGGTGAGATCGCGCGCCAGGCGCTTCTGCTGGAAGGGCACGTCGCCGACGCCGTCGCCGTCGAGGTCGTAGCCGGCGTAGTCCGAGAAGTGGTTCTGCCGGAA
>JADLAB010000700.1 GCA_020848455.1 Polyangiaceae bacterium
TACACGATCCGCTCCCTCGCCCGCTCCCGCAAGCAGGAGCGAGAGGCCCGTCGCGCCTTGGCCCCGAGCGGCGCGGGCAGCGGCGCCGCCGGGCTCCTCCTCGCCGTCGCGGCCGAGGTCGGCCTCGGGCGTGCGATCGAGGTGCTCCAGGCGGAGCGGCGGCGGGTCATCGGGATGCTGCCGCGCTAGCGCCCTACGATACCAACGCGCTTCTGGCCGCACGGCGCGGGCTTTTCATGCGAGCTGCACCAGTAAGAGGTGCGCGAAAGGTGCCACCGCGTCACATATTACGCCGCATTACAGCGGCAGCATTTCGCTTGCGAGTTCGCGTCCCGCCCGGCGATATTCCACCAACCGGGGGCGGCAGGGCGCCCCCCCAGCGGAAGGAAGGTGGTGCATGCCAGCGATGACTGTTCCCAGCCGTCAGACCCTCGACGAGGTCCCGGCCCGGGCGTTCAAGTTCGTCATGGGGTACGCGGAGAGTCTGGCGGCTCGGGTCGCGCTCGCGCAGAAGGGGTTCGACGCAGAGGAGCACGCGTACGCGTGGTCGCGCCTGCAGCAGCTCGGGCAGATGCCGAACGGGCAGTTGGAGCTCGACAAGGTCGTGCGCGACGCCGTCCTCGAGATCGACAACTGGGACAACCCCAACTTCGAGGCCATCCGGATGTGCCTCGAGCGCGGCTTCGGGCCGCAGAGCGCCTTCCTTTTCGAGAATCTACAGCCGGCCGAGGGTTCGCAGGCCGTGCTCGGCGTCGAGACGCTGCTCGACCGCCTCGACGCGCTCGAGAGCGGCGTCGGCCGCGCCGAGACGCACGAGGCCGATCTCGCGGCGCTCGCCCTGCTCGGCAAGCGCGGCTACACGAAGGCGGAGCTGACGCGCCTGCGCGGCCTCGTCAAGGCGACGAAGGCGACCGCTGTTCCGACCCCGCTCGTCTCCGACGAGCAGCGCGTGCAGATCCTCCTCGAGCTCTACCAGTGGCTCAGCGACTGGAGCGCGCAGGCACGCCTCGCGAAGCTCGGCCGCGCGTCGCTCATCCGGCTCGGCCTCGCCAAGCGGCGCGAGAGGGGCGAGACCGACGTCGTGACGGAGCCGCCCGTGACCCCCGGTGCGCCCGGGACACCCGGCCCCGGGACCCCTGCGTGACACCCTCGGCCCGCAGCGAGGCGGCGACGGTCGCGCTAAGTGCGCGAAACCGCATCGGCGCCGCCTCGCTTGCCGGACGGGTCGGAACTTTCGCGGGCCGGCCGGGAGGCTTCGTCGGCCGCGTCGAGCCCACGCGGAGCCGCGGCGAGCTTCCGGTCCGCCGGGGCGGCGTCTCGGGGCGCCGCCCAAGGGCCCGTGTCCCCGGGGAGAACGGCCGACGCAGCGCGTCGGAGGCTTCGGTGAGCGCCAGCGAGCGCCCCGGCGCCCGGAGCGCCGCCGGGAGGCGCCGCGGCGAGGTTTTCGCCTCCGGCGAAAACTCTCGTGGAATCCAAGGATTGGCAAGGCGCGCCGCCGTCCGCGAAGTTTGGGGGCGGTCCGCAAGGGTCGGGGCGGCTTACCGGCGTCTCGGACTGGCGGCGCGCGGTCTCTCGGCGGGTCCGCGGCGTGGTACCCTCGCCGGCGCAACCGCGGTCGAGGCTCCCGGCGTTCTTGGGCACGCGGCCGCTCGCCCCCACCGTCCGCCGGCTCGTGGCGCTGCGGCTGGCCCGGAGGATGCTCGAGCCGCTCGAAGGCTCTGCGCGCTGCCACGACCTCGACCCCCTGCTCGCCAGCGACCTCGGAGAGAAATCTCCGGGGCCGTTGCGTTTCTCCCTCACGTTTCCGGCGACCTTCGACGCTCGGCGAGCACGACGCGCGCGTGGACAGCGTTCGCGCAGCGAGCGCCGCGGGCACGCGCGAGGGCCCGTCGATGGCGTTCTGGACGCCGTTAGCGCCTCTCTTCTGGCCCGCGGGAGAGAGGAACCGAGAGCGTCCAACAGCGAGGCCCGTTCTTCTGGGACGGGGCCGTTGACGTTTAGCTGGCCACGGGGGGCGCGCCTGTTGGCAGGTGGCGCGCGGAACGGAGCGGCCGACCCCTCGGAGCACGCGCGGGCTCCCGGAGTCACGGCGTGCTGCCTGCCTGAACCTGCAGACGCTGCCGCACTCGGTCGCGAACCTCGGTGTAGATGTCGACGCCGATGGCGTCGGCGACCTCAAGGGTCACCGCGACCGCGTAGGGCACCGCCCCTTCAAGACCGGGCGCGTCCTCGCGACAGCTCACGCGAACGACGATGTCTTCGCCGTCGACGAACGCGGCTGCCGACTCGCCTTCGAACGTGTCGTGTTGCAGCGTTCCCCGCTGCGCGCTCTGCCAGTCGGGCCCCACGCGGCTCACCTTCAACTTCGACTTTGGCGTCTCGAACCAGAGTTGCGCCTTGCGCCACTTGTGGCTCAGCGGGTTGACGGGCGTGAACCAGGCGAGCGTCACCGTGAGTCGTCGCCAACCACGTTTACCGCTCAGCGAGGGGGGCAGCGGGAATCGATGCTCTGCGCCCCCTTCCGCTGCAAGAGTTCCACCGCCAACACCCGTCACGCGCGTCGGCGAGCAGTCGCTGACGTCGTCGATCTCAAGGCGGCCGAATCCAAGTAGACGCGTTACCTGCTCCGTCCTCTTGTCCGCGTTCTCGATGGACTCGAAGTGACCGTGCAGCGCCTTCCCAAGCTCGCCCCAACGAGCGCCGTGGGCGAGGACCGTTTTGAGCAGGACGCCATCGGGCACATCGGCAAGAGCCGCTGCGCCATCACCCTGCCGAAGGTCCGAGATCACCGGCGCCAAGAAGGCGCCTACACGACTCAAGAGCGCCGCCGCGTTGCTCGTGCCTCGACTCTTCGCTGTGTGCGTGAGGTCGCCGGCAACTGCGCCCGGTGCAGCGACCTGCACGCCAGGCGACGCCGCAACCCGCACGGCGCGAAGCCGCGTCTCTTGATTCAGCACAGGGCGGTCGAACTGAAGGCGCCCGCCCGGCAACAGCAGGTCGGGCTTGATCGATCGGCGGTAGCCCAGACCATGTGCGCTGAGGGGGCTGGGATAGCCTGCAGGGACCGGATCGAGACGCGTCGCTGTCGGCACGGCGGTGTCGTCATCGTCGTGCAGCGCGCCGACCGTGAGCGCGTTCATCGCCTCGGCTGGGGAGAGCGCACGGCGGTTCCGCGTGTCAGCGACAACCGACTGCAGGATGACGGTCGTGAGGTCCTGCTGCCCGAGCGCCTGCAATTCCGACCACGGCTTGCCGGTGTCCACGTCGTGCATGTGGTTGCCGGCGCTGACGACGAAGAGAACGCCGTGGGTCCAGGACAACCAATCGA
>JADLAB010000701.1 GCA_020848455.1 Polyangiaceae bacterium
CCGTCGGGATTGCAGGTGCAGCCGTCGTTGACGAGCGAGGGCTCGAGCGGGTCGCAGCGGTGATCCCAGTAGCAGCTGTCGTTGCCGCTGCCGCTGTTCGAGTCGTAGTAGCAGTCGAGCTGGCAGGTGTTGGAGCCGCCCGGGATGAGGAGGTCGAAGCCCTCCTCGTTGTTCGAGCAGGGGCCGAGGCAGTCCGGATCCGCCCAGTCGATGAGACCGTCGCCGTCGTTGTCGGTGCAGTCACCGCATGCGTACACCTGGTTCGTACACTGGGTGACGATGCAGGGGCCCTGCCCGCCGGTGCCGGTGCCGCCGGTGCCGGTGCCGCCCGTGTTGCCGCCGGTGCCGTTGCCGCCCGTGTTGCCGCCCGTGCCGTTGCCGCCGGTGCCGTTGCCACCCGTGCCGGCCGCGCCGGTGCCGCTCGCGCCGGTGCCGTCCTGATTCGAATCGTCACTCGAGCAGTTGGCCACGACGAAGGCACCCGCGATCGCGATCACGGCCACATAGGCGATTCTCGGCTTCATCCGTGTCTCCTCGTCATCCCCATCCTGCGTCCCGTAGAGTATTGTGGCCCTGTCGCCGCGTCACGGCTCAGAAAAAGACCGGGCGGTCGCGCGCCTAGGGCGCCGTGCCCCCGGCCGCCCGCGGCGGGGGCGGGTGCAGCGCCTCGTCGATCGCGGCGAGCAACTGCGCGTACGTGTAGGGCTTGACGACCCTGGCCGCGAAGCCGTGCGCGGCGTGGGTCGCCAGGACGGGGTTCTCGGCATAGCCGCTCGACACGATCGCGCGGACGCCGGGGTCGAGCTCGCGCAGCCGCCGCATCGTGGCCTCGCCCCCGAGGCCTTCCCGGACGGTCAGATCGAGGATCACGAGCGCGAAGGGCCGACCGAGCGCCCGGGCCACCTGCCAGGCACCGAGCGCCCGCGCGCCGTCGCTCACGAGCTCTACCTCGTAGCCTGCCTCCGTGAGCATGGCGTGGAGCACCTGGCGGACGGCCGGCTCGTCATCCATCGCCAGGATGCGCCCCGAACGGCGGGCCGAGGGCGCGTCGGTGGCGACCTCCACCCGCTCGGGTGCCGCGGTCGCGGTGGCGGGTAGGTAGACGGTGAAGGTCGCCCCGACGCCCGGCTCCGAGCGGGCCTCGACGTGGCCGCCGTGGCGCTTGACGATGGCGTACACCGAGGCGAGCCCGAGTCCGCTGCCCCGCTGCTTGGTCGTGAAGTACGGCTCGAAGATGCGGTCGAGGTGCTCCGCCGGGATGCCCTCGCCGCCATCGCGCACCGCGACCCGCACGTAGTGCCCGGCGTGGAGCGGTCGCGGGTCGCCGAGCGCGATCTCGACCTCGTCGACCCGCACCTCGACGCGCCCGCCGCCCGGCAGGGCCTCGCGCGCGTTGATGAACAGGTTGTGGAACACCTGGGCGAGCTGTCCCGGATCCACCTCGGCGAGCGGCGCCGGCTCGGACGCCGCGAAGTCGACGGCGATGCCGGTCCCCCGCAGGCAGAACGCCGCCGCCTCGCGCGCGAGCTCGAGCAGCGAAGCCGCCTGCTTGACCGGGTCGCCGCCGCGCGCGAAGGTCAAGAGCTGCTGGGTCACCTCGCGCGCGCGCAGCGCGGCGTCGCGCGTCGCCACCAGGTACTCCTCGTTCGCCTGGTCGGGGCGCAGCAGCGCCAGGCTCACGTTGCCGAGGATCGCCGCCAGGAAGTTGTTGAAGTCGTGCGCGATGCCGCCGGCGAGGACGGCGAGCGACTCGAGCTTCTGCACGCGCACCAGCTCGTCCTCGAGCCGCTTGTGCGCCGTGATGTCCTGCACGATGACCGCCGCCTGGAAGGGGCGCCCCTCGGCGTCCGCGAGCCAGCTCACGGCCGCGTAGCCCCACACCTTGCCGCGGTCGCGGGCGGCGAACGCGCGCGCGATCGCCGCGATCTGCAGGGCGCCGCCGGGACCGGGCGTCGGTCCGAGCAGCGGCGCCTCGCCCTCGGCGAGCAGCTCGTCGCAGTGCCGGCCCACGAGCTCGGCCTCCGGGCGCTCGAGCATGCGGCAGAACGCCGGGTTGGCGCGGGTGAAGCGGCCGTTCATGTCGGTGAGCGCCACGCCCACGACCGCGCTCTCGAAGAGCCCGCGGAAGCGCTCCTCGCTCGCCGCGAAGCTCCGCTCGGCACGCTGGCGCTCGGTGAGGTCCTCCATGGCGCAGTCGAAGCGCACGATGCGCCCCTCGGCGTCGAAGGTCGCGTAGACGGTGATGATGACCGGGAAGGGCCGGCCGGTGTCCTGTCGCAGGCGCACCGTCTCGAACTTGCACACGCCGGTGCGGCGGAACTCCGGGTCGGCGAGGAAGCGCGCGAAGGTCTCCTGCCGCTCCTTCGGGTCGGCGTAGGTCGCCGAGGCGTTCAGACGGAGCACGGCCTCGCGCGACGGCAGGCCCAGCATGCGCGCCAGGGCGGGGTTCGCCTCGTCGATGGTGCCGCGCGCCGGATCCTCCATCGAGAAGAGGCCGATGGGCAGGTTGTCGAACAGCGTGCGGAGCGAGGCCGAGCGCGCCTCGAGGTCGCGCACGCGCGCACGCAAGCGGTCGAGCTCGCACGCCGCGGTCGACTCGGAAGGCACGTCCTCCGAGCGCTCTGGCTCCGGACCGTCCGGCACCACGGGTCGCAACATACCTCGAACCCGGCATGCCGGGGCGCTCGATGCTGCGGCGCGCCGTGCGCTATGCTCGGCCGCGCCCGCGCCCGGCGGTGCGAAGGAGCGGCATGAGAGCCCACGACGCAGCCATTCAGAGCTTCCTC
>JADLAB010000702.1 GCA_020848455.1 Polyangiaceae bacterium
CGCCTCAGCCGGTCGGCTCGGCCGCGAGCCCCGCGAGCGCCGCCGCGACGTAGCGCGCGTAGCGACCCTCGCGGATGGCCGCCCGCGCCTCGCGCATGAGCGTCCCGTAGAGGTGCAGGTTGTGCACGGTGAGCAGCCGCATGACCAGGATCTCCTGCGCCAGAAAGAGGTGGCGCAGGTAGCCGCGCGCGTAGCCCGCCGCGCACGTCGGGCAGTCGCACTCGGGGTCGAGGGGCAAGGGATCGTCCTTGTAGCGCGCCTGCTTCACGACGATGCGACCGTGACGCGTGAGCGCCTGGCCGTTGCGCGCGTTGCGGGTCGGCAGCACGCAGTCGAACATGTCGATCCCGGCGGCCACGCCGCGCAGCAGATCGGCCGGCGTGCCCACGCCCATGAGATAGCGGGGGCGCTCGCGGTCGAGGTGCGGCGCGAGCTCGGCGAGGCGGGCGTGCATGATCTCGATGGGCTCGCCCACCGAGAAGCCGCCGAGCGCGACGCCGTCGAAGGGCAGGCTCGCGATGTCGTCGAGGTGCGAGCGCCGCAGCGCAAGGTCGCTGCCGCCCTGCACGATGCCGAACGCAGCCTGCCACGGAGCCTTGGCCGCCAGGCAGCGGCGCGCCCAGGCGCTCGTGCGGCGGCACGCGAGCTCGACCTCGCTCTGCGGGGCGTCGCCGGGCGGGCACACGTCGAGCTGCATGGCGATGTCGGAGCCGAGCTGGCTCTGGACGTGCATCGCGCTCTCGGGCGAGAGCACCGCGCGGCTGCCGTCGAGGTGCGAGCGGAACTCGAAGCCGTCCTCGCTCACGCGGCAGTTGTGCGCGAGCGAGAACGCCTGGAAGCCACCCGAGTCCGTGAGCACGGCATGCGGCCACTTCATGAAGCCGTGCAGGCCCCCGAAGCGCGCGACGAGCTCGGCGCCGGGGCGCAGCATCAGGTGGTAGGTGTTGCCGAGCACCACGCGCGCGCCGGTCGCCGCGACCTCCTCGGGGCCGAGGCTCTTCACGCTGCCCTGGGTGCCGACCGGCATGAACACCGGGGTCTCGAGCTCGCCGTGCGGCGTGGTGAGCAGGCCGACGCGCGCCTCTCCGTCGCGCGCGAGCTCGCGAAAGCCGAAGCCCTCGGTCGTGCCCCTCACGGCGTCGCGCTCCCGGTGCCGCTCGCGGGCGCGCGGGCGCGGAGGTACATGGCGTCGCCGTAGGAGAAGAAGCGGTAGCGCTCGGCCACCGCGACGCGATACGCCGCGCGCACGCGCTCCACGCCCGCGAAGGCGTACACGAGTGCGAGCAGGGTCGAGCCCGGAAGGTGGAAGTTCGTCACCAAGCCGTCGACCACCGTGAAGCGGTGCCCGGGCTGGATCAACAGCTTCGTCTCGCCGCTGCCGGCGCACACGTGGCCGGGCCGCTCCGGGTCGGCGGCGCTCTCGAGCGCGCGCACCACGGTCGTGCCCACCGCCACGACCTCGGCCCCGCGGGCCCGCGCGCGGGCGACCGCCCGGGCCGTCTCCTCGGGCACCGCGAACGGCTCGGCGTGCATCGGGTGGGCGTCGAGGTCGGCGACGCTCACCGGCCGGAAGGTGCCGGGCCCGACGTGCAGCGTCAGGCGCGCGAGCTCGATCCCGCGCGCGAGGAGCCGCGCGCACAACGCCTCGGTGAAGTGCAGGCCCGCGGTCGGCGCGGCCACCGCACCGGGCACGCGCCCGAAGACCGTCTGGTAGCGCTCGCGGTCGACGGGCTCGTCGCCGCGGCCGAGGTAGGGCGGCAGCGGCATGTGACCCTCCGCGTCGCGCAGCGCCGCGACGGTGCGGAGCGCGTCCGGAGCGCCCGCCTGCGCCGCGAGCCCGGGGTCGCGCGCGAAGAGCGCCACCCGGCACAGGCCCTCGTCGTCGGCGCGCCCGAGCAGGCGCGCCCCGAGCGCCGTCCCGAACCACATGTCGCCCCCCACCCGCCCGGCGCCGCGCGCGAGCGCGCGCCACAGCTCGCAGGGGCGCACGAGCGACCCGTCGCGCAGCTCCCCCTGCCCCTCGCAGCGTACGAGCAGGAGCTCCGCGCGCCCGCCCGTCTCCTTCTTGCCGAGCAGCCGCGCCGGCACGACGC
The DNA here is from genome assembly GCA_020848455.1 of Polyangiaceae bacterium. Classification (GTDB taxonomy): domain Bacteria; phylum Myxococcota_A; class Polyangia; order Polyangiales; family Polyangiaceae; genus JACRDA01. The sequence goes on from JADLAB010000702.1 coordinate 2,094, forward strand.
GCGTGTCGTTCACCACGACGAGCGCGCCCTCGGGCAGCCACGTCTCGAGCGCGGCGAAGCGCTCGTGGTGGAGCCGCTCGGGCTCGACCACGAGCAGGCGCGCCGCGTCGCGCTCGGCGGCGGGGTAGCGCGCGATGAGCTCGTGAGGCAGCTCGTAGCTGAGCTCGGCGGTCCGCATGGCACCCCGGGGCGACACGCGCTCTGCGGGCGGCGCAGGGCGCGGTCAGCTCTGCGCGGGTCCTTCCTTGATGCCGAGCCGGGTCATCTTGCGCCACAGGGTCGTGGCGCTGATGCCGAGCGTGTCCGCGGCCTTCTCGCGGTTGTTGTTGGCGCGCGCCAGGGCGGCCTCGATCGCCGCGCGCTCGGCCGACTCGACCACCGCGGCGAGGGTCATGCCGTCGGCCGAGTCGCGCATGCCGGGTGTGCCGGACGGGCGGTCGACGGGCTGCATGTCGTCGATGCCGATGAGCTCGCCACCGGACAGCGCCACGGCCTGCTCCACCAGGTTCTCGAGCTCGCGCACGTTGCCGGGGAAATCGAGCTGCCCGAGCCACTCCACGACGCCCTCGGCGGGCCGCGCCGCCTTGCCGTGCTTCCGGTTGTACTTGTCGAGGAAGAACTGGAACAGGAGCGGGACGTCCTCGCGCCGCTCGCGCAGCGGCGGCAGCACGAAGCGCACCACGTTCAGACGGTAGTAGAGGTCTTCGCGGAAGCGCTTGCCCGCGACCTCCACGCGCAGATCGCGGTTGGTGGCGGCGCACACGCGCACGTCCACGTGGATGGGCGAGTTCTCGCCCACGCGGCGGATCTCCTTCTCCTCGAGGGTGCGCAGGAGCTTCGCCTGGAAAGCCAGCGTCGTCTCGGCGATCTCGTCGAAGAAGAAGGTGCCGCCGTCCGCCTCCTCGAAGAGGCCCTTGCGCGCGGCCACGGCGCCGGTGAAGGCGCCGCGCGCGTGGCCGAACAGCTCGCTCTCGAGCAGCGTCTCGGCGATGGCCGCGCAGTTGACCGGCACGAAGGGCGCGTTGGCGCGCTTGCTGTTGGCGTGGATCGCCTTGGCGACGAGCTCCTTGCCGGTGCCGCTCTCGCCGGTGATGAGCACCGTCGCGTCGGTCGGCGCCACGCGCAAGATGCGCCCGAGCAGGCTCCGGATCGCCTCGGAGCGGCCGATGATGTTCTCGAACTTGTAACGCTCCTTGAACTCGTGGGCGAGCAGCTGCACCTGCCCGGTGAGCCGCCGCTTGTCGAGCGCGCGCTCCACCTTCAGCAGCAGCTCCTGCTCGGTGAAGGGCTTCTGGATGTAGTCGTGCGCCCCGAGGCGCATCGCCTCGACGGCGCTCTCGATGGTGCCGTAGGCGGTCATCACGATGACCTCGGTGACGCCGGGCGCGTTCTTCACGCTTCGCAGGACGTCGATGCCGCTCGAGCCGCCCATGCGCAGATCGGTGATGACCAGGTCGAAGTCGCCGCTCGCGCCGAGCTCGATGCCCTGCTTGCCGTCGCTGGCCTCGACGACCTTGTAGCCCGCCGCACGCAGCATGATCGCCAGCGTGGTGCGCATGTTGCGCTGATCGTCGACGACCAGGATCTTTTCCACGTCGGCGGGCCTCGCGCTCGAGCTCCGGAGCGGTGCCGCGCGTCTACGCGCGCAGCTGCTGTGCGAGGTCCAGCGCCTCGCCGAGCTTGTCCATCAGGCCGAGCTGCGTCTCGAGCCAGTCGACGTGCACCTCCTCCGAGACCAGGATCTCGCGCAGGAGCTCCTCGCTCGCGCCGTCGCCCTTCTGTCGGCACAGCTCGAGGCCCGCGTTGAGGCGCTTGACCGCCAGCATCTCGAGGGCGAGATCGGACTGGAACTGCTCGCGCACGTTCTCGCCGATGTTGAGCTTGTCGAGGCGCTGCAGGTTCGGCAGGCCGTCGAGGAAGAGGATCCGGTCGATGAGCTTGTCGGCGTGCTTCATCTCGTCGATCGACTCGGCACGCGCGTGCTGCGCGAGGTATCCGTAGCCCCAGTTCGCCCGCATCTTGCCGTGCAGGAAGTACTGGCTGATGGCCACGAGCTCGCCGGCGAGCACGTCGTTGAGGAGCGCGAGGATTTGCGGATCGCCTTTCATCGCCCGAAAGCTAGTCCAATTCCCCGCGACCGCCACGCGCAAACGGCAGAGCCGCCGCGACGGCCTAGGCGGCGCGCACCGAGCCGGGCTCCGCGTCCGCGACGCGCGCGGGCGCGAGCACCGGCAACGAGCGCCGCGCGGCGGGCGCGGCGCTCGCGCAGGCCTCGCGCCGGGCGGCCGCGCCCACGAGCTCCGCGATCGCCGGGTGGCAGGCGCCGCAGCAGGCCCCCGCGCCGGTGGCGGCGCGCACCGCCTCGAGACTCCGCGCGCCGGCAGCGATGGCGCGCTCCACGTCGCGGTCGCTCACGCCGCGGCACAGGCAGACGATCATGGTGAAGTTGATTATAGTTATCAACTTGGGCGCGTCAAGCGCGGCGGCTGCGCCGGCGCGCGCCGCCCGTCACATCGACAGACCGCCGTCGACGTCGATGGTGCGGCCGTTGAAGTAGTCGCACTCGATGACGACCTTCACCGCGACCCAGATGTCCTCGGGCTCGCCGATGCGGCCGACGGGGATCATCTTGACGAGCGCCTCGCGCGCCTTGTCGTTCATGCCGTCGGTCATCGGCGTCCTGACCATGCCCGGTGCCACGGCGCCGACGCGGATGCCGAACGGTGCGAACTCGTGGGACCACGTCTTCGTGTTCGCAGCGAGCGCGGCCTTCGCGGCGGAGTAGTTCGACTGGCCGCGGTTGCCGTGACGGGCGATGGAGCTCATGTTGACGACGACGCCCCGGCTGCCGGTCGACGCCATCTTGGCCACCGTGTCGCGCACGACGAGCGTCGCGCCGGTGAGGTTGACGTCGATGACCGCCTGCCACTGGGCGCGGGTCAGGGTGACGATCTCGCCGCTCGTGCGGTCCTTCTTCACGAGCAGGCCGTCGCGCAGGATGCCCGCGTTGTTGATGAGGCCGTTGAGCCCGCCCATGGCCTCGTGCGCGAAGGCGACGAAGCTCGCGACCTCGCCCTCGCTCGACACGTCGAGCTTCCGCACGTGGATCTTGCCACGCAGGGCTCGCGCCTCCTCGGCGAGCGCGCCGAGCCCCGCCTCGAGCACGTCGCCCGCTGCCACCTGTCCGCCCGCCTCCGCGATGCGGAGCGCGAAGTGCCGCCCCATGCCCTGCGCCGCGCCGGTGACGATGAACTTGCAGTCTTCGAGTCGCATGTGACCTCCGAGCCCACGCTGGTTCCGTGGCGGCCGGTGCGTAGCACGGGGCCCCCTGCCCGCCCACCGCCCCCGAGGGTCGTGGTGCCTCGGCTTGCCGCGGGGATCGGGCCTGGCTATCCATTCGGCATGCGCCCGCACAGCTGGAGTCTCGTGCTCGCCGCCGGGCTGGCCCTCGCCGCCTGCCGCAACGACGGAGCCGGCGTGGGCCCGCCGCCGCCCGCCACGTCCGACCCCGAGGGCCAGGATCTCGTCGAGGGCGCCGTGGTCGCGGCGACCGAGAAGACGGGCGGCATCCGCATCCTCAAGGTGATGGAGGTGAACTTCTTCCCGCCACCCATGGGCGACGAGATCGTCTTCACCGCCTTCAAGGAGATGGCCAACGACTTCCAGCACGCCTCCGATCTCTGGGCCACGCGGCGCGGCAAGGGCCTGATGACGGTCGAGATGACGAAGATCCGCGTGCAGCGCCAGCAGTTCCGCCAGCGCGACTACCGCGTCATCGCGGCCGAGCCGGTGACGCCGGAGGAGAAGCTCGCCGCGCCGGATGCCGGCCGCTTCAAGGACCTCACGCCCCGCTGAAGGCCCGGCGGCGCAGCGTTTTTCGGTGCACGGGGTGCCTCGCAGCTGGTAGAAGTCGGGCTCTTCGTGAGCGACTGAATGGGGCGCCGACGGACGGGTCGAACCACGGAAGGCTCCGCAGGTCGGGGCGCTGTCGACGCCGGCCATCCGCCGGCCGCCGCGCCCGCCCGGCTCGAGGACGAGCGCCGCATCCGCGAGACGCTGCCGATCGTGCCGATCGTGGTCGGCAAGCTGTGCCGGCGCCTCGCGCCGTACGCGGACGAGGACGAGCTCACGAGCCTGGCGCGCGCGGCGCTCGTCGAGGTCGTGCGACGCCACGACCCCGAGCGCGCGCCGCTCGTGCCGTACGTGGTCCGGCACCTCGAGTGGGCGGTGCTCGACGAGCTCCGGCGCCTGACGCACGTGCGCGCCATCAAGGCCCGGGCGCTGGCGCTCGAGACCGCCTCCCGGCTGCTGGCGGCGCGCGAGGAGGCGGACGCCGGCGCGTCACCGGCGGGCACGGGCTCCGACCCGATGAGCCTGCCCTCCCAGGAGGAGTTCCGCGCCCGGCTGCGGGGCCTGCTCGCGTCGCAGGCGAGCGCCCTCGCCACCGCGCTCAGCGCGAGCGGAGGCGAGCCGGCCGACCCGGCCGACAACCCGGAGGACAAGCTCACGCGCGACACCCTGGCGGCCCGGATTCGCGCCTCGGTCGCGGAGCTGCCGGAGCGCGAGCGCGCGCTGGTCGAGCGCCACTACTTCGGCGAGGAGCGCTTCGACGTCATCGCCGCGGACCTCGGCGTCAGCAAGAGCCGGGCGAGCCGGCTCCACGCCCAGGCCATCGAGACCCTCGGACGCAGGCTCCGGCGCGAGGTGTGAGCGCACCTCGGCCGCGCCTCGCGCTCTTCGGGCGCAGGCCGGCTTCTCGGCCCGAAGCCCGACGCCCGCAGGCCGAAGCACCGACGGACTGGCGCCGCGCCTCCGGGAGCGGATCAGCGGCGGCGCTTGTCTTGCGCCGCCGCCTCCTCGGCCAGGGCGCGCAGGCCCCGAGAGCGCACCCGCTCGCCGCTCTCGTCCACCTCCGGGCGGGGGTGTGCGGCGGCGAGCAGCGCCTTGGCAGCCGGCTCCTCGGCGAGCGTGTCGGCGAGCTGGTCGCGCATCCACTCGAGCTCCGCCTGAGGCAAGACGCCGAGGTAGGGCCGGAGTGCCGCTTCGATTTCCGCGGCGACGAACGGGTCGGCGCGCAGGGGGTGGGCCATGGGGTGGACGGTCCTCAGGGGGAGGCCGCGGGGGCGCCGCGGGCTGCGGCGCGACGAGGCGGCGCAGGATCATTGTGCCGCAGGCCACGGCACCGGACAATGCCCGGTGCGACCGTGGCGACGGGCCGCTGCGGGGACGGCCGCGGGGCGCCCGGGCGAGTGCCCGCCCCGGCAGGGGCGACGGAGAGGTGCATGGCGGTGAGGGTGGAGGTTTTCGAGGTGGGGTGCCTGAAGGACAACTACGCGTACGTCGTCCGGGCGGCGGGGCACGATCGTGCCCTCGTCGTAGATCCATCGGATCTCGGACCGGTCCAGTTGCGCCTTTCCAGCCTCGGCCTCGCGCTCGGTGCGATCCTGGCGACGCATCACCACGCCGACCACGTGGGTGGGATCGAGGCCCTGTGCGCGCGCCACCCGGGGGTGCCGGTGTACGCCCACCGCAGCGATCTCGGCCGCGTGCCGGGACAGACGCACGCGGTCGACGACGGCGCGGCATTCTCGGTCGCGGGGCTCGAGGTGACGCCTCACCACGTGCCGGGCCACACCCTCGGGGCCGTGGCCTACCACGTCGGCGACGCGCTCTTCACCGGGGACACCCTGTTCGTCGGTGGCTGCGGGCGCCTGTTCGAGGGCACGCCGGAGCTCTTGTACCACTCGCTCTGCGACGTGCTCGCCCGCCTGCCGCCGGCGACGCGGATCTACTGCGGTCACGAGTACACCGTGAAGAACCTGCTCTTCGCGGCGAGCGTCGAGCCCGACAGCGCGCCGGTCGCGGCGAGGCTCGCCTGGGCCGAGGCGCGGGCGCGCGCCGGCGTACCGACCGTGCCTTCGACGATCGCCGACGAGCTCGCGACGAACCCGTTCCTGCGCTGCGGGGAGCCGGCGCTCGCCGCGCGCATGGGCACCGGGTCGCCCGTCGCCACCCTCGCGGCGCTGCGCCGCGCCAAGGACGCGTTCTAGGCACCCTGGCGCGTCAGGGCCAGCTGTCGGCGCCGGCGAGCGCGAGCTCGATCGACTCGAGGTAGAGTCCGTGAGCCGGTGCGGTCACCCCGGCGTCGCGGCGGTCCCCGGAGGCGAGGGCCCGCGTGATCGCGCCGCGCGCCAGCCGGTCGCGCGCCACGTCGACGGCCGTGCCGACCAGGATCCGGACCATGCGGTGCAGAAACGCCGTTCCGACGATGTCGATCGCGACGAGCGTCGCGTGGCGATCGCCCTGACCCGCGCGGAGCGCGCCTCCGCCGTGCCCGTCCGCGACGGGCCTCACGAGCGCGAGGTCGATGGTGCGCTCCACGCCGGCGCGCGTGTCGGCGGACGAGCGGAAGGCCCCGAAAGCGTGCGTCCCGACGGCCGCGGCGAGCTCGCGCTGCATGAGGCCGAGGGCGCGCCCCGACGCGAGACCCGCCAGGCGCCAGGCGCGCCCCTCCCAGTGCGGGTCGCGCACGGGGCTCGCGAGCACGAGGTAGCGGTAGTGCTTGCGCCGCGCGGCGAAGCGCGGGTGGAGCCCGGCCGGCACGAGGCTCGCGGCGCGCACGGCGATGGTCGCGGGCAGCGCGCGCGCCAGCGCGAGCGCCCAGGCTCGCGGACCGAGATCGCAGCGGGTGTCGAACGCGACCCGCTGACCGCGCGCGTGGACGCCTGCGTCGGTGCGGCTCGCGCCGCGCACCTCGGTCACGGCCGGATCGATGCTCTGCACCGCCGCGAGGAGCGTGCCGGCAATCGTGGCCTGGCCGGGCTGCGGCGCGTAGCCCGCGTAGCCGCCGCCGTCGTAGGCGACCGTCAAGAGGACGCCGCCCGGGGCCGGGCGTGCGCCGGGCTCGACGTCGCCCTCGGTCAACCCCCGGTCCCGCCGCCGCCCGGCGCGCCGCCGCCACCGCCGACGCCGCCCGCGCCGCCCGTCGGCGTGCCGCCGGTGCCGCCCGTCTGCCCACCGGTGCCACCCTGGCCCGCGCTGCCGCCGCTCGAGATCGTGGGGTAGCTCGTGGTCGTGCCGTACACGGGCGGCGCCTGGCACAAGCTCGCCAGGCAGATCTCGCTCGCGCAGTCGCTGTTGCGCATGCAGGGCTGTCCGTTGACGCGGTGCCGGGAGCACGCGGCCGCGGCCGCGGCCACGACGAGAGCGACGAGGCCGGCCGTCGCGATCCGCCTGCTAGATGCCACCCGCGCCTCCCGTCTGACCACCTGCACCACCCGCACCACCCGTGCCGCCGAAGCCGCCGCTGCCGCCGGTGGCCCCCGAGCCACCCGTGCCGCCGTCGATCAAGAGCCCGCCCGCCATGCAGCTCGCGTACATGTACGCGGCCCGACCGCAGGCGCTCGGAACCGAGCCGAGGTCACACGCGGCGTGGCCGCCTCCCGCGCCGCTGCACTCGGTCTGGTACTGGTCGTACGAGACGTCGTTGCCCGCGCAGAATCCGAACTCCTGGCGCGCGACCTCCTGGCAACAGGGCACCTCGGCCTTGACCCCGCCGTTGCCCGGATCGCACGTCGCGACCTGCAGGCAGGCTTGCTTCTGATCGGGCGCGGCGTTGGGATCGCACACGGGCACGAAGCCCTCGCCCAGGCTGCATGCGCTGTAAGCGACGCCGGCTGCGAGGCCGAGCGCCACGGCACCCAGAACCTTGAAAGCGACTCTCATGCTGCCCGTAGCTTACTTCGCGGCGAAGGCGATGGGAACCTGCAGAACCACGCACCCGCTCGTCGGCCTCGGGTAGGTGCGGCCCTGGAACTTGCCGAGCACGCAGCTCGCGATGGCGCTCGAGCCCACGGTGTCGCTGACGATGCTCGTGCCGCACACGCTGCCGTCGGCGCCGACGGACACGGCCACGGTGAGGGTCCCGGTGGGCGCCGCGTCGTCGCGCAGCGCCTTCTGGTAGCAGCCGCGCGCGAGCCCGGCCTGCGAGCGCACCGCTCCTGCGAGGGTCGCGTTGTTCTCTCCGGAGCCGCAGGATCCGCACACGCCGCCGCCCGTGACGGGGCCCCCGGGCGCGGCGGACGCCTTCGCCGTGGCCGACGCGGACGCCGACGCGGACGCCGACGCCGACGGGGAGGGGCCGGCGTCCGCGAGCTCGTCCTCGGTGGGAGGTGCCGGCGGCGAACGGTCGAGGAAGGACGGCGGCGGGGCCTTCGAGCTCGGCGCCGTCGCCGGCGTCTCGGGCGCCGTCTCGGTCTTGGAGCAACGCCAGTACGAGACGAGCGCGACCGTCGCCCCTGCGAGCGCGACGATCCCGATCAAGTAGGGCGCGTTGCTCGCCGACCGGCCGGGAATGCGCGACGACGGAGGCGGGACGGACGACGGGGGCTGGGAATCGCGGGGCTTGGGGGACACGGGTGCTGCCGGTTGCCGACGAGGCGCGTGGGCGATTGCGGGGGCTCGCGCCGCTCTGCGGCCGCGAGAGCGGCGAGTGTACAGGGCAACCGGCGCCTTGCGAAGAACGTCGCCGACGAACCCGCGCGCTGGGCCCGCTCCGTCAGCCGGAGCCGTGCTCGAGCCGCTCGTAGAACGCGAGCGCGGTGTCGCCATACCTGCGGACGTCGGGCGCACCGAACCCACCGAAGCCGGGCGTGGCGTCGCGCGCGGCGTGCTCGAGCACGAGGCGTGCGTGCGGCGCGAGCACGCCGGGCGTCGCGAACAGCCGCTCGAGCGCGCGCACGGCCTCGCCACTCGCGACCGCGTCGTAGGGCGGGTCGGCGAGCACGAGGTCGTAGGGCCCGTGCTCCGACAGGGCGGCGCCGACCTGGGCCACCGAGCCGGACCAGACGGTCGCCACGGGCTCGAGCCCGAGCTCGACGAGGTTGGCGCCGAGGGCCTCGAGCGCCGGCCGGGCACGCTCGACGAAGCCCGCGCTGGCCGCGCCCCGCGACAGCGCCTCGATGCCGAGCGCACCCGTGCCGGCGTAGAGGTCGAGCACGCGCGCGTCGGCGACCGAGCCGAGCACCGAGAACAGCGCCTCGCGCACCCGATCGGGCGTGGGCCGCGTGCCCTGACCGCGGGGCGTGCGCAGACGCCGCCCCCGCAGCGTGCCCGAGATGACGCGCAAGGCCGCTCAGTACGTGCCCACGAGCGCGACCGCCTGGGTGTCCGGCCCGAGCAGCGGCACCACCGTGACGCGCGCCGTGCTCTCCGAATCGCCACCGGCGAGGTTGCTCGTCCCGAGCAGGTAGGCGCCCACGCCGATGGCCACCGCGGCGACCGGGAAGGTCACCGCCTGGATGATCTCGCGGCTGCCCGCGCGATCGCACATGTCGGCGATGCGCTCCGGATCGATCGCGCCGAGGCCCGGCGACTTCACGCCGTCCTTGGCCTGATCGCAGGCGTTGAGGTTCGGGGGGAAGTTGGCGCGGTAGGCGTCGAAGTCGGGATCGTTGCGGATGCTGTTCACGTCGAGCGCCGCCCAGAGGCCGATCGCGCCGGCCGCCACGCCGAGGCCGATGCTCACGAACCCGCCGACCATGCGGCCGTCGACCGAGGTGTCGGTCGGTGCGTCCACCAGCGTGATGTTGACCTCCTCCGTGGCGGAGGGCTTCACCGTGGTGGTGGTCTCGGCGTCGCTCTTGCCCGGCGCCTTGACGACGATGCGGTGCGGCTTGCCGCTCTCGAGCTGGAACTCGGCGCCCTCGGCGGGCAACGCGCCGACCGCCTCGCCGTCGATGAAGACCTGGCCGGCGATGCCGCCGGCCTTGATGCGGACCGCGCCCTTGGGGGCGCCGCCCGTGACCGTGGCGAGCGCATCGCGCGCGACGCGCAGCAGGGCGTCGTCCTGCGGCTCGGTGAGGTTCGCGCTGTACTTGAGCTCCGCCTTGTTGGTGCCCTTGCCGCGCACGAACATGTGCACCTCGCCGACGACGTTCGTGCCGTCGAGCTTGACCACGGTCCAGATGAACCGATCGGCCTTGATGACGTCGGCGATGCGCGTCTCGCAGGCCGCGTCGATCGGCTCGGCGCACTTCATCTTCACGGTCAGGTACTCGAGCGAGTAGTCGCCCTCGCCGAGCGACCAGCCGTCGGCATCGCGCACCACCTTGCGGAGCGACTGGGTCAGGGCCTCGGCCTGGTCGAAGGCGTCCTCGGTCTTCACCGTCACGACCGTGATGGGGAGCGCGTCCGGTCCCGGATTCGCCGCCGCTGCGACGCCCGCGCCCGCGACGAGCGCGCCCGAAGCCACCAACAGGGCGACGCCCGACCGGACGACGCCGCACGAGAGCCGGGGGGATGCCGCCTGGGACTTCGGAGTTCGTGCCATCGGGCCCAAGTTAGCCCCGCTCCGGCCCGGATCGCAATGCCGACCAAGGGGGCTCCGGGCGAGAAGGCTCGGCTCCAGCGTGACGTGGCTTCAGGCCTCGGTCTCCAGCCTTCAGGCCCAGAAGCCGGAGCGCGGATCCCTGTGGCCTCCCGCTCCACTGAGGGTGGCTACAGGCTTCGGTCTCCAGGCTTCAGGCCCAGAAGCCGGAGCGCGTCCCTCTGGCCTCCGGCTCTCCCTCTCGAAGCCTGGAGCCTGGAGCCTGGAGCTTGTTGCGCCCGGTCGACGTCGGCGCGGCTGGCGAGGCGTTGGCGAGGTGCGGTATGCTCGCCGCCATGCGAGGACGTGGGCCCTGGTGGGTGCTGGTGGGACTGGTGCTGGGCGGCTGCGGGAGCGCCGACCCGTGCGGTGATCTGGCCGAAATTTGCGCTACTTGCCCCTCGCAGGGGCTCGGTCCGGTGGCGAAGGACTCGTGCGATCGCACGGTGCGCACGGCCGACGAAGAGGAGTGCCAGACGCGCCTCGACGACCGGACCTACGAGTTTCTCGGCGGCTGCGTCAG
>JADLAB010000703.1 GCA_020848455.1 Polyangiaceae bacterium
AGTGGACGGCGCTGGATGCGCGTGATACCTCCTAGAGAACCGTGGATCTCCACGAAGGGGCCATCGTTGCGGGCAGGTACCGCCTCGTCCGTCCGCTCGGCGAGGGCGGCATGGGGGCGGTGTGGCTCGCGCAGCACGTGTCGCTCGACACTACCTGCGCCATCAAGTTCATCCATGACGAGGCGGCGGATCGCCCCGAGGCCCGCGCCCGCTTCGAGCGCGAGGCCAAGGCCTCGGCGCAGCTGCGCAGCGAGAACGTCGTCCAGATCCTCGACTACGGCATCAGCGAAGACGGGCTGCCGTACATCGCGATGGAGCACCTGGTCGGTGAGCCCCTGAGCGACCGCTTGAAGCGCCTCGGGCGCATGTCGCCGGTGGAGACCTACCGGGTGATCTCCGGCGTGGCGCGCGCGCTCGCGAAGGCGCACGGCGCGGGGATCGTCCACCGCGACCTCAAGCCCGACAACGTCTTCATCTGTCGCGACGAGGACCGCGAGATCGCCAAGGTGCTCGACTTCGGCATCGCGAAGCACAAGGGGCTCGAGATCAACGGCTCGAGCACGCGCACGGGCGCTCTGCTCGGGACGCCCTTCTACATGAGCCCCGAGCAGGCCCAGGGCGTCAAGAGCGTCGACGGGCGGGCCGACCTGTGGTCGCTCGCGGTCGTGACCTTCCGCTGCCTCACCGGCGAGCTGCCGTTCCGCTCGGAGGCGCTCGGCGACCTGCTCATGAAGATCATGACCTGGCCGATCCCCGTGCCGAGCCACGTGGCGCGCGGGCTGCCCGAGGGGTTCGACCGCTGGTTCGAGCGCGCGATGCAGCGCGATCCCGACCGCCGCTTCCAGACGGCGCGAGAGTTCTCCGACGCGCTCGGCCTGGCCCTCGGCGTGAGCCAGCCCACTTATGGTGCGACGCCGATGCCCGACGCCATGGCGCAGCGCTCGGCCCCCATGCTCGGCCAGACACGCGTCGGTACCGCGAGCGATCTGCGCCTCGCGCCCGAGCCCGCGCTGCCGTTCGGCGCGCCGGGCGCGGCGCATGCAGGTGCGGCGCCGCAGCCGGTCGCGTCGCCGCCGGGCTACCCCGGCTATCCGGTCGCCCCCCAGGCTCAGGCGCCCGGCGCGGCCGCGGGCCTGTCCGGGCGTACGCCGTACCCGTACGCTCCCCAGCCGGTCCAGGCGGAGGTCTTCGCGCCGGGTGGCACGGCCTACGGGGCGGAGTCGCCCTTCAATCAGCCGGGTGCCCCCGGCTACGCGGCGCCGTCTCCGGCCGCCGGGTCGGGGACGCCGTTCGATCAGACGAGCTCCGGGCTGCGCCCGCTGCCGTCTGGCGCGTCCGGCCCGCCCGGCGCGCGCGGCCCCGAGCTGTCGGCGGGCGCGCAAGCCCTCGGCGGGCCGTCGATGAGCGGGCTCGAGGCGCCCGCGTATCCTCGGCGCTCGAGCAAGGGAAAGGGCCCGCTCGTCGCCGTGCTCGCGGTCGTGGTCCTCGGCGGTGGCGGTCTCGCGGCGTTCCTCGCCCTGCGGGGCACGGCGGCGACCGAGCCAGCGAGCGCCGCGTCCGAGAGCGCGGCGGCCGCGTCCACGGCCACGACCGACACCCCCGGCTCCGCCTCCGCACCGGCGACCTCGCCTGTGCCGGCAGCGTCGGCGAGCGCGTCCGTGGCGCCCGAGCCGAGCGCGTCGAGCGCGCCCGAGAGCTCCTCCAGCGCGCCCGGCGCGCCCTCGGCGTCGCAGAGCGCCTCGGCGAGCGCCCGCACGTCCGGGACCGGTCGCGTGCCCCCGTCGACCGCCGCCAAGTCGACCGACGTGGCATCGCCGCCGCCCCCACCGCCGCCGCCCCCGACGATCAAGCCACCGCCCGACACGCTCGGGTTCTGATCGACGAGCTCCTCGAGCCCCGTTCGGCGCGGGCAGGCCGGGAGCCTGGAGCCCCCGATGCGGGGCGAGAGCCACGCGCCGGATCCGGGTGCGTCGACCGGCGTGCGCCGCGCGCTCGAGCTGGTGTACGCTCTCGGCCGCGAGCGCGGCTGGGGCGCCTGCCCGGGCCGCGTCGCTCTGCGGGAGAGACGCCATGAAGCTCGTTCGCCTGTTGCTCGTCGTGCTCGTCGCCGCGTTCTTCGCGACGGCGCTGCCCTCCGTCGCCCGGGCGCAGCCCGACGAGCCGAGCGAGGCCGACAAGGCCCAGGCGCGCAGGCTCGGCGAGGAGGGCCAGAAGGCGCTCGACCAGAAGAACTACGAGGTCGCCTACGATCGCTTCAAGCGCGCCGAGTCGCTGTTCCACGCGCCCACGCTCTTGCTCGGGCTCGCGCGCTCGAGCCTCGGCCTCGGCAAGGTCGTCCAGGCGCAGGAGGCGTACAACAAGATCATCCGCGAGAAGCTGCCGAAGGGCGCGCCCGACCCCTTCGTCCGCGCCCAGGAGGACGCGAAGAAGGAGATCGTCGGCCTCGACCAGAAGATCGCCTGGGCGACCATCACCGTCACCGGCCCCGACAAGCCGAAGGTCACGCTCGACGGCGAGCCCATCCAGGTCGCGGCGCTCGGCGTGAAGCGCCCCGTCGATCCCGGCGAGCACGGGGTCAAGGCCTCGGCCGAGGGCTACCTCGACGCCGAGACCACCTTCAGCGTCATCGCCGGGGGCGTGCGCGAGGTGGAGCTCGCGATGCAGATCGATCCCGAGGCCGGCAAGAAGCCGCCCGGCGGGCCGGACGTCCCGGGCGACACCGGCGACCCCGGCGCGGGCCAGCGCATCGGAGGCTTCGTGACGCTCGGCATCGGCGGTGCCGCGCTCATCGTCGGCGCCATCACGGGCGGCCTCGCCGTCGGCAAGCACGGCGAGCTCGAGGATGGTTGCCAGGACGGCGTCTGCCCCAAGGCGCTCGAGCCTACGCTCGACGACTACCACATGCTCGGCACCGTCTCGACCGTGGGCTTCGTCGCCGGCGGCGTGCTCGCGGCCACCGGGCTCATCGTGGCGCTCACCGCGCCGAGCGCCGAGACGACGGGGGGCCTCGCGCCGCGCGTCGAGCTCGCGCTCGCACCGACGCACGCCGGCCTGCGGGTCGACTTCTAGGAGAAACTCGTCTCCAGCGTGGCGTGGCTTCAGGCTTCAGGGTTCAGGCCCAGAAGCCGGAGTGCGGATCCCACGCGGAGTGCCCGCACGTGCGCGCCTGCGGGGGGCGCCGTTTCGTGCGACGTGGGTCGGGCGTGGCCCGGCGCTGGACCTGACTCGAATTCGCGCAACCCGCTCCGCGGCGGTGCCGACATCGTCGTACACGCCGCGGCAGGCCGGGGGGAGGTCGCCCCTGCCCAGCCGCGCACGACGCGGACGCAGGTGGATCCATGAAAGCAAGGCGGCTGGGTACGGGGCAGGGTCGCAGGGTGGGGCGGGGCGCCGACGCGGTGCGCTCTGCGTGCGCGCAGGGGGCCGATCCGCGCCTGCGCGAGGCGCTCGACATCCTGGCGCGCGTCGCGCGCGCTCTCTACCGGCGCCTCGGGGACGTGCCGGGCGTGCCCCTCGACGAGCTGCTCGGCCACGGGCACGTCGTCGTCGTGGAGCTCCTGCGCGATTACGACCCGAGCCGTGGGATCTTCCGCGCCTACGCGGCGCGCCGCATCGTCTGGGGTCTGCTCGACGCCCTGCGCCGCGACACGCACGCGCGCGCGCGGGTGACGCGCGCCGCGGCCGTCGCCGTGCAGCGGCGCATGCGCGAGCGCCGCCTCGCCCGGTCGGCGCGCGAGCCCGACGCCGCGCGAGCGGCCCGCGGGCTGCGCGCCCTGCTCGAGGCGCACGCGGCTGGCCTCGTGCTCGGTCTGGGCTCGGTCGCGGAGCACGAGCCGGTCGAGTCTCCGGAGCACGCGGTCCTGCGGCGCGAGCAGGCCCGGGCGCTGTGGTCCGAGGTCGCGGCGCTCCCCGACCCGCGGCAGCGCGCGCTCATCGTGCACCACTACCGCCACGGCGTGCCGTTCGACGTGGCCGCGCGCGACCTCGGCGTGAGCAAGAGCTGGGCGAGCCGCCTGCACGGCCAGGCGCTCGGCGCGCTCGCCGCCCGTCTGGAGCGCGCGGCGCGCGACGAGCACACTCGCCTCGCGGCGCCGCGGCTCGTGCCGGTGCGGGCCGCCGCGCGCCCCGCCGCGGCCTGAGCGGCCGGCTCAGCCGCCGATGCGGTGCACCTTCAGGGTGTTGGTGTGGTGCCCGGGGCCTGGCGGCACGGCCAGGGTGAGGATGATGGTGTCGCCCGGCTTGACGAGGTTGCGCCGGCCGAGCTCCGCCTCGACGCGCGCCAGGGTCTCCTCGGTCGTGTGCGCGCGCTCGAAGGCGAAGGGCTGCACGCCCCAGAAGGCGGCCATGCGGTGGCAGTTCCGCCCGTCGCCGAGCAGGGCGTAGATCGGCACCTCGGGCCGGTAGTCGCTGAGCAGCGTGGGCGAGCGGCCGTGGTAGCTCACGCACACGATGGCGCTCACCTGCGGCATCGAGCGCGCCGCGGCCGCGGCCGCATGGGCGACGGCGTTCGACACGTCGGAGAGATCGAGCGGCGGCAGATCGTTGTGCACGCGGTAGCGCTCGGAGGCCTCGATCTCCTCGATGATGCGCGTCATCGTGCGCACGGCGAGCTCGGGATGATCGCCCGTCGCGGTCTCCCCCGACAGCATCAGCGCGTCCGAGTTGTCGAGCACGGCGTTGGCCACGTCGCTCGCCTCGGCGCGTGTCGGGAAGGTGCTGTGCACCATCGACTCCAGCATCTGCGTGGCCGTGATGACGAGCTTGCCGCGCCGGTTCGCCTGCTCGATGGCGTGCTTCTGGATGAGCGGCACCTTCTCGGGCCCCATCTCGACGCCGAGATCGCCGCGCGCCACCATGATGCCGTCGGCCGCGTCCAGGATCGCCTCGAGCGCGGCGACCGCCTGGGGCTTCTCGATCTTGGCGATGACCGGCGTCGTCGCGCCGAGGGCGGCGAGCCGCTCCTTGGCCTGGCGCACGTCCTCCGCGCTGCGCACGAAGGACACGCACAGAAAATCGACCCCGAGCTCGACGCCGAGCGCCATGTCGTCGAGGTCCTTGGCCGACAGCGACGGCGCGCTCACGGCGACGCCGGGCAGGTTGATGCCCTTGCGGTCCTTGAGCACGCCGCCCACGTCCACCCGGCACACCACCTCGTCGCCCTGCACCGACTCGACGTGCATGCGAAGCAGGCCGTCGTCGAGCAGGACGCTGTCGCCCGCGTGCACGTCGCGCGCGAGCGCGAGGTAGGTCGTCGGTACGACGCCGGGCTCGCGCGGCTCCTCGCCGGGCGCGATGCGCACGGTCGTGCCGGCGACGAGCGTCACGCTGCCTCCGGGCAGCTTGCCCACGCGGATCTTCGGGCCCTGGAGATCCTGCAGCACGGCGAGCGGATGGCCGAGGCGCTCGGCGACGGCGCGCGCGCGCGCGCAGGTCGCGCGGTGGACGTCGTGGGTGCCGTGCGAGAAGTTGAGGCGCACGACGTCCATGCCGGCGCGCATCAGCGCCGCGAGCGTCGCCTCGTCGCTCGAGGCCGGTCCCAGCGTGCACACGATCTTCGTCTTCTTCACGGCGCGAGCGTCGGCGAAGGCGCGGCACGGGTCAAGGGCGGCTTCGGGCTCCAGGGTTCGGGCCTCGGCGCGGAGCCCGGGCACCCGCTCGCGCAGCACGCCCGCCCGACGGCCGACGTGCTGCGCTCCCGAAGCCCGATGCCGGTACCGGCAGTTTCACGCGGTCACTCGGCGTTCTTCGGACCCTTGGCCTTGCCGCGGCCCCTGCCCGCGCCCTTGCCCGGGCCGTCGCCCTTCTCGCCCTTCTCGCCCTTCTTGGGCAGGTACTGCTTCACCTGCTCGCGCGCCGCCTTCATGCCCTCGCGCGCGACCTCGCGCACGTGCTTGGCCTCCTCCTTCGTGACGCTGCCGTCGGCCGTCGCCTCGCGCGTCGCCGCGCGCACGTTCTCGGCGATCTGCGCCGCCACGGCCCGCACCTTCTGTGCGATCCCGGCCGGCACGTTGCGGCGCTCGAGCACGCGCTCGCCGCGCGCGAGGGCCTTCTCGAGGCGCTGCTCGACGTGCTTCTGGAACTCGGCCGCGCTCATCGGAAAGCGCGGCTTCTCGTCGTCGACGATGGGCTTGTCGTCGTCGGTCGGATCGCCCGCGAGCGCGGGGGCGGCGAGGACGCCGAGGCTGAGGGACGTGAGGAACGCGAGGGCGATCTTGTGTGCACGGAACATGGTGGCCTCCTGGTTGGGTCGTTGGATTCGGCGTTCGGCCGCGACCGCGAACCTCGTCGTCGGTCGTCGTGGCGCCGTCCGCCTTCGCAAGGGGGCATTGCAGCCGGCGTGCCAGGCCGCCGCCGGCGCAGAGGCGCGCCGCCCAGCCGCTCGCCGCGCGCCCGAGACGTGCGCCGCCGGGCGGGCGCGCCGGCCCCTAACATCGCGACATGGGCCCGCTTTCGAGCTGCGGCAGATCCTGCGCAGCGCCTCCCGCGTCGCGAATTTTAAC
>JADLAB010000704.1 GCA_020848455.1 Polyangiaceae bacterium
ACGGCGGAGGGCCCGTGCTCGGAGTACCGGACGCGCCCCATGGCGGGGCCGTCGTCGCCGGCCGGGCGCCGCCCGCAGAGCAGCGGCATGTGCATGTCGGGGATGAACACGTAGATCGTCGGGTCCGTGCGGCCGGGAATGTCTCCGCGCTGCACGGCATCGGGCTGCATCGACAGGACGCCCTCCTTCATCAGCGTGATGCGCCGACCGGCACCGAGCGCCCGCCACAGCGCCCGCAGCGTGGGATCGTCGACCGTGCCGGGCCGCTCGCTGAAGTCGTCTCCACGGCCGTCGGCGACGAAGTTGCATAGCAATGCCCGATTGCCCGCCACGATCGCGAAGTTGCGCACGGCCGTATCCGAGGCGTCGTAGCCCCAGAGGCCGCAGTCCATGAAGAGGAACGAGGGATACCCGGTGCCCACCGTCACGCGCCGGTTCGTGTCGATGTCGTAGCGACCGCTCGTGCCCTCGAACAGGTTCAGCGGGTTGTCGAAGGTGCGCCCGAGCACGCTCAGCCTCTCGCGGCTCACGATCCACTCGTCGGTGTCTTCAGGTAGTGCCATGGCTCCGATACCGTCGATGCTTCGTGTCAGCTATGCGAAGGAGAAGCGCTGGGCCGTGCCGTACGTCGAGCCAGGCGGAGGAGCGCGGCTCGCGGCTGGCGGTACATCGTGGGGCGCCTAGGCCTGGGCCAGCTCCGTCAGCTTGTTCTGCGTGGCCGTGTCGAGCTCTCCCGTGGGGTCGAGCCCATTCGCGTGCTGGAATCGTCGCAGCGCGTCGCGCCCCTCGTCGCCGAGATCGTCCAGAACGCCGCCCCCGTGGTAGCCCAGGTTCCGGAGGCGCAGGAGCGCGCCCCGCGGCGAGGAGACCGCGGGGAACGGGGCCACGACGAGCGCGTAGTCGCGCCGGACCTCGTCCGTGACCCACAGCGTCAGGCTGGCGGACGCGGTGCCCGGGGGCACCTCCTGGCGCACGCGCCCCTGTGCGTCCGTGGCGCCCTTGAAGGTTCGTCCTCCGGCGACGAGCAGGTAGCGCTTGCCCGCGTAGGGCTCGCGCAGCTCGTCGAGGAGCGTGAGGTCGACGGCCACGGTGTCCGGCTGGTCGTCGGCCGAGCTCGCCGCGGCGGAGGCGCCGCCGCTTCCGCCGAGGTGCACCTCTGCCCCGCGCAGCTCCGCGTTCGTGCCGAGCTCGACCGACGCCGCCGTCGAGTGGAGCGCCGCTTGCCCACCGATGAGCTCCACGTCGCCGTCCAGCCGCAGGCTCGACCCGCCGCACTCCGCCGTGACCGCTTCCGTGCCCACGAGGCGGACCCGCGCCGAGCCGATCACGACCTCGTCCTCCCGCAGCTGCACGGAGCTCTGGCCACACTTCAACGTGACCGACGAGATTCCGTCGAGGGTGATGCTCGTGCTGGCTGCGACGCGGTAGTCGCCCCAGACGGTCGTCTGCGAGCCCGTGCTGCTGTCCTTGTCGCCCACGAGCACGGCGTGCGGCCCACACACGCGCAGGGAATGCACGCCGGTCACGTGCGTGATCGAGTTTCCCTGAACCGTCGTCGTACCGTCGCCGCGCACCTCGCTCGTCGCCTCGCCCGTCACCCGCCGGATCTCGCTCCCCTCGACCGACAGCCGGTGATCGCGCCCCACGCTCTCGACGCGATCGCCGTTCACGCGGTCGAGCCGGTTGCCTTCGACCACCGCGAACTGCGCGCCGTCGACGTGGGTCGTCTGGTTGGCGCCGACGCGCAGCGTCTGGTTGGCGGTGACCCCCGTCGAATGGTCGTGGCCGACGACCTCGTCGAGATCGCGCTCGGCGCGGAGGTAGACCTTCTCGCGGCCCTTGCGGTCCTCGAAGCTGAGCTCGTTGTAGCCGTGGCCACCGCGCGAGCTCTGCGTGCGGATGCCGCTCTTCGTCTTCTCGCGCGGCAGCTGGAAGGGGACCGGGTGGGCGGCGTTGTACGCGCTGCCGACGATCATCGGGCGATCGAGGTCGCCGCCGACGAACAGGACGAGCACCTCCATGCCCACGCGCGGCAGGAACTGGAAGCCCCAGCCGGTGCCCGCCCACGGCTGCATCGCACGGATCCAGCACGAGCTGTGCTCGTCGAAGCGGCCCTCGAGGTCCCAGTGGAACTGGACGCGGATGCGGCCGTGGGCGTCGCAATGGATCTCCTGGCCGGCCGGGCCGACCACCGTGGCCGTCTCGAGCACCTGCTGCAGCCTGCGCCGCGGCCGCCGCGGCCGGCAGGGGACGTCCGCCGGCACGCACCAGAAGCGGTTCTGGTACACGTCGCGCTTCGCGGTCGCGCCGGCGCCACCCGTGATCTCGGGCTCGTGGCCCTCGTGCTCGACCCGCACGACCGTGTAGCGCCCGTCGTGCGACTCGAGCGCGGCCTGGCGGAGCTCGAGCCAGGAGCCCGGCAAGAGGCGCCGGCACCGGCTCTCGCCCGCACCGATGCGCGCCTTCGCGCGGTGCTGCTCGAGGTGGCGCTCCGCGCGCCCGAGATCGACGCCGATGCGCTCGTGCTCGCCGAGGTGCTCGTAGATGCGCATGCGCGCGTCGTCGGAAGCGTCGGCAGGGAGCCGGCCGGCGGGCGGCGGGCGCAGGTTGCCCGCCAGGCCGCCCACGAGCTCGCCGACCATGGCGTCGGCGTCCGGCAGGCCGGCACCCGAGCCGGGACCGCCGGTCGGCTCGGCGCCGGCCAGGGCCTGCGCGTCGGGCGCGCCGCGAAGGGCAGCGGCCGCGGGGATGGCGTCGGCGATGCGCGGCTCCACGTCGGGCACGCCAGGCACGCCGGGCGCGCCACCGATGCCCACCCCTGAAAGGGCCCCACCGCCTCCGTGACCGACGGCCTGTGCACCCGCGCCCGCGTGGAGGTCGGACAGGGGCCGCAGGAAGTCGAACTCCTTCAGCAGTGTCGCGCCGGGACGGGTGCGATCCGCGCTGCGAAAGCGGCGCACGTCGGGCTCGCGCTCGACCATGCCGAGAGAGTCCTGGAAGGTGAGCTCCGGCTCGCCCGCGATGGGGCCGCAGGCGGAGGCGGTGTCGGCGAAGACGACGAGCTCCTCGCCGTCCTCGGTGTCCGGATGCTCGAACCAGTAGAAGATCCCCTCCTCGGCGAGCAGGCGCTCGATGAAGTGCAGGTCGCTCTCCTGATACTGCACGCAGTACTCGCGCGGCGCGTAGCCGCCCGCGAGGCTGAAGCGGCTCGGCACGCGCCACTCCCCGAGGAGCTGCTCGACGATCTGCCGCACGGAGAGAGCCTGGAAGATGCGCGAGGTCCTGTTCTTGCGGAGCAGGTGGAGCCGCGGCGCGAGCCGGATGCGATAGTGATGCCCGCCCTCCTGGCCGCTCGAGTGCCCCTCGGCCTCGACCCGGCGCACGACGCCGTGGACGGTGCGGGGCGCGTCGCTGCCCCGGGCGATGTGCAGGTGGGCACGGCGACCGAGCAGATCGCCGACGAGCGTGGCCGGGTCGATCGCGGGGCCCGTCACGAGCAGCTCGAAGCGGTACGGGCGCGAGATCTGCTCGACCCCCTTCAGCGACACGACCCGGAGCTCCCGCGAGCCGT
>JADLAB010000705.1 GCA_020848455.1 Polyangiaceae bacterium
CATGCGCTGCACGAGCTCGGGGAAGCTCACCTTCGCCGTCCAGCCGAGCGTCTCGCGCGCCTTGGTCGGGTCGGCGATTAGCAAGTCCACTTCGGCCGGCCGAAAGTAGCGCGGGTCGATGCGCACGAACTTCTCCCACTCGAGGCCGGCGTGGCGGAACGCGAGCTCGAGAAACTCCCGCACGGAATGAGTCTCGCCAGTTCCGACGACGAAATCGTCCGGCCGGTCCTGCTGGAGGATGAGCCACATCGCCTCGACGTAGTCCGCCGCGTGCCCCCAATCGCGCTTCGACTCGAGGTTGCCGAGGTACACGTGCTCTTGGAGGCCGTGCTTGATGCGCCCGATGGCGCGCGTGATCTTGCGCGTGACGAAGGTTTCGCCGCGGCGCTCGCTCTCGTGGTTGAAGAGGATGCCGTTGGCGACGAAGAGACCATAGGCCTCGCGGTAGTTCTGCGCGATGTAGTAGGCGTAGGCCTTCGCGGCGGCGTAGGGGCTCCGCGGGTGAAACGGGGTCTTCTCGCTCTGCGGCGTTTCCACCACCTTGCCATAGAGCTCGCTCGAGCTCGCCTGATAGACGCGACACGCCTTCAGACCGACGCGCCGCACCGCTTCGAGGATGCGGACCGCACCGAGGCCGGTGACGTCGCCGGTGAACTCCGGCGTCTGGAAGGAGACGCCAACGTGGCTCTGCGCACCGAGGTTGTAGATCTCGTCCGGGCGCACGTCGCCGATGATGCCTTGGGTGCTCGAGGCGTCGCCGAGGTCTCCGTAGTGCAGCAGCAACCGCGGCTGCTCGTGCGGATCCTGGTACAGGTGCTCGATGCGTCCCGTGTTGAACGAGCTAGCGCGGCGGATGATGCCATGCACCTCGTAGCCCTTCCGCAGGAGTAGCTCCGCCAGGTAAGAACCGTCCTGGCCGGTGATACCCGTCACCAGCGCGCGCTTGACGTCGGTCATCGATTCGCCCCGCAACCGAGCCGGTGGTCAATCGGGGGACGCTGTCTCGTCATGTCGCTCTCTCTGTGATGCATCGCGTGACTTGCGCCCGGTCTGGCCGTAGTACTCGTCGCGCTGGTAGTAGTAGTACGAGTACTTGTACTCGAGTCGCGAGAAATCGACGGCATTCAGAACCGTGCCGGCGATTTTTCCGTCTACGTCACGAATCGAGCGCACAGCGTGGCGAGCGAGCTCTTTGCGCGTGTGGAAGGCCCGGGCCACGACCACCGTCCCGTCGACGAGGGTCGACAGGATTGTCGCGTCAGTCACCGCAACGACGGGTGGGCTGTCGATGACGACACGGTCGAAGCGACCTTTGAGCTCCTCGAGGAGGCGCCTGAAGCGATCGCTGTGGAAGAGTTCCGCCGGGTTCGGTGGCACCGGACCGCTCGTCAGTATGCTGAGGTTGGGGACGTGAGTCTCGACGAGCGCCTCGTCCAGGGCCTCGTGCATCAGCACAGTCGTGACCCCGCGCTCGTTGGCGTCGGCGAAGACGCGATGGACGCGGGGTCGGCGCAGGTCGCAGTCGACCAACAAGACGCGCTGACCTGCCTGTGCCATTGCCACCGCGATCGCGCAGGCGACTGTGGTCTTGCCCTCTACTGGCCCGGCGCTCGTGACCAGCAAGAGCCGGTAAGGGTGGTCGGGAGCCATGAACATCAGGTTCGTCCGGATGGCGCGCGCCGCTTCGGCCATGCCACTCGTTGGCTGGTCGTGCACCATGAGCTCCGGCACGCCGGAAGTTGCAGCCGCGTGCCGTCGCCTGCGCGACTTCCTGGTCACAGCGTGGGCGTGACCGTCGCGAGCCACGACGGGCAACAGCCCGAGGAAAGTCGCGCCGAGCTCCACCTCGAGGTCATCGGGAACCTTGATGGTACGGTCGAGCAGCCCGCGCAGGAAGGCCGCCCCGACCCCGAGCAAGAGCCCCGCGAACAGGCCGACCGCGATGTTGAGCGGTACACGGGGCTGCACCGGGCCGCCGGGCATGAGCGGTCGATCGAGCACCCGAATGTTGTTGAAGCGAAGGAGCTGCGCGAGGTCGGTCTCCTTGGTGCGTTCGAGCACCAGCCCGTAGAGTTTCTCGGTGTTGTCCTTCTGCCTCTGCAGGCGGTCGTACTCGATCTCGAGCAGGTTGAGCTCGTGGGCCTGCTTCCGCGCTTTGGCCAGTCGCTGCTCGGCTGCGGCGATGCGCTGGTTGACTGCACTCACGTCGTGTCGTGCGGCTGCGCGAATGTTCTCGAGCTCGCGCAAGATTGCGGCCTTGGCGCTCTCGATCTTCTTGTCGGCGGCCCTGACGGTGTCGTAGTCTTCACCCTTTCCGGCAGCGAGGAGCGCCAAGCGCTCGGCGAGCGCAGTCTCGTACTGGCCACGCCAGTTGCTGAGGAGGGGGTTCTTGAGGAATTCGCCGGATTCGATGCGGCGCGGGTCATCCGTCGACGCTGCGTTGAGCTGACTCAGGCGCGCCGCTTCCTCCTCCCGGTCCTTGTGGAGCCTCGTCAGATCGTCCGTGATCTGGCGGATCGTCGCGCTCAACATGTTCGACTGATCGTTGAACGCCACGGACAGGATGTCCTTGTCCTTCTTGTAGTCGTGCAGGGCCATCTCGCTCGACTCCAGGTCGGTCTTGAGCTTGTCGAGTTGGCCCCGGAGCCAGTCGGTCGCAGAGGTCGTCGATTCGACGACCGAGTCGAGGTTCTGGGCGACGTACACATCGACCACAGCAGCAAGCAGGCGCTGGGCGCGCTCGGGGTCAGCGTCGCGCAAGCGCACCCCCGCGACGCGACTGTCCTTCACCGGTACGACCCGCAACCGCCCCCGTAGGGTCTGGGCAGCGTCCTCGGGCGAGACCGTTCCGCCCCCTTGCGGTTGCTCACCCGGCGCAGTGTTCTCGAGGAAGGCACGGTCGTTCTGGAGGCCGAGCTCGTTCACGACCTCGAGCGCGACCTTCCGCGACTGGATAATCTGGTACTCGGTCTCGTAGTACTCTTGGTTGTTCCAGTAGCTGCCCGCACCGAGGTCGACCACCTGCTCAACGCGGCTGCCGAGAGGGCGAGGCGGGTTCGGGTTGAAGATGACGGATGCCTCCGCCTCGTAGATCTTCTTCTGGCCAAGCGTGTAGAAGGCTGCGCCGGCCACGACGATGATCGTCGTGGCGAGCGCAGTCGGCCAGTACTTGCGCACCAACTGCAGGATGAGGGTCGCGGTCTGTCGGCGCGACGCGGCCTCGCTCGCCCGTTCAGAGGTGGCTCGCCCAGTAGTTTCCACGCGTCGGTCTCACTCGCTGCCGCCCAGTCTGCGGTCAGGGCCTAGGGTGCCCGGTCGGGTCCCCGAGTTCAAGTTGGCCACCTGGGCTGAACGTGTGCACAGCCCGCGAGGCCGCCGGGCGCGCCCGGCCGAGGGCTCACGGGACCGGAGCGTAGTTGAGCCGGCGCAGATCCGCGCATTCCTGGGCTCCGGGCAGCCCGTTGCCCAGCACCTCGACCGTCGCCCCGAGCACGAGCGGCGTCAGAGCGGCGGCGTTCTGGGTGACGGCTCCCTGATCGGCCCCGGCGACGGACAGCACGCGTCCCCCAGGCACATGGTCTGCGGCGACGGTCAGCGCGGTCTCGGCGGCCCAGGTGAGAGGGCCGACGCAGATCTCGTCGGCGTGCACGGAGAGGCAGATCTCGGTGCTGGTGCCCCCGGCATTGCGTCGCACGAACAGCCTCGAGTCCGCCGCGAAGTAGAGCAGATCGTGCTCGGCGCCCGCGGCGAGCTCGGCCTCCGCGTAGCGCGGCGCGACCTCGACCTCGACGGAGAAGTAGCCGTTCGGGAAGAGCGCGGCCGGGTCGTTGATGTACAGCCGCTCGGCCGCACGGGTGACCGGAGTCGTCGTGGTGGGGATGAAGGTGGACGGGTACAGCGCGTTCGGCTCCACCTGCAGGCCGTAGACACCCGTCATGGTATCCCCGGTGATGACGGCCGCCTGTCCGAAGGCGCGCGTCTCGACGGCGGCCGCGATGCCGACAATCGCGGGCGCGCGCTGGACGAGACGCGTCCAGGTCGTGGCCGTGACCGGGAGCCCCTCGATGTACCGGAACGTGGCGTACGGGGCACTGCCCACGATGCCCTTGAGCCAGGCGGACGCCACGGAGGCCGCGGCGCCCTGGGGATCGACGAGGTAGTTGCCGTAGTGCCCGTTCGCCGACGCCGGCGAGAAGAAGTGGGTCGCGCTCGTTCCTCCGGCGGGGTCCGGCTGGGCTGCGTAGACCGTCATGTCGCCCACGACCCAGGCGCCCCCGGTCCACGACTCGCTGTACGTAGCGTTGTTCGTGCGGGCGCTCTCGACGCACAGGCCCCACCCGCCCCCGACGTTGCGGGCGCGGGGCGCGTTCACTCCGAGGCCCTTCCGAAGGGTGCTCGCGCTCGTCTCGACCGTCTTGTTGGGCGACGGGCTCGAGAAGGTGAGCCACGACGGCAGCGTGTACGTGCCGTCGGCCCCGGGGTCGCCCGCGACCCAGCCGGGCACGCTGCCACCGAAGCCGCCCTGGCCCCCGGTGCCTCCCGTGCCGCCCTGGCTCGTGATCCCCCCGGTGCCCGTGCCGCCTGCCCCGATGTTACCGGTACCGCCCTGACCACCCGGGCTCGATGCCCCGTTGCTCGCGGTGCTGGAGGTGAGCAAGGTCCCGCGCGTGTCGAGCGAGCAGGCGCCCGCGGCGACGAAGCCCCCGAGACCCACGGCGAGCGAGAAGACGAGGGCTCCGCGGGGCAGGGGCTTCGGTGCCATGGGTGCGATCGTGGCGCCCCGGGGACCGGGGTGTCAATGGCCGCACCTGACGAGCGCGGATGAGCCCTGACGTGCCCTGACGAGCACGTGACGAGACCCGACGCCCCCGCCGCGGCGCCCCTCACCTGCCCACGATCAACCCCCCCACCACCCCGACGAGCTCGAGCGACGCCTCGCCGACCCAGCCCATCACGGCCTCCGGGGCGAGGGCGCCCCCGGCGCTGAGCTGGCGGGCGACGCCGCAGAGCAGGGCGAGCTCGGCGGGGGTGAGGTGGCGGTCGGCGTGGAGGCGAGAGCCGTCGGCGTGGAAGGTCGGGGTGTCGAAGAGGGTGAAGCGCACCGGGCCGAGGTCGATGGCGCTCTCGTCGGCGACGAGCTTGGTCAGGCGGGCGGCGTCGAGGAGGGCTTGCTCGGGGGTCGTCGAGAGGGCGTCGACCGCGAGGTCGGCGCCGCCGTTCGGGGTCAGCGTCACGGTGAGGCTCAGGCTCGCGAGCGAGTCGGGGAACGCGGCGAGGCCGGTCTCGACGAGGGCGAGCTTGGGCTCGCGGAGGGTGATGAGCAGGAGCTCGGGACCGACGGGGTCGGGGGCGCCGCCCGTGCCGACGAAGCGCGGGGCCTCTTCGGCGAGCTCCCCGGGCAGGACCACGAGCACGTCGGGCGCGACCGGCGCCAGGGCGCGCGGCTCGCCGTCGACGAGGACGCGGGCGATGGAGAGGCCAGTGGCCGAGTTGGGGGCCTCGAGGCGCTCCCAGCCGGCCGTGTCGCCGCCGAGGGCGATGAGCGCGTCGATGGCCTGGCGCAGGCGCGCCTCCGGCACGCGGTGCTCGAGGACGAGGACGGCGGCCGCGCTGCCGATGAGCTGGGGCGCCGACACGTAGGCGCGCGCGAGATCGCGGGTCGGATCGAGGTGCAGGGCCGCGAGGGTCGGGCCGAGCGGGGGCAGGG
>JADLAB010000706.1 GCA_020848455.1 Polyangiaceae bacterium
ACCGTGAAGGCGTCGATGGAGGCGACGAGCTTGCCGCCGACGACCTCGGCCCGCATGTCGAGCTCGCGGTGGCTCTTCTCGCGCATGTGCTCGCGCACGAGCTGCCCCCAGAACTTCTCCCAGCCGGGCCAGGTGGTCCACTCGACGGCCCAGCGCGTCTTCACGTCGCTCGTCCAGGCGAGCGACCAGCCGGTGCCGACGCGCCAGCGTGCGAGGATGGGCTCGCCGCGGTCGGGGTTCGCGAGCAGCTCGACCGCGGGCGTCTCCTTCATCTTGGTCTGCACGTAGCCGTGCAGGTACGGGGCGCCGTTCACGTCGATGCCGCGCAGGAACTGCGCGTAGCCCGACTGCGCGACCGGGAACCAGTCCTCGACGGCCGCCGCCTGCGCGATCATCTCCGTCTCCTTCGTGAAGATCTTCGGCAGGTTCTGGGCCTCGGGCACGGGGTGGTAGCGACCGCCGCCCACGTCGGCGATCATCTTGAGCAGGGGCTCGTCGACGTCGGGGCCGAGGCCCACGGTCGTGACCGTGATGCTCTCGGCGATCATGGCCGTGACGATCTCGCGGATGCCGCTCGAGCTCGCCTTGCCGTCCGTCAGCAGGATGACGTGCTTCTTGCGCGCCGGCGTGACGGTCAGATCGTTGTAGGCCATGTCGAGGCCCGGCAGGATCTCGGTGCCGCCGCCCGGCTGGATGCGCGCGATCTGGCCGCGGATGCGCGCCTGGTTGCGCGCCGGCTGGAACTTCACGTAGCGCGTGGGCGCCGAGTCGAAGGCGATGACCTCGATGACGTCGGTCGCGCCCAGGGTCTCGACCGTGGCCATGGCCGCGCGCTTGGCCATCTCGATGGGCGGGCCCGTCATCGAGCCCGAGCGGTCGAGCACGAGCACCATCGCGACGCTGGGCGTCTCCTCGCGATCCTCGCTCCGCATGTGCACGGGCAGGAGCTTCGCGATGGTCGTGTTCTGCCAGCCGCCGAGCTGGTAGCCGTTCTCGCCGCCCGCGAACAGAAAGCCGCCGCCGAGGTCGCGCACGTACTTCTCGACCAGGCGTTGGCCGTCCTCGCTCACGGCCTCCTTCGGCGTGTCGCTGAGCACGAAGAAGTCGTAGCGACCGAGCTCGCCCAGCGTCGCCGGGAAGCCCGCGGGCGGCCGCACGTCCACGTCGAACTGCTGCGCCGTCAGCGCCCGCGCGAGCGGACCGGCATGCTGCGGGCTGCCCTCGACGTAGAGCACGGCGGGCCGGCCCGGCACCTCGATGGTGCTCGCGAAGCGGTTGTTCTCCAGGAAGCGATCGGCCGGGATCTCGTCGAGCTCGAGCCGGTACGTCACCTCGCCCGCGAGGTGCACGACGCTCTTGAACGACACGTCGTTCGCGCCCGCCTTCAGCGCGAGCACGCGCACGCCGTCGAGCGCGTTGAGCGCCTCGCCCTGATAGAGCCGGGCGCGCGCCGTCGTGGCGCGGCTGGCGTAGACGTCGGCGTGGATCTCGAAGGTCTCGCCGATCTTCACGCTGCTCGGCATCTTCATGCCGCGCAGAGCCACCTCGGCGGGCACGCCGCGGGTGAACGGCAGGGTGTAGAGCTTGATGCCGTAGCGCGCGGTGCGGCTCGCCTCCGCGAGCACGTCCCCGTCGGTCTGCAGGCCGTCCGACATGAGCACGGCGCGCCGCAGGTAGCCCGCCGGGTAGAGGCCGTAGGCGAGCTGGAGCGCCGCCTGCAGGTTCGAGCCCGCCCCGAGCTCACCGCGCGCGCCCGCCTCGTCGGTGTGCCGCTCGATGGGCGGCGGATCCGTCGAGCCCTCGGCGGCCTCGACGAGCCGCGGACGCCGCGCGAAGGTCACGACCCGCACGAGATCGTCCGGACGCTTGCCGTCGAAGCCGGTCTGCACCGCGGCGCGCGCGTCCTCGAGACCCTCGTCGGTCACCGAGTCGCTCACGTCGATCATGTAGACGGTGCAGATCTTGTCGGTGCTCGCCGTCTCGACCAGGCGCGACAGCCCGAGCCCGAGCAGCACCACGAAGGCGATGCGCAGGAGCACCGACAGCGCGCGCTGCTGCCACGGCAGATCGGCGAGCGAGGCGCCGAGCAGCCACACGAACCACGGCGCGAGGAGCACGACGCCGATGAAGCGCGGCGCCAGGAACTCGCGCTTCTTGTCGCCCTCCTGCCAGGCGAAGTCGGAGGCGGGCGCGGTCCACACGAAGTGGTAGTAGAGCCACGCGAGCCCCGCCGTGAGCACGAGGCACACGAGGAGCCACAGGAGCTGCTTCGTCATGCGGCTCATACGGTGAGCCGCCGGTGGTAGGTGAGCCACTCGATGGCCGAGATCCCGAGCACGCCGAGCAGGATGTAGATCCAGATCTCGGGCTGCACGCCGACCGTGAAGCGCTCGAGCGTGCCCGCCGTCACGCCCTTGACGACGAGCTCCGCGGCGGGCGCGACGTGGCTCTCGCCCGGGTCCGAGATGTTGGCCGCGAAGCGGCTCGACTCGGCCGCGCTGCCGGCGCCGCTCGCCAGGGCGTAGAAACCCGCGGTGTCGCCGAGGAAGATCGCGCGCCCGTCCTTGACCGGCACGACGCGCTCGCTGCCGTCCGGCAAGGTCAGGGTCGCGGTGTCGACCGCGGCGGGCGCAGGCAGGTGCCACACGCTGCCGGTCGTGAACGACGAGATGTAGCCCGTGTCCTCCTCGACGAAGTCGTTGATGACGTTGAGCACGAACAGCGGCCACGCGATGCGGAGCGGCAGATCGCTCTCGCGCACGTCGAAGCCGAGCGCCACGAACTTCTGGCCCTGGCGCCGCCCCTGGAGCAGCAGGGCGCCGCGGAAGCTCTTGCCCACGGCCTTGTCGTCCTTTTCGCCGAGGAGCGGGTGGGCTCGCGCGATGTGCACGTCCCCGAGCGAGAGGTACCGCAAGAGCGGGCTCTTCTCGTCGACCTCGTCGAAGCCCACGGTGTACTTGGCGTCGCTCGTGAGCTCCTTGTCCACCTTGAAGGGCACGTTGTCGGCGCCCGGGTTCAGGTAGAACAGGTGGCCGCTCTTCGGGGCGACGGGCGGGTTGACCCCGTCGAAGATGGTGACGTCGAACTCGCCCGCCGCGGGGTACTGCTTCGGCGCCACGGTGGTCACGTCGAGGTACTCGTCGAGCAGCAGGGCCGCGTCGAGGTACATGTTGCCCGGCGAGACCACCTGGATGCGCGCCCGCTTGCGCTCCGGCAGCACGGCGTAGGCCCGGTCGTCGCTCGGCAGGGCGTCGACGAAGCCGCCGCGCAGGCGCATGCGGCCGGCGAGCTTCTCGCGCGCGCCGGACAGGTTCGGGTAGAAGCGCGACAGGCTCTCGCCGGCGGCGAGGTGCAGGTGCTTGACGTCGGCGAGCAGACCGTCGCCGCACAGCGTGAGCTCCACGTCCTCGTCGCGCGAGCCGGTGTTCGCGACCTCGAGCATCACCTCGTAGCGGCTCTTGTCGAGCGGGTAGCGCCGCACCGAGAAGGCCGTGATGGCCACGTTGCGCTCGCTCTCGCCGATCGGCACGAAGGAGAGCTTCACGTCGCCGAGCTCGACGTCGCTCCCGACGGCGCCGAGCGCGCCGTCGCCCACGACCACGATCTCGGCCTTGGGCAGGCCGCGCAGGGCGTCCTTCGCGAAGCGCAGCGCCTCGGAGAAATCGGCGCGCACGTCGACCGCGTGCACCTCGGCGAGCGCCTTGCCGAGCTCGACCGGGTCGTTCGTCATGGTGCTCTTCGGCGTGACGGTCGCGTCCATCTGCGCGAGCAGCATGCGATCGGCGCCGCCGACCGCGGCGACGAGCGCGCGCACCTCGTCCTTGGCCGCGTCGAGGCGGCTGCGCAGCCGCGGTGACTCGGTCTCGAGGCGGGCGCCCTCGGGCGTCATCCACAGGCAGTCGCAGTCGACGCCGAGCTCGCGCGCGCGCTCGAGCTCGGGGCTGCCCGGCTGGCACTCGCGCCGCACCTCGTCCTCGCTCGCGTCGCCCGCGAGCACGCGCGCCATGTCCGCGTCGACGTCCACGGCCTTCATGCTGGCCGAGGCGTCGAGGAGCACGACGAGGGTCCGCCCCTCGCTCTTCTGCACCTTCTTGCGCGGGTCGCCGAGCGCCAGGAGCAAGAGCGCGAGCAAGGCGAGCTGCAGGAGCAGCGACAGCAAGCGCTTCAGGTGCGAGAAGAGGCTCGTCGACTCCTTGTCCTTGAGGACGGCCTCCCACAGGCGCGAGAACGGCACGGCGATGGGCCGGCGGCGCAGCTTGAGGATGTAGAGCAGCACCACCGCGGCGCCCACGCCGAGGCCGACCTGCAGGAGCAGGCCCGGAAGCGCGCCGGTGAGCTCCATCAGCGCAGGAAGCCTCCCCGCCGGAAGACGCGCAGGATGAGCTCGTCGAAGGGTGTCGCGACGTCGGCCGGGAAGTACGAGACCTGGCGCGAGACGCAGAAGCGCCGCACGGCCTCGAGGTAGTGCTCGTAGGCCTCACCGTAGCGCTCGAGCACCTTGGCGGTGACCGTCACCTCGCGCTCCTCGCCGGTCTCGCAGTCGTAGAGGCGCAGATCGCCGCGCAAGGGCGGCGACTTGTCGCGGCGATCGATGACGTGCAGAACGAAGGGCTCGAACTTGTTGTAGCGGAGCACGTTGATGCCGTGCTCGAAGCCGGCCGGGTCGTAGAGATCCGACAGCACGACCGCGAGCCCGCGGCGCTTGTGCTGCGCGACGAAGGTGCGGAGCGCCGTGCCGAGGTCGGTGGGGCCGTCGGCCTGGATGCGCTCGAGGAAGCGGAACACCCGGAAGATGCGCGCCTTGCCGCGCGTCGACTGCATGCGCCCGCTGATCTCGGCGTTGGCCGCCACGATGGCGACGCGATCGAGGTTCGCGAGCCCGACGTAGGCGAGGGCCGCGCACAGGCGCTTGGCCTGCCGGAGCTTGGCGCCGCCGCCGAACCCCATCGAGTAGCTGTTGTCGACGATGAAGTAGATGCTGAGATCTTCCTCTTCCTCGAACAGGCGCAAGAGCAGCCGGTCGAAGCGCTGGTAGGCGTGCAGATCGAGGTAGCGAAAATCGTCGCCCGGCGCGTACTCGCGGTGGTCGGCGAACTCGACGCCCGACCCGGTGCGCTTCGTGCGGCGCTCGGCGCGGATCGCCCCCGTGAAGACGCGCTTGCTCACCATCGCGAGGTAGTCGAGCTTGCGCTGGAACTCGTCGTCGAAGAGCTCCTCCTTCTGCGCCGGCGACAGGCGCCGCGAGAGCGGCGCCGCCGCGCGCCGGAAGAGGTCGAGCACGCCCACGAGCGTCAGCCCTTCTGGCTCTCGGGGAGGCTCTGCAAGATCTTGGCGATGAGGTCGTCGGTCTTCACGCCCTCGGCCTCGCCCTCGAAGTTGAGCAGCACGCGGTGCCGCAGCGCCGGCAGCGCACAGGTCTTCACGTCGTCGACGCCCGGCGCGAAGCGCCCGTCGAAGAGGGCGAGGATCTTGGCCGCGAGCAGCACCGCCTGCGCACCGCGCGGGGAGGACCCGACCTTGACGAAGCGCTTCACCTCGCCGGGCGCGTCGCCGTGCTCGGGGTGGGTCGCCTGGATGAGGCGCACGGCGAAGTCCTGCACGTGGCGCGCCACCGGCACCTCGCGCACGAGCTTCTGCATGGCGAGGATGCGCGCCTGCTCCAGCACCGGCTTCGCGACCGGCATGTCCTGGCCCGTGGTGCGCTCGAGAATGCCGTGCATCTCGTCGCGCGACGGGAACGACACGTGCAGCTTGAAGAAGAAGCGGTCGAGCTGCGCCTCGGGCAAGGGGTAGGTGCCCTCGCTCTCGAGCGGGTTCTGCGTGGCGAGCACGAAGAAGGGCTCGTCGAGCACGTAGGTGTGGTTCGACACCGTGACGCGGTGCTCCTGCATCGCCTCGAGCAGGGCGCTCTGCGTCTTGGGGGTCGCGCGGTTGACCTCGTCGGCGAGCACGATGTTCGCGAAGATCGGACCCTTGCGGAAGCTGAACTGCCGCTGCCCGGCGGTCGACTCCTCGATGACGGTCGTGCCGATGATGTCGGCGGGCATCATGTCGGGCGTGAACTGGATGCGCGAGAAGCGCAGGCTGAGCGCGTCGGCCATGGTGCGCACCAGCATGGTCTTGCCGAGCCCCGGCACGCCCTCGAGCAGGGCGTGCGAGCCGGCGAGCATGCACACGATGACGCCGTCGATGACGTCCTTCACGCCGACGATGACCTTGCCGACCTCCTCACGCAGGCCGCCGATGTCGCGGCGAAAGCGCTCGACCTCGGCCTCGATGTCCGCGCTCGGCTTGTCCTGTCCGCGTGTCTTGTCGCTCGTCTTGCCTGCCATGTCCTTCTCGCCGTCGTCGGCCTCCGCGCTCGCTCCGCCGCGCCGAGCCTAGTCGTTTCCCCGCGCCGCCGGGCCCGAGATCGGCGCGCGCGGCGCCGTCGTGGTGGGGGGCCTCGTCACGCGCTCACTCGCGCGGCCGGATGAGCTGGAAGTAGCGCCGCACGTAGAACCGGTAGCCGTCGGGGATCTTCTCCTGCTCGATCTGCTCCTCGATGCGGTTCTGGTACTCGCGGAACACCTTGGCGTAGGGCCGGCCGGTGAAGCCGCGCCCCGCGGCCGAGTAGATCACCTTCGCGAAGCTCGGGCCCTGCTTGTTGTCGAGGCCCTCGGCGCGCACGTCGAGGGTGCTGCCCTTCGGCTGGGTCGCCTCGCCCGCGAGGTTCGGGTCGTGGCCGTGGCCGGGCTCCTTGCCGCCGCCGGGCTCGGTACCCTCGCCGCCGGGCTGGTCGCCGCCGTTCGGCTGGCCGTCGCCCTCGCCCTGCCCCTCGCCCTCGCCCTGGCCGCCGGGCATCGGGATGGGCACGCCACCGGCACCGAGACCGATCTCGATCTCCCCTTCGCCTTCGCCCTCGCCCTCGCCCTCGCCCTGCCCCTCGCCGGGCTTCTTCTGTCCCTCGCCCTCGCCCTCCTGGCCCTTCTGGCCCTGGCCGGGCTTGGGGGTGCCGCCGCGCGCGCGGTTGCCGAAGCGCACCAGGCGCGCCTTCATCTTCTTGCCGCCCTGCCCCTGCTGCCGGATGAGCTCGCGCAGCTCCTCGAGGCGCTTGCGCAGCTCCTCCTTCTGCTGCTCGCTCTGCTGCTCTTCCTGGTCCATCCGGTTCATGTCCTCGGCGGCGCGCTCGAGCTCCTCGGCGGCGCGCTGCAGATCCTCTTGCGTGACCCCGAGGTCGCGCAGCAGATCCTCGGCCGCCTTGGCGAGATCGCGGTCGAGCTTGGAGAGCTGGCGGCGCTGCTGCTCGAGCCGCTCGCGCTGGCGGTCGAGGCGCTCGAGCGAGCGCTTCTTCTTCTCGAGCTCCTCCTCCCGCTCCTGCTCCTCGCGGCTGCAGCGCCCTTCGCGCGCCTGCTTTCGCTTCGCGAGGTCGGCGTCGAGCGCGGCGATCTCCTTGCCGAGCGTCGCGCGCCGCGCGTCGAGCTTGTCGAGATCCTCCCGCGCCGCCTTGGCGCCGCCGTCCACCTCGGTGCGCCGCTCGAGATCGGGCCGCTCGGCGTCGAGCTTCTCGAGCTCGCTGCGCTTGGCGGCGAGCGACTCTTGCTGTTCGAGCTCCTCCTTCGAAGGGGCGCAGTTCTTCTCGCGGCGCTTCTCGATGTCCTCTTCCTGCTGCTCCTCGAGCTCCGCGATGCGCTTCTGGAGCTCGGCGCGCTCTTGCTCGAGCTTCTCGAGGGCCTCCTCCTTGTTCTTGGCGGCCTTCTCGAGCGCCTTCTGCAGCCGCTCGAGCTCCGCCTTGCTCGGCGGCTTCTGCTTGTTGCGCAGATCCTTGGCGAGCTTCTTCAGCTCCTCGCTCGCCTTCTTCAGGTCCTTCTTCTCGAGCGCCTGCGAGAGGGGCTTGGCGGCCTCGCTCTCCTTCAGCTCCTTGGCCGTCTGCTTCAGGGCCTCCTCGAGCGCCTTCTTCTTCTCTTCGGAGGCCTTGCCGAGCTCGCGGTCGATGTCGTCGAGTGCGCGGAAGGCCTCCTCGCGGTTCAGGTTCTTGCGCGCGATGTCCTCGAGCAGCTGATTGAAGTCGGCGATCGCGGCCTGGAGCTCCGGGGCGTCGTTCTGCTTCTTCAGCTCGTCGAGCTCCTCGCGGAACAGGGCGAGATCGTCCTTGGGCATGTCGAGCGGGCTCTGCTTCGGCAGCACCACGACGGCGGGCTCGGGCGGGGGCGGCTCGCGCCGTTCCTCGAGCAGGGCGAGCGCGACGACCGCGGCCGCGATGGCGCCGCTCACGACGAGCTCCGGCGGGAACGGGATGTGGACGGCGCCGCGCGGCACGAGCTTCGGCGTCGAGCTGCACGCCTCGGCGATCGCCGCCCGCATGAGCGGCAGGCGCGCCTCGGGGGCGATGTCGGCGAACTCGAGCGCGTTCGTGACGCGACCCCGCAGGCCGTGGTGCCGGTCGAGCGCGAGCGCGCCCGCCCGTGGCGCAAGCCGCCGCAGCGCGGACAGGAGCGGCACGACGAGGGCCACCGCGCCGGCGCCGATCAGCGTGGCCACGGCGGCGAGCTCCGAGACGTCGTCCGGCCAGAGCTTGCGGGCCCCGAGGATGGCGGCGGCAGCTCCGAGCCCGAGCGAGAGCGACACCGGCAGGACGGCGAGCGCCCGCGCGAGCCGCATGCGCAGCTCGGCCCGGCGGGCCGCGTGGCGCATGGCGTGGAGTTTGGGTTCGACGGTCATCCGCGCCTGGGGGACCGGCTCTCGGTCCGGGTTGTGCTCTGCATGGAACGCTCGACGGGGCCCCGAGCTTGCGGTGCGCCACCCGAGCCTCGGCGGGTGGGGCCGCCTCGGCCGCTCTGAACCGTGTCATCCGGGCAGGGCGCTTTCAAACTTAGACGTCCCCGCGCGGCGAAAGTTCCGCCGCAGCGCTCCGACGATACGCGCAAATCCCCGCGCGCAAAGCACAAATCGGGCGCTCCGGCCGACCGGCGCACGGGTCGCGGGGCTCACGCCCGCGGGGGCCGCCTGCGCGTCGCGGCGGCCTTCTTCGCGATCGCCTTCTTCGGGGCGGCCTTCTTCGCGGTCACCTTCTTCGGGGCGGCCTTCTTCGCGGTCGCCTTCTTCGCGGCCGCCTTCTTCGCGGTCGCCTTCTTCGCGGCGGCCTTCTTCGCAGTCGCCTTCCGCGCGACGGGCGCAGCGCGGGGACCGCTCTCGGCCGCGCCGACGAGCGCCCGAAGCTTCGCCGTGAGCAACCCGAGCGAGAACGGCTTGTCGATCCAGTCGTCGGCCTGGAACAGCGGCGAGGTCATGGCGTTCAGCGCGGCTCCGATGCCGGTCAGCATGAGGATGCGCGGCGGGCGCTCGGCCCGCGCGTGGGCCGCCTCCTTCACGCGGCGGCACAGCTCCCAGCCCGTCACGTACGGCATCATGACGTCGAGGACGAGCAGCGCCGGGCGATGCTCGTCCCAGAGGTCCCAGGCCTCGTCGCCGTCCCCCGCCTCGAGGACGTCGCAACCGAGCCCACGCAGCACCTGGACCACGAGCGCGCGCACCTTCGGCTCGTCGTCCGCCACCAGCACCCTCGGCGATCCGCTCACGGGGCGATGAGAGTACGGACCCGCCGCTCGGTCAAGTGAGCCCCGCGGCCACGCGAGGCGGCACCGCCTGCCGCTTGATGCGGCGCGTCGGGGTCGCTAACGCGAGGACATGACGAACCTCGCGGCAGTCAGTGGTGCGACGGGCTTCATCGGCTCGACGGTGGTGCGCGAGCTCCTCGCCGCCGGCCGCGAGGTGCGAGCGCTGTGCGAGCCCGGGGCCGACACCCGGAACCTCGACGGCCTCGACGTCGAGCGCGTCACGGTCGACGTCTGCGACCTCCGCGGCATGACGGCCGCCCTCGCGGGCGCGGGCGCCTACTACCACCTCGCCGCGATCTACAAGGTGTGGTTGCCCGACCCGAGCGTCATTTACCGGGTGAACCTCGAGGGCACGACGACGAGCCTGCTCGCCGCCGAGCGCGCCCGCGTGCCGCGCATCGTCTACACCTCGTCGATCGCCGCCGTCGGCCTGCGCGACGACGGCGAGCCGAGCGACGAGAGCGTCACCTTCAACCTCCACGACGTCGCCAACGAGTACATCCTCACGAAGCACCTCTCCGAGCGCATCGCCGTGCGCTTCGCCGAGGCGGGCCTGCCGATCGTCATCGTCAACCCGGCGTTCCCCTTCGGCGCGCGCGACACCGCCCCGACGCCGACCGGCCAGATCATCCTGTCGCTGCTGCGCGGGCACCTGCCCGCCATCGCCCCGGGCGGCTTCTGCGCGGTCGACGTCGCGGACGTGGCCAAGGCGCACGTCGCGGCCGAGACGCGGGGACGGGTCGGCGAGCGCTACATCCTCGGCAACCACAACGTGTCGTTCGGCGAGTTCGTGAAGCTCGTGTGCGAGACGGCCGGTCTGCCCGTGCCGCGCCTGCGCATGCCCGCCCTCGTGAGCAAGGGGCTCGCCCTCGGCTTCGAGCTCTGGAGCGACCACGTGAGCCACAAGGAGCCGCGCGCCACCCTGAAGAGCGCCGAGTACATGATGCGCCGCTGCTTCTTCGACTGCCAGAAGGCCCGGCGCGAGCTCGGCATGCCCGTGACGCCGCTCGCCGAGTCGGTGGCCCGCTCGGTGCGCTACTACCGCGAGCACGGCATGGTGTGAGGCCGAGCGGCGCCGCGCCGGCTCACGCGGCGCGGGCGAGCGCGAGCTTGTCGTTCGGGCTCGCGTGGTAGAAGCGCCGCAGGGT
Source organism: Polyangiaceae bacterium (assembly GCA_020848455.1). GTDB lineage: Bacteria > Myxococcota_A > Polyangia > Polyangiales > Polyangiaceae > JACRDA01. The sequence goes on from JADLAB010000706.1 coordinate 10,745, forward strand.
CGCGCAGAGCTCGCGGTGGCGGCGCGTCGCGAGGTAGCGCCGCGCCAGGGCCGCCGTGAAGCGCTCGGCCAGCGCGTGGGCGGTGCGGTAGCGATCGCCGCGCACCGTGCCGGCCGGGTGCAGGAAGCGCGCGTGCCCGAACAGGCGCTCGTGCAGGGCGCGCGCCTGCCAGGGCTCGAGGGGGCGCTCGCGCGCCACGGCGAGCAGCAGGAACTTGTCGAGCTCGGCCTGCAGCTCGAGCTCGAGCTCGGTCGTCGGCAGCTCGCGCCGCGCTCGGTCCGCGAGCAGCACGAAGTGGCTCACCCCCTCGACGATCTGGCACACGGCGTCGAGATCGACGTGGGTGTCGTCGCCCATCGGCGGCAGCTCGACCGCGATCTCGACGCCCTCTTCGCTGGCCCGTACGAGCACGCGCTCGCGGGTGACGTCCGCGCGCGACGAGACGAACGCGTCGACCTCGGGCTGGGCCTCGAGCGCGTAGTAGCCGGTGAGCTTGCGCTGCACCTGGGCCGGCAGGCTCATGGCCCCGTCGAGCTCGAGCCAGCCGTGCCGGGCAGGCACCATCAGTTCGTGCCCCCGGGCGTCCGCAGCGGCACGACCCCGAGCCCCGCGAGCTCCTCGGCGAGACGCGGCGAGCCGGTCTCGAGCCAGCGGGTGTAGAGCGACACGATGCCCGCCGGGCAGCTGCGGCGCTCGTTCGCGAGCACGGCGTCCGCGACGGCCGACACCACGCCCACGAAGCGCTCGTACTTGCTCGCCAGCTCGCCGAGCACGTCGGTGGCGGCGGCGCCGTGGCCGACGCGCAGCATCGCCGAGGCGTGGTTGTAGGCCGCGGAGCCGACGCTGAGGGCATAGCCCCTGCCGGCGCCGTGCCGCGTCACGCTCGGCTCGAAGAACCCGAGCGCGTAGAGCACCCCGTCGCCGAGGGCGCGCAGGCGCCGGAAGCGCTCCGCGCCGGTCGCCGCCAGCGCGTCCTGCAGCAGGAAGGTGAGCGGCCTCTGGAACGCCGCCTCGGCACCCCGCTCGGGGTGGGCGTAGTCGGCCAGCACGCCCACGAGGTAGTGGCAGGCGGCGTCGGTGGCCTCGACACGCTCGTCGCGCAGCGCCCGGGTGACGACCTCCTCGAAGAAGCTGCCGAGGTCTGGGGAAATGGCGATGCTGCTCATGCGGGCCTCCCACGAGGGCGCGTCGTCGGCCGAGCGGGCATGGGCGCCACGGTTCGCCGGGCGCCGCGGCTCCGGTGCGGCGCGCGGCGCAGCCCCTTCGCCCGGCTCCCACCTCCGGCTGTCCACTCCGTCGTCCCGCCCATCGCCCAGGCGACGCGCATGCCAGTTCCGTAGCGTATCGCCCACTTTTCGGCCACTTAACCGGGGCTGCGCACCGGGCGACCTCGGGCCCAGGCCGAGCACTCCCTGCCAGACAGTGCCAGTGCCGCGAAAGAATCGGACAAAGCGCCCTTGACACCGGGGCGACCCCGGCTATTTTGCCCCACGCCGTTGGTCAGCACTCTCGTTCCGTGAGTGCTAACAAAATGCCGGGTGATATCCGGCGCATATGTGGGTACCTGCGGCGAGATGTCGGCCGGACGCGCACCGTTCAGGTGAGTCCGGTCAAGAAGAAACCAAGCACGAGCGACCGAGTCGGCGCCGCTAGCTCGACGAGCTTGCCAGACCCGACGAGAACCCGCACGGGTCTGCGCCGGAGCCGTCCGGCAGGCACGCCAGCTCGCCTCGCTCGCGCCAGCCACGAACGTTTGGAGAGGGAACCATGCAAATCCGACCCCTGCACGACCGCGTGATCGTCAAGCGCGTCGAAGAAGAGCAAAAGACCAAGGGTGGGCTCTTCATCCCCGACACGGCGAAGGAGAAGCCCATCGAGGGCACCGTCCTCGCGGTCGGCAACGGCAAGATCCTCGAGGACGGCACGGTGCGCAAGCTCGAGGTCAAGAAGGGCGACCGCGTCCTGTTCGGCAAGTACTCGGGCACCGAGGTGAAGCTCGACGGCGAGGAGCACCTCATCCTGCGCGAGGACGACATCCTCGGCATCATCGAGAAGTGACGGGCGCAACCCAACGACCTTAGAGAAGCGAGAACGACCATGGCTGCCAAAGAGATCATGTTCCACGAGAACGCCCGCACGCACATCCTCGCGGGCATCAACGCCCTCGCCGACACGGTGAAGGTCACCCTCGGCCCGAAGGGCCGCAACGTCGTCATCGAGAAGAGCTTCGGCTCGCCGACGATCACCAAGGACGGCGTCACCGTCGCCAAGGAGATCGAGCTCGAGGACCGCTTCGAGAACATGGGCGCGCAGATGGTGCGC
>JADLAB010000707.1 GCA_020848455.1 Polyangiaceae bacterium
CCATGTCCCCGGCACCATACTGACGCGTCGGCGTCTCGTTTCGTGGCGCCCGCCCACTCACGAGCCCGAGCTTACGGGCCTCGCCCGGGCTTGTCGACCAAGCGGGGCCGCGGCGCGCGGTGGCGGCCGGGTCGTGCCGCGCTTCGACGCGGTCGAGCTCGAGCTCGGCGCTCTCTGGCGCGGCTGAGTCGCCGGCGCGGGCGCGCTTGGCCCGCTACGCCGGCAGCGGCTCGGCCCCGGCCGGTGGCTCGGCGGCGAGCTTCTCGTCGAGGGCGCCGCTCTTCTGCAAGGCGGCGAGCTCCGTGAAGCCGCCGACGGACTCGCCGTTGATGAAGATCTGCGGCACGGTGTGCTGGCGCGTCGCCTGCTTCAGCCAGGTGCGCAGATCGGGCCGATCGTCGCAGTCGACCTCGTCGAAGGGCACGCTCCGCGACTGGAGGAGCCGCTTGGCGGCGACGCAGTACGGGCAGTACCCGGTCGTGTACACGACGACCTTGGCGCGATTCATGGAGCCCAATATCACCACGCACACCGCCCTCCGCAATTGCCTCCGCCGCAGCCCTGGTCCGCGAGATACCGCCCGCCCGCGCCGCAGTGCGAGTTGGGGTTGGGGCGGGCCCCGATGTCGAGCGCGAGGACGCGGGCGAGGGAACCCTGGCCCGTGAGACACCGCCCGCCCGCGCCGCAGCCCTGGTCCGCGAGATACCGCCCGCCCGCGCCGCAGTGCGAGTTGGGGTTGGGGCCCAGGACGCGCCGAGCTGCGACCACTCTCGCCTCGGGCGAGCTTGCCGCGGCCCGGGGGTCAACGTATCAACCTCGCCCATGGCGGGCGAAGCGCAAGGGGTTCTCCGACTCGAACGATACACGGCCGACGCGAAGCTCGTCGTGGCCGGGGCGCAGCAGCTGGCCGACGAGCGGCAGCACGCGGAGGTCACGCCCCTGCACCTGCTGGCGCGCGCCGTCGATCGGCACCTCGGCGTCGCGGCCGTCTTCAAGAGCGCCCGCGCCGAGCCGTCCGAGGTGCTCGAGCTGTGCGAGAACCAGCTCAAGCGCCTGCCGAAGGCGAGCAGCGGCGTCGCGTACGTGAGCCAGCGCATGCTCGATCTGCTCGAGCGTGCCGAGCGCGAGGCCAAGCGCGACAAGGCCGACACGGTCGGGGTCGCGCAGCTCCTGCACGCGCTCGCCCAGGAGATCCGCGGGCCCGTCGGGGAGATCCTGTCGAACTACGGCCTCGGGCCGGGCGGCTTCCGCGACCACCTGGCGGCGCTCGACGCGGCGCCGAAGGGGGCGGCGGCGCTGCGCCCAGCGACCGGCACGACGGGCGGCGGGGGCGGCACCGGCACCGGCGCGGCCGGGGCCGCGGGCGGCAGCGAGTTCATCCACGACCTCGTGGCCGAGGCGCGCGCCGACGGCTTCGACCCGGTCATCGGCCGCGACGCCGAGGTGCGGCGCCTGCTGCAGATCCTCGAGCGCCGCTACAAGAACCACCCGCTGCTCATCGGCGAGCCGGGCGTCGGCAAGACGACGATGGTGCGCGGCCTGGCGATGCGCATCGCAGCGGGCGACGTGCCGAGCAACCTCGCCGACGCGCGCCTGGTCGAGCTCAACACCGGCGCGCTCGTCGCCGGTGCGAGCCTGCGGCGCGACGTCGAGCAGCGCTTCAAGAGCGTGCTCGACGCCCTCGCGGCACCGGGCAGCAGCGGTGCCGCCGGCGAGTGCATCCTCGTCGTGGACGAGCTCCACTCGCTCTTCGCGCAGGGCGCGACGGGCGCCGGCGTGGCCGACATGCTGAAGCCGCTGCTCACCCGCGGCGACGTGCGCGTCCTCGCCACGACCACGCCCGACGGTCTGCAGAAGATCAACGAGAAGGACAACGCCATCGCGCGGCGCTTCTCGCAGCTCACCATCGAACCGCCGAGCATCGAGCTGGCGCAGGAGATCCTGCGCGGCATCGGCAGTCGCTACGAGCGCCACCACCGCGTGCAGATCGGCGAGGGCGCGATCCGCGCCGCCGTCACGCTCGCCAAGCGCTACGTGCCCGACCGCGCCCTGCCCGACGGCGCCGTGGACCTCATGGACGAGACCGCGGCGCGCAAGCGCGTCGAGGTGGACGGCGTGCCGGCCGAGATGGACGCGGCGATGCGCCGGCTCGAGTCGCTGAAGGCGCAGATCTCGCTCCTCACCGGCGACGAGGACAAGCTCGCCACCCAGACGCGCAAGAAGCTCGAGGCCGAGGCGGCCGAGCTCGAGCCGCGCGTGAACGACATGCGCTCGCAGCTCGAGAGCCGGCGCGGGGTCGTGGCCGCGGTGCGCGCCATCCGCAAGGAGCTCGCGGACGCGGACAAATCGCGCGAGGAGGCGCGCCAGGCCAAGGAGTTCGCCAAGCTCGGCGAGCTCGAGCACGTCACCATGCCCGAGATCAAGCGCCGCCTCGACAGCGCCGAGCAGGCCGCGCAGCGCGCCGGCGCCTCGGCCGAGCCGACCCAGCTCACCGAGTCCGACGTGGCCCGCACGGTCAACGACTGGACCGGCATCCCGGTCGCCAAGATGCTCGAGGGCGAGGCCGAGAAGCTGCTCAAGATGGAGGAGCGGCTCGGCAAGCGCGTGCTCGGTCAGGTCGAGGCCGTCACGGCGATCGCCAAGGCCGTGCGCCGCGGGCGCGTGGGCCTGCGCGATCCGGGCAAGCCCATCGGCTCGTTCCTGTTCCTCGGCCCGAGCGGCGTCGGCAAGACGGAGCTCGCCAAGGCCCTGGCCGAGTTCCTGTTCGACGACGAGCAGGCGATGACGCGGCTCGACATGAGCGAGTTCATGGAGCGCCACATGGCCCAGCGGCTCATCGGCGCCCCGCCCGGCTACGCGGACAGCGAGCAGGGCGGCTTTCTCACCGAGGCCGCGCGGCGCCGGCCGTACAGCGTTCTGCTCTTCGACGAGGTCGAGAAGGCCCACGCCGACGTGTTCAACCTGCTCCTGCAGCTGCTCGACGACGGGCGCCTGACCGACGGGCGCGGTCGCACCGCGGACTTCTCGAACACCGTCGTCATCATGACCTCGAACATCGGCTCGGCCCGCATCCTCGAGACCGACCCCAAGCTCTTCGAGACCGAGGACGGGCGCGAGGCGCTGCGCGACGTGCTCAAGGACGAGCTCAAGAACTTCTTCCGCCCGGAGTTCCTGAATCGCATCGACGACGTCATCGTCTTCAAGTCGCTCACGAAGCAAGATCTGGCCGGCATCGTCGACATCCAGCTGCGGCGCCTCGAGCGGCTGCTCGCCGACCGCGAGATCAAGCTCGAGGTCTCGCCCGAGGCCAAGGCGCGCCTGGTCGATCTCGGCTACGAGCCGGCGCTCGGTGCCCGCCCGCTCAAGCGCGCGATCCTGCGCGAGCTGCAGAATCCGCTCGCCGAGGCCATCCTGAAGGGCGGCGCGGCCGACGGCGCCAAGTTCGCGGTGAAGCTCGAGGGCGAGAAGTTCGTGTTCGTGCGCGTCTAGCGCGCTTTCGTTTTTCCGCCCTGGCCGCCGCGAGTACAATCGCGGCACGACTTCTCACTTCGAGTCACGGATGAGGCACCACATGGCAAGCGGGGGCGACGGTCGCGGCAGGCGGTGGCTCGGGCTCTTGGTCCTGCCCCTCGGCCTCACGGCGGCGGGCTGCACGGTCCTCGTCGACAAGTCGACGACCCAGTGCGACACGACCTCGGACTGCGCGTTCCTGCCGGGCACGAGCTGCGTCGAGAACGTGTGCGTCGCGGGGGCAGCGGAGTGCAGCGTCAACTCCGACTGCATCGCGAAGGCCGGCCAGTACCACATCTGCAGGAAGAGCGATCACTCCTGCCAGCCCCTGCAGAGCCCGCTCTGCACCACCATCGAGGGCGACTGGGCCAACGACAACGCCGTCATCCTCGGCTCGGTCGGGCCGACGACCGGGGGCGACGCGCTCACCGGCAAGACCATCGAGAACAGCATCAAGCTCGCGATCGGCGACTTCACGACGGCGGCCAACGGGCTGCCCGGCGTGCCGCCCTCGACGGCGCGCCGGCCGCTCGTGCTCGTCGGCTGCGACGACGCGAGCGACACCGACACCGCGGTCGAGGCGGCGACCCACCTCGCCGGCACGGTCGGCGTGCCCGCGCTCATCGGCGCCGCGTACAGCGGCATCACCATCGGCATGGCGACCGACGTCACGATCCCGGCCGGCGTGCTCACCATCTCGCCCTCGGCCACGAGCGCCGCCATCACCGACCTCGCCGACAACGACCTCGTGTGGCGCACCTCGCCGAGCGACGTGCTCCAGGCCGCGGCGGTGCAGGGCTACGTCCCGCTGCTCGAGACCCAGGTGCGGACGACCCTCGCTCTCCAGCCGACCGACAAGGTGAAGCTGTTCGTGCTGAACAAGGGCGACGCCTATGGCACCGGCCTGGCCGAGGCGCTCGAGCCCGCGCTCGTGCTGAACGGCGCCTCCGCGCTCGACCCCTCGAACCAGGGCTTCTACACGCGCTTCGACTACGGCAACCCCGACGATCCGCAGAGCAACCCGACCAAGTACGCCGAGGCGGTGCTCGCCGTGCTCGCCAACGAGCCCCACATCGTGCTCGTCTTCGGCACGACGGAGGGTGTCACGGACGTCTTCACGCCGGTCGAGACGCAGTGGCTGGACCTCCAGCCCCCGCCCGCCTACGCGCCCCTGTGGCTCTTCTCCGACGGCGGCCTCGTGCCCGATCTCTGGGGCGCGGTCGGCACCGACGTCGCGCTCCGCCGCCGTGTGACCGGGACCGTCCCCGGCACGACCGACCCGCTCTTCCTCGCGTATCGCCAGAAGTACAGCCTCCGCTTCCCGAGCGACGGCACGAGCCCGGACGTGTTCGGCGGGGCGGGCGCCTACGACGCGACCTATCTGCTCGCCTACGCCGCGGTGAGCCTCGGCGCGACCCCGGTGACGGGCGCGACCCTCGCGGCGGCGCTCAGGGCCGGCAGGCTCGGCAGCACGACGACGACCGCCGACCCGTTGAGCGTCGGGCAGACCGGCATCAACGCGGCGTACCAGAAGCTCGTCGCCGGCCAGTCGATCGACTTCGCCGGCGCCTCGGGCCCGCTCGACTTCGACCTCGCGACCGGCGAGGCGCGCTCCGACATCCAGATCTGGTGCATGCCCCAGGACGCGGGCGGCAACGCGCAGGGCGGCATCGGCTCGGGCATCTACTACAGCGCCGCGTCGTCCTCGCTCGTGGGCACGACCTACGGCGCGCAGTGCGAGTTCTAGAAGGGAGCTCGGCTCCGGCGTGAAGTGGCTCCAGGCTTCGGGCGCCAGGCTTCAGGCTCAGAAGCCGGAGCAGGGATCCCACGCGGTGAGTGCACGCACGTACGGGCCAGCGGCAGGTGCCAAGCGATGGCCCCCTCGGTCGAGCGGTCGCGCCTGAAGTCTGCAGCCCGATCCCCGTAGCCGCGAGGCTTTCGCCCGGGGGGCGAAAGTCGCGTCAGAACGCGCCGCGCAGGCCGAGGCCTGCCGGGTCGAGGTCGAGGCCGATCGAGACCGTCCCGGTGTTTTCCTTGTCCGGCGCGGCGTCGCCGCTCGAGCCCGCCGCCACGGTGAGGCCGAGCGAGACCGCGCCCGCCACGACCGCTCCGCCGATGAGGACGTCGGTGGCGATGGCGAGCCCGAGCGCCTTGCCGTGGAGGTCGTCGAGCTCGTCCTTCGTGGTCGCCCGCTCCTTGGCCGAGCCGAGGTCGCCCGAGAACTTGAGCGCCAGCGACCCGCAGACGACCGCGCCGACGCCGAGCCCCGCCGCGACGGCCCAGCCAGCCCAAGGCACCTGCCCGGCCGCGTCCGGGCCCGGTGGCTGCGGCCCCGGCACCGGCGCCGGGGCGGCCTCGGCGAGCGTGAGGTCGATGTGCTGCAGCTCGCCGCCGCCGATGTCGACGTGCTTCGTGTCGGGCTTGCGCCCCTCGAGCGCGGCCGACACCTTGCGCCGCCCGGAGCTCACGGTGATCGGGCCGTCGAGTGGGGCCTTGCCGACCGGGCTGTCGTCGA
>JADLAB010000708.1 GCA_020848455.1 Polyangiaceae bacterium
CAACGAAGAGGAGCTGGAGCTAGCCTCCGACTCGCCGGCGGGTGAGTACGCCGCAACGAGCGGTGAGGAGATGGCCGTGATGGCGGTGAGCCTTGCATTGCCCGAGGAGCGCCTGCGCATCCGCGAGCTGCTCCGCGTGTTCCCCGAGCGCCGCGAGACGAAGGTCGAGAAGCTGTTGCGGGGCCTCGGCGGTCTGTGGGAGCAGGACCCGACCGAGAAGGTCGTCATCTTCGCGACGTACCTCGGCACCGTCGACCTGCTCGGTCGCGAGATCGAGAAGGCGTACCCGGGCCAGGGCGTCGTCGTCCTGCGAGGTGGCGACCATGGAGCGAAGCTCGCCGCCGAGCGGAAATTCAAGAGGGCCGACGGCCCGCGCGTGCTGGTCTGCACGGCGGCAGGACGCGAGGGCATCAACCTCCAGTTCGCGCGCATCCTCTTCAACTTCGACCTGCCGTGGAACCCGATGGACATGGAGCAGCGCATCGGGCGCATCCATCGATACGGCCAGAAGCACACGGCGCAGGTCTACAACCTCGTTCTCTCGGACACGATCGAGGGGAAGATCTTCCTGCTGCTCGACGAGAAGTTGAAAGAGATCGCGAAGACCCTCGGCAAGGTCGACGAGCACGGCAACGTCGCCGAGGACCTCCGCAGTCAGGTACTCGGCCAGCTCTCCGAGCGCCTCACGTACGACAAGCTCTATCGCGAAGCGCTCGGTGACCCGGAACTGCGCCGCACGAAGGAGGAACTCGAAGCCGCGCTCTCCAACGCCTCCGAGGCGCGCAAGGTGGTCTTCGAGCTGTTCCAGGACCTCGATGGCTTCTCCCTCGACGACTACAAGCCCTTCGCCAACGTGAGGCCGGGGCTCGAGCGCGTGCTGGAGTTCCTTCGCGCATCGCTTTCCGCCGATGGCCGCCGCGTCGATGCGCAGGACGACGGCACCTACGTCGTGAAGGACGCCGAGCAGAAGGTGGTCTGCCGCTTCACGCTCGACCGCGATGCTGCCCGCGCGCGGGCCGACCTCGACCTGCTCGGTCTCGATCATCCGCTCGTGCAAGAGGCCCTCAAGCGATGGCAGACCGTGTCGCCGGAGGGCATCGGCCTCGCGGCCTCGGGCGAGGAAGGCCCGGGCGTGCTCACGTGGTGGCTCGTCGAGACGCGTGGCCCCTCAGGCGAGCACCGTGCCACCGTGCTTCCGCTTGGCGTGAGCGACGACGGCAAGCGAAACGCACGCCTCGAACGCCTCGGCGCGGGCGTGTTCACGCGCACGGGCCACGTCAACGGCACAACGGCGTCAGCGCGCAAGGCGCTCCTCCACGAAAAGGTCGAGCCGATGCTCGAGCGCGAGCTGCAGCACCGCGAGATCGTTCCAGATGGCGGGAGCTACGCCGCCAAGCTGATCGGCTGGGTCGAAGTGAGCGGGGGCAAGGCATGACCCCAAACACTGCAGTGAAGCCACGCGCGTACGACGTCGTGGACAGGAAGAATCGAATGTGTGTCCCGCTAGGCGGGCGATGGCTGCGTTTGCCCTCTCGGCAGGAGGCCAAACATGGCTCGTGCTGATCTGTTGCTCGACATCGTCAAGGCTGGAGCAGAAGGGAACCAGGAGCTGTTTCGCAAGACGCTGGAGGCGTTGATCGCCGAGGAGAAGGCCAAGCAGCACAACGTGCTGGCCGACCAGCTCGCCGCGCACCTCCGCATCAACGGCAACGCGGTTCGGCCTGCGCGCAATCTGGCGGAGTCGAACGGCGGCGACCGGACGGCCTTCGCCGAAGTGCGGGCGCGCCGGAATCTGGCGAGCCTGGTGCTCCCGGCCGTGGTGCGAGAGGCGTGCAGGGAGCTGGTGGAGGAGCACCACCGAGCCGACCTGCTGCGGTCGCACGGCCTTGAGCCGCGCCACCGCGTCCTGCTCAGCGGTCCACCGGGCAACGGGAAGACCACGCTCGCCGAGGCACTGGCGTTCGAGCTTTCGGTTCCTCTCTATGTCGTTCGCTACGAAAGCATCATCGGCAGCTACCTCGGCGAAACGGCGGTCCGGCTCGCGAAGCTCTTTGCACAGGTGCGCACCGAGCGGTGCGTGCTGTTCTTCGACGAGTTCGACGTCGTCGGTAAGGAGCGGGGTGACGTTCACGAGACCGGCGAGATCAAGCGGGTCGTCAGCTCGCTGCTTCTGCAGGTGGATCAGTTGCCCTCGCACGTGGTCGTTGTGGCCGCGACAAACCACGGCGAACTCCTCGACCGTGCCGCGTGGCGTCGGTTCCAGGTACGGCTGCCACTACCCGTGCCGACGAAGGAACAGCGCGTTGAGTGGCTCAAGCAGTTCGAGGCGCGTGCGGGTTTCTCGCTTGCACATTCCCACGCAAACTTGGCGAAGACCCTCGGCTCGATCAGCTTCGCCGAGCTCGAACTCTTCGCGCTCGATGTTCAGCGCCGCCATGTCCTGGCGCTCCCCGACGGTGATGTGCGGTGCATCGTGAGTCAGCGGCTCAAGCAGTGGAATGCGCGCGTGAAGCCGAAGACCGAGACCACGAGGAAGCGCGATGGCTGAACGCCCACTTCTGCTCCTACCGGAGGCGACCACCGCGACCCGAGGCAAGAGGGGGGGCGGTGGAGGAGGCCCTGCGAAGCTTGGCGCTGGGCGCCAGCAAGAGCGCTTGGGGCAACGGCTTCAGGATCTGGAGAAGGCGTTCGAGTCGAAGCGCGTGCAGCTTCAGACTGCAGCGACCGGCGTCGTGCCCGAAGACGTGCTGGTTCTCGAGACTGCGGGGACGGTCGAGGAGTTCGTGAAGGCGGTCAGCAAGATCGACGGCTTTGAGTTCCTCTCCGAGTACGACGAGCAGGACATCCCGTCCGACGATGACTTCTTTGTCGACAGAAAGGGCGCACGCGTCCCGTACACCGGGCGCGTCTACATGGTCTTCACGAACCAGAATGCCTTCCAACAGCTTCAGGCGTTGTGGCAGCGCTTCCAAAGCGGGACGAAGTTCGATTACGGGCTCGCCAAGTGGCGGGAG
>JADLAB010000709.1 GCA_020848455.1 Polyangiaceae bacterium
ACGCGGCCTGCGTCGATGTCCTTCAGGAGTCTCGAGAAGATTGGCCGACCAGGTTCGCGCGCCGAACATGCCTCGGCGAGCTCCACCGATATCGTGAGGCCCTGCCGCTCAGCGACTTGACGCAGAGCGTCCGTCTGCGACCGAATCGAAAGGATCTGCATGTCCTCCCGGTCGGTCGACTTGCGCGCATAGAGTACACAGCGAGTTGGTTCTGACATAGCTCATGGTATTCGTACACAATCGTCCCGTTTGTCCATGACCTCGTCAAGGCGCGACGACGCTGGAGACAAGACGCCAAGCGCGTAGCTCGCTGCGTCGAGAACTGTGAGGGCGAGTCGCTCGATGACGCCCTCGTCTGGATACATGCCGAAATCGGCCTTGTAGGCTTCGCGGAAGGTTGACCGCGCACCGTGCGGAATGGGCATGCCGGCATCATCGCCTGCGCGGGCGGCAGGGACAGGGGGTCTCTGTCCCACGTCTGTGGATTGTGCATCAGCGCGCACAGTTATCCACAATCGTGGGACGTAGACCCCCTGTTGACATTCGGAAAGTTCGGTACGCTCTCACTGCAACGAGCGAAAACCGAAGAGGCGACCCGCTATGGACGAGTCGCCTCATGCGCCCTCAAGGGGCGCGCTCCATTCGGTGCCACGTCGACCCGTTGCGGGACAACCTCACCGAAAGGAGGATTGAACTTACGCACCGTAAGCCTGTCTTGTCAACGCTCAGATCTGATGACCTGAGCGAGAAGAATGCGGCACCCGCGACGCCCAAGAAGGTCGTTAGCTTCGCGGCAGGTTCGAGATTCCTGGGTTTCGCCCTACTCGTGCACGGCGAGGTCGCGCTGCTCCAGGCACGCCGTCTTCGCGGAAGCGGTCTCATCGGACTCGACGCATGGATCTTGCAGCGCGTCCGTGCTCACCGTCCCGACCTCGTGGTCGTGATGGGTTCACCGGCCGCGGGTCACGAACGCGGTCGTCGCGTGATGGACGCGGTGTTCGATGCAGCGAACGCCGTCGGCCCGACCGTTCTCCGCCTCGAGCGAGGCCATGTCGCGTTGCCGAGTGGCTTGCGCCGCCGCGGCCCACGCACGGATCGGGATCGGCAGCGAGCGATGGTGGGTCTCGCCACGGCTGCCGCACTCGCCGTCGCCGCGGTGCTGCGCGAGTAGCGCAGATCGAAGCCCCGCCCATGGATTCCTTCCCTACCCTCACGGTCACGGTCGCACTCGGCAACCGCAGCCGGGTGCTCGCCGGACAGGAGCTGCCCGACGAGGTGCGTCGCGTGCTCACGAGGCTGCTTCTCGAAGCCGGTGCATGTGCCGCACAGCTCGACTCCGGGAAGGAGGGGGAGGGGGGAGGTTGGGGCAGCGTTCCTCTTCCTGGAACGGTAACGAACGAACGTAATTCAGATCGTCTCTTCCCAGTCGTACCAGGGAAGGGAAAGGAAGAGGGGTCTGGGGAGGAACCATCGGGGAGGGACGAGGACGATATCCACAGCCTCGCTTCGTACCTCGCCGATGCCCTGGGCGACCGGAAGAGCCTCCGCTGGTACGAGCTCGTCGCCCGCACCGTGCCGTACGACGTCGTCCGTCACGCGCTCACCCGCTCCCTCGACTTCCGGCGCGATGAGGTCCGCCGCTCCCGAGCCGCGTACTTCACCGCCATCGTGAAGCCGTACGTGCCCCGTCGTCGCCCGGTCACCTGACCCACATGCCCATCCGCCATCCCCCTCGACGCGAGCCCCGCGTCCTCGCCGTGACCACGGACCGTGGCCGGCTCGCCTGGTGTGCCGCCGACCCCTGGGAGCTCCGAGGCTCCGGCGTCGTCGCGGTGACGCGGCGCACCGCGGCAACGGCGCTCCGCCGCCTCATTCGCCGCGAGAAGCCGACGGCCATCGTCGCCGGCTCGCCTCGGCTCGACGTGGCCATGAGAGCGGCATCGCGCGGCCTTGGGCTCCCGATCTTGCCAAGTGCCGTGCGCCCGCTCGCCATCGTAACCGCGACCGCCCTGTACCCGGAGCTCGCCCTGTACGCCCCGACCCGCGCGCTTCGCGCGGTCGCGCTCCTCGCCCTCGGCGCCGTGCTCGAAGCCGCTGTCCCAACCCGCCCCTATGCCCCTACACACCACTGAGCCCTTCCTTGCTCCGCCCGAGCTCCGCGCGCTCGCGGTCAAGGTGTTCAAGGCGCTCGCGAAGGCGCGGTTCGTGAAGATCGAATCGCTCCTCGCCTTCGCCGGTCCCTTGGGCCTCGACCTCGAGCACATCGTTGGGTGGGTCGCATCCGGACTCCTGCACCGCGCGTCGGTCGAGCGCGACGCCGTGACGGGCGAGAAGACGAGCTACCTCGCCGTGACGCCGAAGGGCGCGAAGGAACTGAACCGCGTCGAGACCGCCGAGGTCGAAGGTGTCTCCGCCGCGCGCCTGCGCCGCACGAGCCAGAAGCGCCTCCACGATGTCGGCGTCGGCGAGGCCGCGCTCACGTTTCTCGCTGCCGGTCGCGACCACGGCCTCGACCTCGCGGTCGTTGAGACGGACGAGAAGCGGTTCGGGACGTCGGCCGTGCTCGCTGACCCGGGGAAGCCGCCGAAGCGCGTCGCGCTCCAGGCAGACCTCTTCGTCGCGTACCGGAGGGACGGGGAGCTTGCCGCGCTCCTCGTGGAAGTCGACCGAGGCACGATCTCCGTCGCCAAGATGGCCGAGAAGTACGCCGGGTACCTCGCCTGGCGACGAGACGGCGGCCCGCAGCGCAACTTCGGCCTCAAGGCCCTCCGCGTCGTGACGATCGTTCCAGACGAGCATCGACTCGAGAAGCTCCACGCCGCGGCGCTCAAGGCGAACGACGGGAGGCAGTCCGGATTCCTTCTCTTCCTCGTCGAGAGCGACGTGTCCGTCAGGGACGCGGCCCGCCTCTTCGAACCCGTGGCCCGTCGGCTCGGCGACGACGGGATGACGCCGCTCTTTCCCTGACGCCCAGGACACCGAGGCCCCCCGACGCGACACCGCGCGACACTGGAGCTTGGGCGGACCATGCTCTGCCCGACCCCTCGCGCCTGAAATCATGAACCGCGTCCGGGGACCTCGGGGCCCTCGGCTCCGATCACAACCTCGCCATCCGCTCTCCTGCCCACGCGGCCCCACCAAAGGCCCCGTCGGTGCGGCGCCGTGCCGGGCTCTCTCGCCCACGGTCGTCGCGAAGTCCCTCCCGTGGCTCCGGGCGGGAACGGACTTGTGGGAGGGCGGCACCCGGACGAACCGCGTCAAGTTCCAAGACCGTTCCCGACCGCCGTTCCCGTCTGCCTCTAGGGCTAGGGGCGCGGCGGAACGGAACGGGGAACGCGACCAAGACCGGGTGCTGCCGCCGGCGCCCAGTGCCCGCCGCCACGAAGACCGCCTTCCGCCCCATGCTGTACCCCCTCACTGCGGCCACGAGCCGCCTGAAGCACGTGCTCGTGGTCGGCAAGACCGGCATGGGCAAGAGCACGCTCATGCGCACCATGTGCCAGGCGGACGCCGAGCGCGGCACCGGGTACCTGCTCCTCGACCAGCACGGCGACCTCGCCGAGCAAGTGCTCGGGGACGTGCCGAAGCGGCGGCGGAACGACGTCGTTCATTTCAATGCAAAAAACCCGAGCGACTGCCCGGGCCTGAACCCGCTCCGAAGCGTTCCTCGCGACCGGGCGCCGCTCGTCGTCTCGAACGTCCTCGCGACCATGAAGCGGCTCTGGGATCCAGGGCTCTGGGGCCCGCGCACGGAGCACGTGCTCCGTCACGCGCTCCTCGCGTTGTCCGAGGTGCGAGGGGCGACCCTCGACGACGTGCGCCGCATGCTGACGGACGAACAGCACCGCGGCTGGGTCTTGAAGCAGGTCACGGACAGCCACGTCCTCGACTTCTGGGTGAAGGAGTTCGCGGGGTACGGCCGGCAGTTCGGGGCAGAGGTCGCAGCGCCGATCTTGAACAAGGTCGGCGCCCTCGTCGCCTCGCCCCACGTGCGCGCGATCGTGACGA
>JADLAB010000710.1 GCA_020848455.1 Polyangiaceae bacterium
CTTCGGCCGGGCAGGCCGGAAGAGCTCGAGCACGCGCTCCCAGTCGCGGCTCGTGAACCCTTCGAACCTGACGTCGGGGGCGAGCACGGCGCCCCGGCTATCGCACGGCAAAAGGGCCGCCTCAAGCCCGCGGGTGCCCGCCCGGCGAGCCCGCGCGGGCGCGTCCCCGGCTCGGCGTTCACGGCTCGGCGATCACCGTCACCCGGTCTGCCTCGATCGCGAGCGCGCCGGGCTTGCCGCCGTAGCTCGCGGACAGGCCGACGTCGATGCGCCACACGCGCTCGTCGCACGCCGAGCTGACGCCGCCGCGCTGCACCGTGTGGCCCACGACCATGCGGCGCGCGTCGAGCGCGGCGAGGGTGTCGGCGAGCACGCGGCAGTCCTCCGAGTCGGGGGCGGCGGAGTAGCGGCGCAGCCAGACGGGGCCATCGTCCGCGATGGCGAGCGCGGGTGGGCCCGGCCCCTCGCCGCGCAGCCAGGTGGCGACCTCCAGCCCGAGCCGCTCGAGCCCGTAGCGCACGTGCTTCGGCGTGAGGCCGCCGTGCACGAACACGCTGTCTCCGACGACGGCGTAGAGCGGCCGCCTGGCGAGGCGCACGGCGTAGGGACCGCCCGGTCGGAAGGCCGCGGCGCGCGCTCGCTCGGGCTCGGGCAAGCGCGCGAGCGCGGGCAGGGCCGGATCGGCGCCCGGCACGCCCACGAAGGCCGCGAAGCTCGCCGACGCCACGTAGCGGAAGTCGAGCGCTGCGTTCATGAGCTCGTGGTTGCCGAGCAGGGCGATCACCCGCCCGCCGGCGGCCTCGGCCTCCACCGCGAGCCGCTCGAAGAGGTCGAGGACGGCCCGGTCGTCGTCGCCGCGATCGACCTCGTCGCCCGTCTGCACGAGCCAGGCGTCGCCGCCCGCCCAGTGATCGGCCTCGTCGAGCACGCCGGCGAGCCGGAGCACCCGGCGCGTCGCGGCGAGGTCGCCGTGCAGATCGCCGACCGCGACGAGGCGCTTCGGCGCCGGGTGGCGGGCGAGCGAGCCCGGCGCGGGAGGGCCGTCCGACCGCGCGCTCGCGCTCTGCCCGCCGGGCGCGACGGGCTCGGCGCGGGTCGCGCTCCGGGCGGCGCTCGCGGTGTCCTTCGCCTTCGAGGGCGGCTCGAGCGGGCGCTCGCACGCGGCCACGGCGAGGAGCGCGAGCCCCGTGGCGAGGGTGGCCCCCCTGCGGAGCCAGCGCGACCCGAGCCCCGTCATGACCGCCCACTTGCGCCTGCGCCCGCGCGCCGCGGCCCGGGGTCGCGTCCCGCGCTCGACGGCCCCCACCAGAGCAGCTCGTGGCGCTGCTCCTTGCCGAGCACCGGGAGCGTGACGACGAGCTTGTCGCCGCTCGCCTCGACGCGGTGCTCGGGCAGGGCGTCGGCCGGGAAGAACATCGACCCCGTGAAGCCGGCGCGGTCGAGCCAGTAGAGGTGCACGCCCCGCTCGGTCGGGCCGTGCACGAGGAGCATGCGCCCGCCGCCCACGAGCAGGAAATCGAGCCAGCCGAAGCCGAGCTCGCCGAGCCGCCGCGCGGAGGGGAAGTCCTCGCCCACCTGGCGCAGCTCGGGCAGGTGCGCGCGCAGGTGCTTGTGCAGGGTGTCCCAGCGCACGGTGCCGAGGCGCGGGATGGACCGCCCGGGCGGCGCGAGGACGGGCAGGGCCTCGGGCGTCGCGGTCGGTACCTCCACGTGGAGCCGGTAGCGGTCGGCGAGCCGGCCCTGTCCGATCTCGTCGTCCGAGAGCGCCTTCAGCCACCACTGGAAGATCGCGAGGTCCCCGGTTCCGGCGCGCGACTCGAGGCGCACGAGCGACTCCCAGAGCGGGTGCCGGAGCTGCCACGTCCCGCCGTGCGCGCCGACGGCGCAGCCGCCGACGTAGGCGACCCCGTGGATCACGAGCTCCGCGAGCTCCGGGACGCCGCCGTGCTCGCGCCCGAGCAAGGCGTCGCGCCGCTCGGCGGTGAGCGCCGCGGCGAGGTGATGGACGCTCGCATCCGAGCCGTCGAGGACGAGCTCGGGCGCGCCGAGGGCGCGCGGGGCGAGCTCCGCGAAGACGGCGGCCGCCTCGTCGAGGGGTGCCCGGAGCCGCGGGTTGCCGGCCGGGTTCGCGTCGGTGCGCCGCGCGCGCTCGAGGTCGGCGCGGGCCTCGGGCGGGTAGAGCGGCCAGAAGACGCGCTCGAAGAGGCGCGCGGCGGTGAGGGGCTCGCTCGAGCTCATGACCCGTCGCGGTCTATCCGATCCGGCGCGCGCTCGCCACCGGCCCCGACGCGCGCTGGCGCGCGATCGGGACGCGCGCCGCCTCGGGCCCCCACCCGGTTGCGGCCGCGCCCGGCGCGCCTACCTCCTCGACGTGAGCAAGCCCATCCCGTCGGTGCAGAAGTACATGACGCCGAGCCCGCACACGATCGCCGACGACCGGCCGATGTCTGCGGCGCACGAGATCATGCGCAAATTCGGCATCCGCCACCTGCCGGTGCTGCGCGGCGGCCGCATCGTCGGGGTCGTGTCGGACGACGATCTGCACCTCATCGAGACGCTCGCGGACGTCGACCCCGAGAAGGTGCTGGTCTCCGAAGCCATGACTCAGGACCCGTACACGGTCGCGCCGGGCGCGCCCCTCGACGAGGTCGTGGCGGAGATGGGCGACCACAAGTACGGCTCGGCCGTGGTCGTCGAGGGCGGTCGCGTCATCGGGATCTTCACGACCGTGGACGCGTGCCGCGCCTTCGCCGAGATCCTGCACGCGCGCGGCGGTGGAGCGGGCCGGGGCCCGGCGTCGCGGAGCTAGCTCGAGCCGCCGGCTCGGGCCGCGGCGACTCGCTCCTTCCCGCGCCCGGCCGCCCGTGGTTGCGTCGCACCATGGGCACGAAGTTCACCCCGGTCGAGCACGCCTCGGCCTTCCGCCGCATCGCCGCCGCGATGTGGACGAGCCCCACCGACCCGACGATCTTCGGCTCGCTCGACGTCGACGCGAGCCCCGCGCTCGCGTTCCTGCGCGCGTACGGCGCCGAGCACGGCGTGCGCGTCACCGTGACCCACCTCGTCGCGCGCGTGCTCGCGGTCGCCATCGCGCGGCACCCCGAGGTGAACGCCAAGGTGCGATTCTGGGGGCGGCTCGAAGAGCGGGCGACGGTCGATCTCGTGGTCCAGGTCGCGACCGACGGGGGCCGCGACCTGTCGACCTCGCGCCTCGAGCGCGCCGACGGCCTGTCGCTCGCCGACATCGCCCGCGCCGTGGCCGAGCAGGCCGAGAAGATCCGCGCCGGGCGCGACGCGAACTACGGCAAGAGCCGCTCGCTCTTCACGCGCCTGCCCTGGTGGCTCGCGCGGCCCGCCATCCGGCTCACCGATCTGTTGACCAACGAGCTCCACGTCCACCTGC
>JADLAB010000711.1 GCA_020848455.1 Polyangiaceae bacterium
CGGCGTCTCGGACTGGCGGCGCGCGGTCTCTCGGCGGGTCCGCGGCGTGGTACCCTCGCCGGCGCAAGCGCGGTCGAGCCGCCGCACGCTCCCGGGCTCGCGGCGCCCGGCGGCCGACTGTTCCGAGGGGTGATGGCGAGGTCCAAGAAGACCGCCAGCGTTGCGCACATGGGCTTGCCGGCGAGGTCTGAGGCCGCGGCGGCGGCCCGCGGCACGGGCGGATGAGATGAGGCGGACGCGGGAGATCCTCATCCGCCTCTGGCGGCTCGTGGACGTGCTCCACAGCCGGCGGCTCGGCGCGTCTATCGCCGTGCTGCGAGAGGAGCTGCAGACGAGCCGCGCGACGCTGTACCGCGATCTCGCGCTGCTCCAAGAGGCGGGCGTGCGCATCCAAGCCGACCGAGTGAACGGCGAGGCGCGCTACCGGCTGCTCCAAGACGCGATGCCGGCGCTCGCCCCCACGGTCCGACAATTCGTGGCGCTGCGGCTGGCCCGGACCATGCTCGAGCCGCTTGCAGGCACTGCGCTCTGCGACGAGCTCGATGCCCTGCTCGCCAAGGCGGCACCTCCGAAGGCCGGGACGAGCACGATGACTGCCCAGCCGGCTCCGCGCGGCGCGTCGTCTCCTGAGATCGTGCGCTGCCTGGAGGTTGCGCTCGAGCGGCGGCATCGCGTCCAGCTTCTGCATCGCGGAGGACGGCGCGGGGAGCCGCGGTGGCGCACGGTCGACCCGATCTGCTTTCACCTCGTCCAGGAGCACCTCTACTTCGTAGCTCATGATCTGGAGAAGGACGCACCTCGGGCCTTCAAGGTGGTCCGGATCCCCGAGGCGCGGGCGACGGAGGAGCCGGCTGGCACCCACCCCGAGGTAGACTTGGCGGCGCTGTTTCGGCACGCCGTCAAGGTGTGGACCGGTGACCCCGTGGACGTCGCCGTATGGCTGGCCTCGAACGTCGCCTGGAAGGCCGCGGAGTGGCCGCTTCACGCGGACCAGGTGGTCGAGCCGCAGGGCGACGGTGGCTGCATCGTCCGAGCACGGGTCGCCGGCGTCACAGAGGCGATGCGGTGGGTGCTCGGGTGGGGTGCGGCGGCCCGGGCGCTCGAGCCCCCGGAGCTCACGGCCCTGGTGCTCGGGGAGCTCACGGGCGCCGTCGCTCGCTACCCGAGCGCCGCGGTGCGCGAGGACGCGCCAGTCCTTCACCCTGCCAAGGCAAAACAGGCTGTCTCACCGATCGTGAGACGGACGGCGTTCAGGATTGGCCCAAACCGTCCGGCGGCTACCGAGACACGGCCCCGGTCGATGAAGCGCAACCCATGACCGCTGCCCCGAATTTCGCCGCGCCGCTGGCTCACGTCGCCCTCGACGGGCGCGTACACGCCCTCAGCGACCACCTGCGCGAGGTGGCGCGACGCAGCGCCGAGCACGCGAACGCGTTCGGGGGCGCCGAGTGCGCGGCCTTGGCCGGGCTCTGGCACGATCTCGGCAAGTACGCGGAGGACTTCCAGGGGATGCTGCGCGCCGCGGGCGCGGCGGACGCGCACGTGGAGACCGAGAGCGAGATCGGTTCCCGCAAGCGCGTCGACCACTCGACCGCTGGAGCCCTGTACGCGGCGCAACGCGCCCCCGACAGGGCCTTGCCGATCTGCTTCGCGATCGCCGGGCACCATGCCGGGCTCGCCGACAGGGCCGCGCTGAGGGACCGGCTCAAGGACCGGGGGCCGGGTCGGCTCGACGCCGCCCTCTCGATGGCGCCCCCGGCGGAGATCCTGCAAACCGAGGTACCGCCCCTGCCGGATCACCTGTGCCCATCCTCGGCTCGGGATCTCGATGCCTACCGGCGCCTCGAGCTCTTCACCCGCATGGTGTTCTCGGCCCTGTGCGATGCCGACTTCCTCGACACCGAGGCGTTCTTCGACTCCGCACGCACCGCCCTGCGCGGTGGGCATCGCCCTCTCGCGGAGCTCTGCCACCGTCTCAGCGCCCACGTCGACGGCCTCACCCGCCAGGACAGCACGGTGAACCGAGCTCGGGCCGAGGTCCGTGCCGCCTGCGTCGCCGCGGCCCCGCTGGCGCCCGGACTGTTCACGCTCACGGTTCCGACCGGCGGCGGCAAGACGCTGGCGGCGATGGAGCTAGCGCTGCGGCACGCGCTCGTTCACGGGCTCAGGCGGGTGGTGGTCGCGATTCCGTACACCTCCATCCTCGAGCAGAACGCCGCGGTCTACCGGCGCGCGTTCGCGCTCGAGGAGGGCGACACGTCGGTCCTCGAGCATCACAGCTCGATCGATCCGCGGGCG
The DNA here is from genome assembly GCA_020848455.1 of Polyangiaceae bacterium. Taxonomy (GTDB): domain Bacteria; phylum Myxococcota_A; class Polyangia; order Polyangiales; family Polyangiaceae; genus JACRDA01. The sequence continues at coordinate 2,299 of JADLAB010000711.1, forward strand.
GAGACCGCGCGAAATCGCCTGGCGGCAGAGAACTGGGATCCACCGATCGTCGTGACGACGAACGTTCAGCTCTTCGAAAGCCTCTTCGCGAGGCGGCCCGGCGCCTGCAGGAAGCTCCACAATCTGGCGCGCTCCGTGATCATCCTCGACGAGGCGCAGACGCTTCCGCGCGGACTGCTTGCACCGACGACGGACGTGCTCGAGGCGCTGGCGCGCGACTACGGCTGCACGATCGTGCTCTGCACGGCCACGCAGCCTGCGCTCACCCGCGCGGTCTTGGGCGACTGCGGACTCGGCGCCACGACCGAGATTGCGCCCGACCCGCATGCGCTCGCCGACCGCCTCCGGCGCGTCGACGTGGACTGGTCTCGGGCGCGCACGCCGACGACCTGGGCTGCCCTTGCGAACGAGCTCGCGCGCGAGCCAGACGTGCTCGCGATCGTGCACCGCCGCGACGACGCCCGCGACCTCTGCGCCGCCATCGACGCGATCGCCGGTGACGCATCGACCGTCCACCTGTCGGCCCTGATGTGCCCGGCACACAGGAAGCTGGTCCTCGCCGACATCCGCGAGCGGAAGGCGCGGGCGGAGCCCGTGCGCGTGGTCTCGACGCAGCTCGTGGAGGCAGGCGTCGACCTCGACTTCCCGGTCGTCTACCGCGCGCTCGCCGGGATCGACTCGCTCACCCAGGCAGCGGGGCGGTGCAACCGCGAAGGTCGTCTCCGCGGCCGCGGCAAGCTCCGGGTATACCTGGCACCGACCTCGCCACCGAAAGGGATCCTCGTGCAGGGGCTCGAGGTGACGCGGACCATGCTCCGCGAGGACCTCGACCTCTTCGCGCCCGCCGTACACGAGGAGTACTTCGCGAGGCTATACCGCGCGGGAGGGGACGATGTGCACGACACTGCGGGCGTGCAGCGCCTCCGCGCCGAGCTTGCGTTCGAGCGGGTGGCGAACGCGTACCGCGTCATCGACGATGCCTGGTCCGCGCCGCTCGTCGTGCCGTTCGACGCGCGCGCAAGGCAGGCGGTCGCCAGTATCGATCACCTCGGTCCGTCGCGGGCCCGGCTACGGGAGCTCGGCCGGGTGACCGTGAACGTGAGCAAGCGCGATCTCGAGCACTGGCTGCGGACGGGCGCGGTTGCCACACACGGGGACGACACGGTGCATGTTCTGGTCGGCGATGGCGCGTACGACGCCAGGTTCGGGCTGGTGCCCGAGCTGGTCGGCACGCTGGCGCCGAAGGACTCGGTGGTTTGAGGTCGCAATGGTGCAAGGACAGAGTGATCCCTTCCGGGTGCGGGTTCGCGGTGAGCTTGCGTGCTTCACGCGACCGGAGATGAAGGTCGAGCGCGTGAGCTACGAGGTCATGACGCCCTCGGCAGGGCGCGGCATTCTCGAGGCGATCCTCTGGAAGCCCGCGATCGCCTGGCGGATCCACGCAATCGAAGTGCTCGCGCCGATCCGCTGGACGAGCTTCCGGAGAAACGAGGTCCAATCGCGCGCCTCGGAGCGCGCGGGCGAGATCGTCGCGGACGAGGACCGCACCCAGCGGAACACGGTGGCCCTGCGCGACGTCGACTACGTGGTACAGGCATCGTTCGCGATGACTCCACGCGCCGGTGCCGGCGACAACGTGGCCAAGTACGTCGACATGTTCCTGCGGCGCCTGCAGAAGGGCCAGCATCACCATGCGCCATGCCTGGGCTGTCGCGAGTTTGCCGCGGTCGTCGAGCCCGCGCCGGAGCGCACGGTGACGATCGACCAGGCAGATCGGCCACTAGGGTGGATGTTCTTCGACTTCGATTGGCCGAGCTTCCACGGTGGCGAGGCGCCAGCCGACGGTCGGGTGCGCCCGCTGTTCTTCAACGCGCGGCTCAAGCAGGGCGTGCTCCTGGTTCCCGACCGGGACACGGTGCGCGCGGAGGCGGCGGGGTCGTCATGATGCTTCAGGCGCTCGTCGCGTACGCCGATCGCGAAGGACTCGGCGACCTCGACTTCGAGAAACGCGCGGTCGACTACGAGCTGCGTATCGCCGCCGATGGCGCGTTCGTGGGCCTCGTGCCGCTCACCGAGAACAAGAGGCGGACCCGCCTGTCGGGTCTCCCCATCGGTCCGACCAGCAAGAACAACCCAGGCTATCCGAGCTTCCTCGTCGACAACGCCCAGTACGTCCTCGGCACAGCCAAGAAGGACGCCAAGGCCGGCAACGCGGAGAAGTGCTTCGAGTCGTACGTGGTGCTCACGGCGGAGGCGGCCGGCGCGACCCACGATCCCGCGCTCCTCGCGCTGCGGCGATTTCTCGAACGACCCCCCGATCGGGCGCTTGCCGACGCGGAGCTCGCACGGCTCGAGGACAAGAAGGCTGACCAGCGGGGTGACCGAGTGCTCGTGCCTGTGCTCGACAGCGACGCTGCAGCTCGCATGCACGAGCGGCCCGGCGTGATCGCGTGGTGGAGGCAGCGCCGCACCACCGGCCGCCAGGAGCTCGCGGCGGGGCCACTCGGACGTTGCCTCGTCACCGGCGAGCTCGCCCCGGTGGCACGCACGCACCCAGCCCTCAAGGGGCCGCCTTTCCCCGGCACGGGCGCGAAGTTGGTCGCGTACGACAAGGATGCCTTCACGTCGCAAGACCTCGAGCAGGGCGCCAACGCGCCCATGAGTGAGGCGGCGGCGCTGAAGTACGTGGCGGCGCTGAACGCCCTCCTCGAGAAGGACGCCCAGGGGCGTCGGAGCTCGGCGCTCGATCTCGACGACGAGAGTGCGGTCGTCTTCTGGACGCGCGACGAAAGCGACGCTCCGATGCTGCTGCTCGACGTGCTCGCACCGCCGTCGCGCGGCGCAGATGCGGTGCATCACGCCGAGAGCGTCTGGCGCGGCAGCGCGTCACGCGCCTTCGATCCCACGCCGTTCTATGCCGTGACCTTGGGGGTGAATAGCGCGCGGGTGGTCGTGCGTGACTGGGTCGAGACCACGGCACGCGCGGTGGTCGGGAACCTGGAGCGCTGGTTCCAGGACCTCCAGCTTGGCGAGGCCACGGCCGAGGCGCTGCCCTTGGTCGAGATGCTCCGGGCGCTGCAGGCGACACCGGCCGCACGCGGTGACAAGCGCGGTTTGGCCCCCGGTCTTGCGACCCGCGTATTCCGGGCGGCGGTCCAGGGTGCGCCGCTACCGCGTGCCTTGCTCGTCGCGGCGACGCAGCGCCTGCGGGTGCCGCCGAGGGAGAGAGAGGACGGGCGGTTCGTGCTCCGTGCGCGGGTCGCCGTGATCAAGGCCGTGCTTTGCCGAGAAGGAATGGAGGTGCCCGTGGCTCTCGATGAATCCAACACAGACCGAGCGTACCTGCTTGGTCGGCTCTTCGCCGCGCTGGAGAAGCTCCAGCTCGTCGCGTCAAAGCGCGGCAACGACCTCAACGCGACGATTCGGGACCGGTACTATGGGGCCGCGTCGTCCACACCCGCTGCGGTCTTCGGACGGCTGCTGTCGTTGTCGATGCACCACGCGTCCAAGACCAAGGACGACGGCCTCGGGATCGTGGCCGAGCGCGCGAAGGCTGGGATCATGAACCGACTCGCGGCCAAGCCCTTCCCGAAGACGCTCAGTCTTTCGGAGCAGGGCCTCTTCGCGGTCGGCTACTACCACCAGCGTGAGGCGTTCTTCGCCAAGAAGGAAACGGCCGACGACGGCCCGAAAGCGTGAAGGAAGGTGGACCGCGTATGAGCCAGCCCAAAGTCATCGACAAGCGCTACGACTTCGTTCTGCTGTTCGACGTCAAAGACGGGAACCCGAACGGCGACCCCGACGCCGGCAACTTGCCTCGCGTCGATCCGGAGACCGGCCATGGCCTCGTGACGGACGTGTGCCTCAAGCGGAAGGTGCGCAACTTCGTTCTCGTGGCCAAGAACGGGGTCGCGCCGTACGACATCTTCATCAAGGAGAAGTCGGTGCTGAACCAGGTCATCGACGAGACGTACCGGAACATCAACGTGAACCTCGACGCTGCGCCTGCGAATGAGAAGGACGGCAAGAAGCGCAAGACGAAGGGCGAGGCGCAAGGTAGTGAAGTCGATGCCGGACGACTCGCGATGTGCGCGCGGTACTTCGACGTGCGCACGTTCGGCGCGGTCATGAGCACCGGTGCCAACGC
>JADLAB010000712.1 GCA_020848455.1 Polyangiaceae bacterium
GCGCCGGAAGAGCAGGCTCTGCCGAACGGCGTGGCCTGAAGTCTCGGGCTGGGTCCTCGCAGTCACGCACCCAGTGTGCTGCCTTCAGGCGACCGGCGGCAGACGCGGTCCGTGCAGCGGATACGCTCGACGAGCGCTCCCGGGCTCGCCCGCAGGAGGGGCGCGAGGTCGGCCAGCTCCGCCTGCTCGGCCATGAGCTGCAGCCCGCTCGCGGGACCGGGACGCCCCGGCTCACGGCTCTTCGCGAGCGCCGGGACGACGAAGAGCGCACCCGCGAGCGCGGTCGTGACGGCGACACCCCAGAAGCTGCGCGTGCGGAAGTGCTTCCAGAAGGCCTTCCAGTGGAGCGCCACGTGGAGCACGACCCCGAGCACGAAGACGAGGCTCAGCCACTCGTGCAGCCCCTTCACGTAGCGATCGCCGAGGTGGAAGAACATCATGAGGCCGCTCACGGCCGTGACGAAGAAGAGAGCCATCGGAACCGGCGTGGCGAGCGCGCGCACGATCTTCATCCACATGCGACGACCTCCTGTTTCTCCTTGGACGAGCGAACGCCGCGCGACCCTACGGGCGCCCCGGGAGAAAGAGAGCGAGGGATGTGGAGAGGTGGACGGCGCTGCCGGCGCGCTCTCCCGCGCGCCGCTCAGCCGAAGCGCCGCAGCGCGTGCCGGAGCCGCGGCGGGAAGGCGAGCTCGGAGCCGCGGACGGTGGCGCGCGACACGAGCTCGAGCGGCAGCCGGCCCGTCGCGAGTCGGGGAGCCGGCGTGGCGACGGTCCCGAACCGCGACGGGCCCCGGCGGCGACGCGGCGACCGACAACCCCGATCGCGGGCAAACTCGGCTAAACTGACCGGGCTGCGGAGCGAAGCGGGGTCGGGACGGTGCCGATCGCGGTTCGGCCGCCACTCGGAGGTTGGGGCGCGCCAGGCGAGCGATCGACGCGCGCGAGCGAGCAGGCACCATGAAGAAAACTCGTGGTCTCGAAGTAGTGACGAGGGAGGCGGCCGCGTACCGATACGACGCGACTCTCCCGGCCGCGTCACGGATGCTCGAGGAGCTGTTGAGGGCCTCCGATGTGCAGCACCTCTTCGAGTCGTACTACAGCCTGATCAAGATCCCCGTCGCCATCATCGATCTGCGCGCGAACGTCCTGCTCTCGTCGCGCTGGCAGCGCATCTGCAGCCAGTTCCACCGGGTGAACGCCGAGACGTGCCGGCGCTGCATCGAATGCGACACCACGATGGCCGTGGCGCTCGACGCGGGCCGGCGCCACACCATCTACCCGTGCCTCAATGGCCTGACGGACTGCGCGTCGCCGATCGTCATCGAGGGGATCCACGTCGCCAACGTCTTCGTGGGCCAGTTCCTGACCGCGGTCCCCGACGAGGCGCGGTTCCGCGCCCAGGCGGAAGAATTCGGGTTCGACGTCGATGACTACCTCGCTGCGCTCCGCGAGGTCCCCGTGGTCGATGCGGAGAAGATCCCGATCATCCTCGAGCTCTTGGCGCGGATGACCCGCGTGATCACCAACCTCAGCGTGGAGCGCAAGCGCGCGGTCGACGACCAGGCCCGGCAGTCGTTGATCCTGGACACCATCCCGCAGTCCGTCTTCTGGAAGGATCTCGACGGCAAGTATCTCGGCTGCAACGCGACCTTCGCCCGCGCGGCGGGGCTCCGCTCGCCCGGCGAAGTCGTCGGCAAGACCGACTTCGAGCTACCGTGGCCGCGGAGCGAGGCCGAGGCATTTTGCGCGGCAGACCAGGCCGTGATCGAAGCCCGCCAGCCGCGCCTGCACGTCGTCGAGCCGGTCCCGAGGGCCGATGGCGCGCGCATCATGGCCGACACCTCCAGGCTCCCGCTGACGGACGTCCGCGGCACCACCTACGGCCTCGTCGGCATCTACGCGGACATCACCGAACAGATGCATGCCGCCGAGACGGTGCGGGAGAGCGAGGTCAAGTACCGCACGGTCGTGGAGAACGTCTTGGAGGGCGTGCTGGTATTCTCCGATCGGCAGAGGCTCTTCACCAACCGCCGCTATCTGGAGATTCTCGGTTACTCGGCGGAGGAATTCGCCGAGCTCGACTTCATGGCCGCGGTTCACCCGGAGGATCGGCCAGGCGTGTTTCGGGCGCTCTCGGCGTTGGGACAGGTCGACCCGAGCCGCCCGACCTTCGAGTGCCGCGTCATCACCAAGTCCGGCGACACCCGCTGGCTCGACGCACGGGGCGCCGCCCTGACATGGGAGGGCCGGCCCGCGGTAATCGTGTTCGCGGCCGACATCACCGAGCGCAAGCACCAGGACGCCGCGCTGCGCGAGAGCGAGGCGCGCTTCCGGGCCGCCTTCATGACCGGGCTGGACGCGCTCTACTGGGCCACCTTGCACGACGGCCGGATCTGCGAGGTCAACGAGGCCTTCGAGGCCCTCTTTGGGTACTCGCGCGACGAAACCGTGGGGCGGACTTCGCTCGAGCTCGGGCTCTACGCCGCTCCAGTGGACCGAGCGCGCATGGTCGCCGGGCTCCGGGAGCACGGATTCGTCAAGGACATGGAGCTCGCCGGCGTTCGGAAGGATGGGGCGCACATCGTCGTGTCGCTGTCGGCCCGAAAGGTCCTGCAATCCGGCGAAGAGTACCTCCTCGGGGTGCTCCGGGACATCACCGAGCAGAAGCGGGCCGAGCGGGAACGCGAGGAGCTGAGCCTGGATTTCGCGCGCTCCCCCCAGGTGCGATCGCGACCACCGTGTGACGTAATCGCTGAAGCAGCTTGAAGTAGGCGCTTCGCGTGCGCACTTGCTGCTGTGTGAAGAGTCATCAACCAC
>JADLAB010000713.1 GCA_020848455.1 Polyangiaceae bacterium
CAACCGCTCGTTCACGAGCTGGCGGGCGAAGTAGATGTCGGTGCCGTCCTCGAACACGACCGTCACGACCGAGAGCCCGTACTTCGAGATCGAGTGCACCTCGGTCGTGCGTGGGATGCCGCTCATGGCGCGCTCGACGGGCACGGTCACGTACTGCTCGGCCTCGATGGGCGAGAGCGCCGGCGCGGAGGTGATGATCTGCACCTGCACGTTCGTGACGTCGGGCACGGCGTCGATCGGCAAGGTGACCGCGGCGCGCACGCTGCCGAGCGCGACGAGGAGCGTGGCGAGGATGACGATGGCGCGATGGCGGAGCGACCAGGCGACGACCGCGGACAGCAGGCGCACCGGCTACTCCGCCTCTTCGAAGGTGCTCTTCAGCACGGCGCTCTTCAGCGCGAAGACGCCGTCCACGACGACCAGCTCGCCCTCGTCGAGGCCGCTGAGCACCGACACCTTGCCGAGCGCCGCGCCCCCCACCACGATCTCGTGGAGCTCGAAGTCGCCGCCCGGCACGCGCACGAACACGACGGGCTTGCCCGCGATCTCCGTGAGGGCCGAGCGCGGCACGACGAGGGTCCGCGCCGCGCCCTCCCCCGTGCCGACCCGCGCCGTGCCGAAGAGACCGAGCCGCAGCATGTCGGCCCGGTTCGTGAGGCGGATGCGCGCGACCACGGTACGCGCCGCGTGATCCACCTGCCGGCTGAGGTACTCGACCGTGCCGTCGAAGCGCTCGTCGGGGTAGGCGTTGAGCGCGACCTCGGCGGCGGCCCCGGGTGCGAGCCGGCCGAGCTCGCGCTCGAACACACGCGCGAGAAACCACACCTCGCCGAGATCCGCGATGGTCGCGAGCGTCTGCTCGGCCGTGACGGGCGCGCCCACCACGGCGTCGCGCGCGATGACGACGCCGGCGAGCGGCGATCGCAGCGGCAGGAAGGGCTCGGAACCGGACGCGTCGAGCGCCCGGAGCTCCGCGGCGAGCGCCCCGGCCCCGGTCTCGAGGGCGTCCGCCTCGGCGGCGGCGTCGAGCGCCTCCTGCTCTGCGGCGAGCCCCTTCGAGAAGAGGGCGGCGACGCGGAGCGCCTTCTGGCGCGCGGCCTTCGCCCTGCCGCTCGTGGCCGCGAGCTCGCCCCGGAGCTTGCCGATCTCGGGGATGCGCACGAGCGCGACGAGCTCGCCCTTCCGCACCGCGGCGCCCTCGCGCAGATCGACGCGCTCGAGCCGGCCCGCCACGAGCGACGAGATGCTCGCCACGCGGTCGGGATCGGCGGCGATCTCGCCCTGGAGGCCGAGCGTGGCGGCGAGCGCCTCCTTGCCGACCGGGGCCACGCGCACGCCTGCGGCCGCGATGACGCCGTCCGAGAGGCGCACGCGCGTGGGCAGGGCCTCGTGCTCGTGCTCGTCGCGATGCTCGTCGGGCGCATCGGGGTCCGGCGTCGCCCCGGCGGGCGCGGGCGCCTCGTGCGGCATCGCCATGGGGACGAAGAGGGTGAGCGCGCCCCCGAGCAGGGCGCCCCCGAAGAGGACGAGCGCGTCGCGCTTCGTGGGCTTCACCGCGAACCTCCCTCGAGCGCGACGCCGCCCGCGCGCGCGAGCTCGACCGACGCGAGACACAGGGCCCACTCTGCCTCGACCGCTGCCTGGAGCAGCTCGACGAGCGGACGCTCGGCCTGGACGGCGTCCTTGACGGCGACCTCCCCCTTGGTCACGGCCGCGGCGAGCTCGCCGAGCACTCGCTCGGCCTGGGCGATGCGCGCCGGTGTGAACGCCTGCGCCTCCACGCGCCGCGAGCGATACTCCTCGACGGCATTCGCGAGCTCGAGATCGGCGTGGCGTCGCAGCCGCTCCGCCTCGGCGCCCGCCCGGCGGCCGAGCGCCTCCGCCTCCGCGATGTCGCCCTCGCGCAGACGCCCCGCGGGCTCCGGCAGGGGGATCGGAAACGAGACGCCGATGCCGATCGCCGCCGCGGCGTGGGTGCCGTTGCCGAAGATCGACAGGGTCAGGTTCGGGAGCTGCGCGCTCCGGTGCTCCTGCGCGCGCGCGGCCTGCGCCGCCTCCTCGGCCTCGGTCGCCAGGACCTCGGGACGCGCGCCGGCCGCGTCGGTGGGCGGCGAGCTCGCGAGCGCCTCGGCGACCGGGAGGGGCTCGAGGGCGCCCTCGGCGCTCACGCCCGCGCGGCCGGCGGGTCGGTCCGCTCCGACGTAGAGGGCGAGGGTGCGCCGGGCAGCCTGCGCCCGACGCTCGGCGGCGAGCCGGGCGCCGAGCGCGCGCAGGGCCTCGGCCTCGGCCACGTCGGCCTCGATGCTCGACGCGGCGCCGGCCTCGGCGCGAGCGCGCGCCGCCACCGCGAGCGCCTCGGTCCGTGCCTCGAGCCGCACCGCCAGGACACGAGCCTCGTCGCCAGCGAGCGCGTCGAAGTAGGCGTTCCAGGCGCCGACCGCGACCTCGCGCCGGGTGCCTCGCTCGAGCGCCCGCGCCGCGCGGAGCTCGGCCTCGGCGGCATCGATGCGCGCCTCGCGCTGCCCACCGACCTCGATCTCCTGCGACAGCGCGGCCGACCACACGGGCGTCGGCCGCCCGCCGCGAAGGTCGAAGCTCGGTCCGAGCCCGAGCGACAGGACGGGGTTGCTCGGCAGGTACGGCTCGGCGGCGGTGAGCCGCCCCTCTCCCGCGGCGATGGCCTCCTCTTGCGCGCGAATCGCCTCGCTCGCGGCGAGCGCGCACGGCACCACCTCGTCGCGGCCGATGACGCCCGCGCAGCCACTCTCGTCCGCCGACGCGGGCGCGGGGCACAGCCCGAGCCCGGCTCCCGCCACCACGGCGGCCACGTTCCAGAACCCTCGTTTCACGACCCGGCTCCTCGCCGTGCCCTCGTGGCCCGGCGTTCGATCCGCACGGAGCGACGCGCGCCCACTCGTCCCGGCGGCGTGGGGCAGACGGGCAGACGAGTGGCGCACGCGTCGCGCGTTGGCCCGGCCTCTTCGAAGAGGCGCGAGCGCTACGCGGAGCGGGGCGGCCGGTAGATGCCGCGAGGCTCGGCGGGCCTCGGCGTGCGCGCGTCGTACAGGAGGAGCCCGACCTCGGGCCCGGCGAAGGCGGGATCAGCCGGTGCGTGCAGCGCCTGCGGCGCCAGGCCAGCCCCGCCGCTGAGGCAGTGCAGGCAGTGGCAGGTCGGGCAGTCCGGCGGGCAATCCCGGCCGTTCTCGTCGTCGGGGCAGCCCTCGCGATGGTGTACGGCGCCCGTCGTGACGAGCTCGACGGCGTCCGAGACCGCGCGCGCGAGCCCTCCGATCTGGAACGCCACCACGAGCGCCAGCGCGGCGGCGAGGCGCAGGGCCGTGCGTCGCACGGCGCCGCTCTTCCGAGCCCGTGAGCGTGGAGTCACGCGGTAGCGCACCCGGGCAAGGTACCACGCGTCCTCGCCTGCGCAACAGCGCGGCGACGACGCCCTCGACCTGCACGAGTGCTCCTCACTCGTCGAGGTCGGGCGTGGGCTGAGGCTCCGCCGGCGGTCGCGGGCCGTCCGGGCAGGCCGCCTTGTTTCCCGAGCACGGGTCGGTGACGCGACCCATGAAGAGCACGACACCGGTCGCGCGGTGCCGGATGAAGAAGAGGAACGGCCGGTCCGCGACGACGACCGGCACCGGTGGCTCGGGCACGCCCGGGCCGAAACCGCCCGCGCTCAGCGCAGAGGCCGCGGCTGCCTCGGTGCCGACCTCGTTCACCTCGACGAAGCTCGCCTGCAGGGCCGCCTCGAGCCAGATCGGCTCCGGGCTCATGCCGGAGAAGTCGGCCACGCTGCCGAAGGCGCGCTCCATGCCGAGATCCCGCAGGGCCTGCCCCATCTCGAGGCGCGAGCTGAGGCGGAAGCGCGGCATCCTGACGTCCACCTTCTGCCGTGCGAGCGCGGCGAGCCAGCGCTCGAAGACGGCCCCCGTCAGCCCCGCCTCGAGCGCCGGCAGCCCGGCGCGCTCCCGGGGCACCGCGAGCACCATCGCGGTGCTCCCGCCGAAGTAGCCGAGCTCGACGAGATCGACCCCTTCGTCCTGGCCGTAGCGGCCCTGCGCCACGGTCTGCCCCATCATGTGGACGTAGCGCGTGCTGCCGTCGAGCCGGTAGAACGGGGACGGCGACGTCAGCTCCTCCTCGAAGGGCTCGAGCCACGTGCCCTTGAAGTACACGGCGTTCGTGAGCACGAGCTTCGTGTCCCGGCCGATGTCGGCGGGCGACAGGAGGTCCTGGATGAGCCCCTTCGTCTCCTCGGCGACCCAGTCGTTGATGCGCGACGCCGCGACCTCCGGCGCGCGCAGATCGACCCGCTCGAGGGGCGCGCCGTAGCCCTCGCGCAAGAGCTCGAGGAACGGCTCGTGGAACGTCGTCGGCACGTGCCCCCAGAGCCGGTTGGCGAGCGCGAGCGCGAGCCCGCCCTTGCCGTTGTCCGCCGCGAGGGCGCGCAGCGTGGCGATGGCGACGGTGTGGACGTCCTCGGCCTCCGAGATCCCGAGCGCCTTCGCCATCTCGGCAGCCGTCTCCCCGCGCGCGCCGGCGTGCGCCATGAGGAGCACGACCCGCATGCTGAGCGGCGAGAGCACGAGGTTCTCGCCCGCCCGCCGCACCTTGCCGAAGAGCGACATGGCAAACGCATTGGCGCCGGGCGCCGCCTCCTTCGCCGACGGGGGCGCGAGCGGGCCCTCTTTCCAGCGTGGGACGGCGACGCTGCAGCCGCCGAGCGTCACGCCGGCGACGACCGCGCACGCGAGGAGCGCTCCGCAGAGGCCACGCAGCCGACCGAGCATGCCCTGTCGCTATCCGACATCCGTCGCTCGCGCAAGCGCGCGGCTGCTCGCGCAGCGCCCACCGTCATCCGCCCCCGGCCAGCCAAGCCCGGAGCCCGAGGTGCCCGATGCCGCCCGTCGGGGCGCCGAGCGGAGGGGCGGCGTCGAGGTCGACGAGCCGCGCGCCCAGGGAGGGCTCGCTCGTGAGCAGGAGCGCGACGGCTCCGCGCGCGAGCGTGCGCCCCGGCGCGACGGCCTCGACCCAGCGCCGTGACACGGGGCCGGCCTCGTCCGGGGCCACGACCAGCATGCGCTCCGCGTCGCCGGCCGCGACGAGCTCGGCCGCCGCGAGCAGGGCCTCGAGCCCGGCGTCGAGCCCGGCGCCGACCGCGAAGCTCGGGCCCGTGAGACCCCACGCGATGGCGACGTGCCCGGCGACGGCGTTCGGCG
>JADLAB010000714.1 GCA_020848455.1 Polyangiaceae bacterium
CAAGACGCGCCGTACGGCCAGGGCAAGACCCCGCCGAAGACCCCGCCAAAGGCACCACCGACCCCGCCGAAGGCGCCGCCGGCCGCGCCGAAGGCGACGCCACCCGCGGCGCCGAAGGCGACTCCGCCCGCGGCGCCGAAGGCGACTCCGCCCGCGGCGCCGAAGGCGACTCCCGCGCCCGTCCCGGCGCCGGGGCCCGCGGCGGTGCCCGGTGCGCCCGCCGCGCCGGTCGCGGCGCCGGGCAAGCCCACGCCCGTGCCCGCCGCGGCACCCGAGCTCGATCCCATCGAGCACTTCAAGAAGGTGCTCGCGCCCCATGGCAGCTGGGTCGCGGATCCGGTCCACGGACAGGTCTGGGTGCCGTCGGCGAGCGCCGTCGGCGACGACTTCGCGCCGTACCGCACCAATGGCCACTGGGTCGCGACCGACAAGGACGAATGGGCGTGGGCCAGCGACTTCGATTGGGGGAAGATCCCCTTCCACTATGGTCGCTGGGTCTGGCGCAAGCCGAGCCCCGACGCGGCGGCCGTCGCGGCGCCGCAGCGCGGCTGGGCCTGGGTGCCCGGCAAGGACTTCGCGCCCGCGTGGGTGGTCTGGCGCCTGGGCAACCCCGGCACCGAGTACGTCGGCTGGGCGCCCATGGCGCCGGCCGAGTCGTGGGTGGACGGGAGCGGCGCGGCGAAGAAGCCCGGCGTGCTGCCGTTCTACTTCGTCGAGACCGAGCGGCTCTTCGACCCGCAGCTCGGGCAGCACGTCGTCGGCGAGCTGAAGCTCGCGAGCGGCCTGCTCGCCAACTCCCGCATCTTCGAGGGCGCCGGCGCGGCGCTCGCAGCGGCCACGCCGGGCTTCGCGCTGGCGCGCATCCCCGAGGGCGCGATCCCGAAGCTGCGCGTGAAGAGCGATCCCGTGCTGCCGCCCTCCCCGAATCCGGCGGCGCCGGCCGACCCCAAGGCCGCGCCCGAGCCGGCCGCGCCCCCGGCGCCCGTGGTCGCGCCGCCACCGGCGCCTGCCGCGCCCAGGGCCGGGAGCGAAGGGCGCTTCGCGACCCCACCACCCGCCGCGGCGGACGACGACGACGACGAGGACGAGGACGACGACGACGACGAGGCGCGCGCGCCGAAGGCAGTCGATCCGGACGACGACGAGGACGACTCGGACGGCCGCTTCGCGACGCCGCCGCCGCCGCGCAACGACGACGAGCGCGCGGCCCAGCTGCGCGAGCGTCATCAGGCGCGCGCCCGCGTGTGGCGCCGCATCCACCGCCAGTTCTGGAAGCGACCGAACGCCGCGCTGCAGGCGCCCGGGCGCGACATGAAGTGCGGCTGGACGATGACCTATCCGAGCTACTGGCGTTGCGGATACTGACACCGCGCCGCCTGCCGGACCGCCCCGTGACGGCCCGGCGATTGCATCGTCGGTGCGCACCCCGAGCGCTCGAGCGGGCCCCGTGAACGGGCCCGGCGCCGGACGACCCGACGGAGGACGAGGCCATGAAGCAGGGTAGAGCAGGCACCGTGTGGCACACCGATCCCGCGAGCGCGGGCCCTTCGCCGGTCGTCGGCGATGTCGTGGGGGGGCACTACCGGGTGGACGCGGTGCTCGCCGAGGGCGGCATGGCGGTCGTGTACCGCGCCACCAACACCGCCACGGGCAAGACCTGCGCCCTCAAGATCCTGCACGCCCAGCTCGGCCTGCGGCCGGAGTTCGTCGAGCTGTTCGCCAAGGAGGCGCGCGTCACGACGCTCATCGGCGAGAACGAGCACATCATCAACGTGTTCGACGCGGGGGTCGACGCCGAGCGCGGCATCCCGTTCATCGTCATGGAGCTCTGCGAGGGCGAGACCCTGGCCCAGGCGCTCGAGCGCGGCCCGCTGCCGCGCGGCCTGTGCGTCACCTTGCTCGAGCAGCTGGCGCGGGCGCTGGAGCAGGCCCACCGCGCGGGCGTCGTGCACCGCGACCTCAAGCCGAGCAACCTGTTCGTCACGAGCGACCGCGAGGGGCGCCCGATCCTGAAGGTGATGGACTTCGGCATCGCCAAGGTCCTCGAGGGCGAGGCGGTGCGGACGGCCACGCACATCGGCACGCCGGCCTACAACGCGCCCGAGCAGATGGGCAGCTCGACGCGCCGGCTCGCGGCCAAGCAGGGCATCGTGATCGCACCCTCGGTCTCGCCGGCCACGGACGTGTGGGCGATCGGGCTCATCGCCTACGAGATGCTCACCGGCGAGATGCACGGGCAGTACTGGGGCGTCGAGACGCTGAGCGAGCTGCCGATGAAGGTCGCCTTCGAGGAGCACATGCCGGCGACCGAGCGCGCCGGCGCGGGCGCCGACCTCCTGCCCGAGGGCTTCGACGAGTGGTTCGAGCGCTGTCTGCGCAAGAACGCCGACGAGCGTTTCCCGACCGCGGGCGACGCGATCGGCGAGCTGCTGTGCCTGCTCGACGGGCGCGCCGCGGCGGTCGAGGAGGTCGAGGCCGCCGAGGAGCAGGTGCAGAACGCCGAGACGCGGCTCTTCCGGCCCGGGCCGCCACCGATGCCGCGCGCGGCGTCGCCGGCGAGCGCGCAGCCGCCGAGCGCGCGGCCGAGCAGCCGACCGAGCGCCCGGCCGAGCAGCCGACCGAGCCGACCGAGCAGCCGACCCGAGGGCGGCCGGCGCGGCACGGCACCCCAGGCGCCCGTCGGCGTGGCGGGCAGCACCGCGGAGGCCGAGCCCGCGCGTGGGCACCTCGAGCAGCCGCAGACCCCGAGCGCGCGGCCGATCGTGCGCGCGGCCGGAGCGACCCCCGCGTCGCCCCGTGCGGCCTCGCGCAGCCCGCGGACCGCGTACCTCTTCGGCGCCCTCGTCCTCGTCGCGGGCGCCGCCACGGTCGTGGCCTTCCGCCTGGCCGACACCTCGCCGACCCAGACGCCCGCGGCGGTCGCGACGAGCTCCGCGCCGAGCGTCAAGGCGGACGCGAGCTGCGTGGTCGCGCCGGCCGACGCGGCGGCGGTCGCCGCGTGCGAGCGCGCCTGCCAGGGCGGCTCGCTCGCCGCGTGCGGGCACGCGGCGGGCGCCTACGACCGCGGCACGGGCGTGCAGAAGGACGCCACCCGCGCGCGCGCCGCCTACGAGCAGGCGTGCGCCGTCGGGCCGCTCGGGGCTGCCGCGGACGCACCGCACTGGAGCGCCAACGTCGCCTCGACGACCTGCACCGGCGCCTGCGTGCCCGAGGCGTGCGCGGCCCTGGCCGGCTTCTACGCCGACGGGCGCGGGGGCGCCCCACAGTCCGAGCGCGCGGCGACCGCCCTGTTGAAGCGCGTGTGCAGCGTGGATGGCGGCGACGCGAGCCGCGGCGTGGTGGGCTGCGTGGCGCTCGGCGAGCGGCGCGAGAAGGCCGCCGAGCTCGAGGCCGCGCGCCGCTACTACGAGGCCGCGTGCGACGGGGGCCGCGAGGCCGGCTGCGTCGCGCTCGGTCGCACCCTGCAGAAGAGCGGCGAGCCCAAGGACGAGAAGCGCGCGCGCGGCCTGTTCGACAAGGCGTGCCAGGCCGGCGATCTGGTCGGCTGCACGCTCTTCGGCAAGATGGTCGAGCACGGCCGCGGCGGCTGGGTCGCCGACGAGCCCGCGGCCATCGCGCTCTACGAGCGCGCCTGCGACGGGCAGGAGCTCTTCGGCTGCGTGCACCTCGCGCGCTCCTACGCGCTCGGCAAGGGCAAGCTCCCGAAGGACACCGTGCGCGCCGCCGAGCTGCTGCAGAAGACCTGCGACGGCGGCGAGCAGCTCGGCTGCGCGAGCCTCGCCGGGATGATCGTGGCCGGCCAGGGCGGGCTCGCGCGCGACGAGAAGCGCGCCTTCGCGCTCGCGACGCTCGCCTGCGACAAGGGCGCCCTGCTCGGCTGCGTCGTGCTCGGGCAACTCTACCGCAACGGGCTCGCGGGCCTGCAAAAGGACGCCTCGGAGGCCCGCGCGCTGTTCGAGCGCGCCTGCCGCGGCGGCGAGCCCGAGGGCTGTGCCGCGCAGGGGCGTCTCGATCTGAGCGCTCTGCTCGAGTCGACGCCCGAGGGCGGCGAGGTGCCGGCCGTACCGGCCGAGCTCGCGACCCTGTTCGAGCGCGCCTGCGACGGCGGTGCGGCCGACGGTTGCGCGGCGCTCGCCGAGCTGCGCGAGGGCGGGGCCAAGGGCGCCGACGCCGAGCTCGGCGAGGCGGCCAAGCTCTACCAGCAGGCCTGCGAGGGCGGCGCCATGCGCGCCTGCACCAACCTGGCGAACCTCGTCTACCAGGGCGTCGGCGGGCTCGAGCACGACGCGAAGCGCTCGGCCGAGCTGAACGAGCGCGCCTGCAAGGGCGGCGACGCCGTCGGCTGCGTGCGCCTCGGCACGCTCTACGCACTCGGCGAGGGCGTCGCGAAGAACCCGAAGCGCGCCGCGGAACTGCAGCGCGAGGCCTGTCGCGAGCCCTTCGAGGGCGAGGCGCAGCGCGGCCGCTGCGAGCGCCTCGCGAAGCTCCTCGCCGACAAGGCCGGCGACGACAAGGCGCCCGAGAAGGCACCGGACAAGCCGGGCGACAAGCTCCCACCGAAGCCTCCCGAGAAGTGACGTTGCGGAACACCGCCCTCCCGCGGCACGGCGGAGGCTGCTAGGCTCGGCGCATGGTGCGCCTTGCTTCGCTCTCCGCTCTCGTCGCGCTCGGCGGTTTCGCCGCGTGCTCGCTCGCCAACGCCCCGGGCGATCCCGAGCCCGCGACCCCGCAGGGCACCGGGGGCAGTGGCGCGACGTCCCAGGGCGGCGGCGGCACGGGTGCGCACGACTGCGGGCCGGTCAATACGCTCCTCGACTGCGGCGCCTGCGGTGTCCCGTGCGCGCCCGCCAACGCGATCGGCGCCGACTGCTCGAGCGGCAGCTGCGACTACGCTGCTTGCATCGCCCCGGCCGAGGACTGCGACGGCATCGCCGCCAACGGCTGCGAGAGCGACCCGGGCACCGACCCCGCGCACTGCGGCGCGTGCATCAACGACTGCGCGGTCCTGGCGCCCAACGTCGAGCAACCCCTGTGCAACGCCGGCACCTGCGACTACACCGTGTGCGCGCCGCTGTTCGAGAGCTGCGACGGCGTGCGCAGCAACGGCTGCGAGCGACCCATCAACACGCCGGCCGATTGCGGTGGCTGCGGGCTGCCGTGCTCGCCAGAGAACACGGTCGGCGCCGACTGCTCGAGCGGCAGCTGCGGGCACCTCGGCTGCCAGCTCGACTGGCAGGACTGCGACGGCCTGCCCGAGAACGGCTGCGAGAGCTACCGACTCTCCGACAACCAGCACTGCGGCGCCTGCAACATCCCGTGCGTCGGCGCGGAGTCCTGCGTGAGTGGCACCTGCCAGACGGCCCTGGATCCCCAGTGCCAGGCGGCCGTGTTCCTGTTCACCGGCAGCGACCGCAACATGAACGCGGCGAGCGCCGGCAACTGGTGCGACCAGGGTGCGGGCGCGGCGCCCGAGTGGCAAGGCGCCGGGTGGTACCGCTTCACGGGTGCCGCTGGCACGCAGATGCCCGAGGGACCGCCCCCGGAATTCGCGTGCAGCACCGACGCGCCGGGCTGGCTCAGCGGCGGGCATCCCACCGTTGCGGAGGGGCAGGCCGCTCGCACTGTGTGCTTCAACTGGTCGGGCAACGCGTGCCTGTGGAGCTCGCCGGTCACCGTGCTCAACTGCGCGAGCTTCTACCTCTACTACCTGCCGGACGCACCGGTCTGCAACCTGCGCTACTGCGGCACGTGAGCGACCTCGTGCGGGCGGCAGCGCTCGCGCCGCCAGGCTCGGGCGCGGACGGTCCTGTGGCGACGTCCTCGGCGGAGATGAGGACGTCTCGCCGCGGATGGTGGTAGGCTCGGCGTCTGCGCCGCGCAAGGGTGGCGCGTCAGGGTGGGGGCCCACGGTCATGGCGGCAACGGAGTCGGCGCCGAAGGTGCCAGTCGACGGCGCAGGCGATCGCGACGTCCGCTTCCGCCTGATGTTCGAGCGCAGCGCGGACGCGATCCTGCTCCTCGACACGCGCTCGAACCTGTTCGTCGAGTACAACCAGGCGACGCTCGAGATGCTGCGCTGCACGCGCGAAGAGCTCTCGGCGCTGCACCCGTCGGCGCTCTCGCCCGCGACGCAGCCCGACGGCCGCGACTCCTTCGCGAAGGCGAACGACATGATCGCCACGGCGCTGCGGCTCGGCAGCCACCGCTTCGAGTGGGTTCACAGGAGCCCGCACCGCGACGACTTCCCGGTCGAGGTGCTGCTCACGCCGCTGCCCCTCGGCGACGCTCCGATCGTCGTCGTCATGTGGCGCGACATCACCGAGCGCAAGCGCGCCGAGGAGACGCTGCGCCAGGCGCAGAAGCTCGAGTCGCTCGCCGTCCTGGCCGGCGGCATCGCCCACGACTTCAACAACCTCCTCGCCGCCGCGAGCGGTCATCTCGCCGCCGCCCAGTCGCTGCTCGCCGCCGCCGCGCCCGCGTCGGCGCACCTGCGGCGCACCGAGCAGGCCCTGAGCCGCGCCGCGCACCTCACGCGCCAGATGCTCGCCTACAGCGGCAAGGCGAGCTTCGCCATCGCGCCGCTCGATCTCGGCGCGGTGGCGCGCGAGATGGCGGAGC
This sequence comes from Polyangiaceae bacterium, assembly GCA_020848455.1. Taxonomy (GTDB): domain Bacteria; phylum Myxococcota_A; class Polyangia; order Polyangiales; family Polyangiaceae; genus JACRDA01. Next base: position 6,619 of record JADLAB010000714.1, read on the forward strand.
TGCTCCACGTCTCGGTGTCCAAGCACGTCCCGATCGAGTGCCAGGTGGATCCCGAGCTCCCCGCGATCGCGGCCGACCGAGCCCAGGTGCAGCAGCTCGTCATGAACCTCGTCACGAACGCCGGCGAGGCGATCGGCGACGCCGAAGGCGTCATCCGGGTGCGCGTCACGACCGAAGAGCTCGTCGACACCGCCGGTCTGCTCGACTTCGGAGCGCGCCCGGTGCCGCCGGGCCCCATGGGCCGGCTCGAGGTGCACGACAGCGGCGCGGGGATGAGTCCCGAGGTCCAGGCGCGGATCTTCGATCCGTTCTTCTCGACCAAGCAGTCGGGGCGCGGGCTCGGTCTCGCCGCGATCCGCGGCATCCTCGAGGCGCACGGCGCCGGCGTGCGCCTGCAGAGTGCGCCGGGCGAGGGCACGAGCTTCCAGATCCTCTTCCCCGCGCGAGCCGACCTGTCGTCGGTCGCGCCGCCGCCACCCCGGCCGAGCTCGCGTGGGGAGGGCACGGTGCTGCTCGTCGACGACGACGCGAGCGTGCGCAACAGCCTGCGGGCCGTGCTCGAGCTGTGCGGCTTCCGGGTGCTCGAAGCGGCGGGCGGCGCCGAGGCGATCACGCTGTTCGAAGCGCGGCGTCCCGAGATCGGCTGGGTGCTGATGGACCTCACCATGCCGCGCATGGACGGCCATGCCGCGTTCCTCCGCCTGCGCGCCATCGACCCCGGCGTGGTCGTGGTGCTGAGCTCGGGCTGGGCGCCGGACGAGGTCGCGGTGCGCTTCGCGGGGCACCCGCCGTCGGGCTTCGTGGGCAAGCCCTTCTCGATCGCGGATCTGCAGGCCGAGCTCCGCCGGCTCGGCATCCTGCACGGCACCTGAGCGCCGCGGGAGCGCCGTCAGCGCGCCACCTCCCAGCCGTGCTCGCGCCACCGGAGCAGCGTGCGGGAGATGGGGTTCGGCTGGTTGGCGTAGGCGAGCGCGACCGCGCCGCGCAGGATGTCGATGTCGCGCGCCGTC
>JADLAB010000715.1 GCA_020848455.1 Polyangiaceae bacterium
GGCGGGACGCGGACGCACGACTCGCGGAGGAGTTGATCGCCACCGTCGCGAGGGAGCGGCCGGCCGCGGTCGTCGTCTCTGGAGATCTCGTCGACGAGTCGCCCCACGAGCACCAGTGCCGCGCCGCAGGGCGTTTCCTCGCTCATCTTCGCCGCGGACTCGCGCGGGCGGGCTTTGACGTGCCGATCTACTTCGTGCTCGGCAACCACGACACGAAACACTTCGGCAACAACTGGTTTGTCGCGCGCGTGGCGCTGCTGCTCGTCGCGGGGTTCTCCCTGACGCTCGGTCTCGCGCTGGATGCGGGGGTGCCCGCGCAGATCGTGCGTTGGACGGTGGTTGGGTACCTGCTGCTCTGCTGCCTGCTGGACCTGCTGCTCATGGTCATCGAGCGGTGGTCGGACGGCCCCGTCGGGGCGATCGGCGGGCTCATCGAGGATGCGGCGTCCGCGGCCGCTCGCGCCGCCGGCGAATCGGCGAAGGCCGAGACCGGCACGTCGCTCGAGCCGACGGGAACGCCGGGACCATCCGCGTCCGTGAAGGTCGAGCTCTTCGGCTTCGACAGCTCGGCGCGGTCCTCCCTTTTCGGGTTCGCCACCGGTCGGGTGGGTCGGAGGTCTCTCGGGGGCAGGACGAGGAAGCAAGACGACGGCGCGGCGTGCCGCATCGCGGTCGTGCACCACCACCCGCTGCCGGTGCTCCACGACGGATCCGAGCCTGATGCGGTCATGATGCTCGAGAACGCCGGCACGTTCCTTCGTGCGTGCTTCCGACACGGCGTGAAGGTCGTGCTCCACGGGCACAAGCACGTCCCCGACGTGAAGCAGCTCGTCGGCGCCGATGGCTCTGGCGTGCCGATCGTGGTCGCCGGCGCCGGGACGATCTTCGCCGACGACTCAGGCGCGAACCGGGCGTTCGGGATCTTGCGCTGGCAGGGCGGGGTGCCCCGCTACGAGCCGGTGCGGCTCGACGGCGCCCACGCCCCACACCCCCTACCAGGGGAAGGCGGCCGCGAGGACGCGCTACGGCTCGCCGCGAGCGCCGGTGACGCGCCCGCTGGAGGGGCGAAGATATGAGCACCATCATCCGCAAAGTCTACGTCATTTCGGACCTCCACCTGGGCGGCCGCTTCGGCGACGGCGCGGGGGATCGCGGCTTCCGGATGATGGACCGCCCCGACGCACTGGCGTCGTTCATCGAGGTACTGGCCGAGAAGCAGACCGCCCCCGCCGTCGAGCTCGTCATCAACGGCGACTTCGTCGACTTCCTCGCAGAGGAGGTGAGCAAGGACAAGTGGAAGCCCTTCCGCGACGAGCCAGGGGAGGCCGTGGACGCGTTCTCGAGATTGGCCAGTCGCAAGGAGGACGGTGAGGTCTTCGACGCACTCGCGCGCTTCCTGGACGCGGGCCACCGGCTCACCGTCCTGATCGGGAACCACGACATCGAGCTGACCTGGCCCGAGGTGCGCGCCGCGTTCGAGCGTAGGCTGCGCGAGAGCCACAAGAAGACGAACCGCGCGTTCGACCTCCGCTGGCTTCTCGACGGGGAGGCGCTGATCGTGGGCGACGCGCTCATCGAGCACGGCAACCGCTACGACCCCGCCAACTTCGTCGACCACGAGCGCCTCCGGCACCTGCGGGAGCTGCGGTCCCGGAGGCTCTACGGCCGGGAGAGGGGCATCTTCCACCCGCCCGTCGGTAGCCGCCTCGTCGCCGAGGTCATGAATCCCGTGAAGAAGGACTACCCGTTCATCGACCTCCTCAAGCCCGAATCCGAGCCGCTCTTCGCGCTCCTCCTTGCTCTCGATCCCTCACAGCGCAAACGCCTCGGTGCGCTCGCCGGCGTGCTCTCCAAGATCCCCCTCATGCCCGCCGACACCGCCTCCGACCCCGGCTACCGCCAACGCATTTCGGGCGGCGACGCCGACCGGGGCATCAGCCGCAGCGACATAGGGAGCACCGCCTCCTCCGCGGACGACCGGGCGCTCTCCGCCCTGCTGTCGAGGATCGCGCCGCCCGAGCAGGCGGTCGAGCTCCAGGAGGGACTCGCCCGAATCTCGGACGACGTGTGGGAGGTCTCGCGCAACGAGATCGCGTCCCTCGCCGACCGCGCCGCTGCGGTCTTGAGCCTGTTCAGGCTCGTCGGCCAGAATACGGACGGAGAGATGAAGAAGCGGCTCCCCCTGCTCCGCGGTGCGGTGCGCGCGCTGCGCGGCGACCAGACTTTCGACGATGGAGTGGAGACCGGCGCGCGCTACCTCCGGGCCGCGCGGGAGCTGGCGGCGAAGAAGGAGGAGAAGGCCCGGGCGCGAGCGGCTGGCAGCGCGCCCGTCGGCTTCCGCTTCGTAATCTTCGGGCACACGCATCACCGGAAGAAGCTCGATCTCGCCGAGCAGGGCGCCACATACGTGAACACCGGGACGTGGGCGCGTCTGATGAAGTTCCCCCACAGGCTCCTGTGCAACGACGACGCCGTCGCCGTGAGCGCGCTTGTGGACTTCGTCCAGTCGATCAAGGACGGCACCTACGAGACGGACTTCGTCCCGAGCTTTGCGCGCGTGGACCTCAGGGACGACCGCCACGCGGATGCCGTGGAGCTGGAGACCTACGACCCCGCGAGCAGGAAGGTGGGATGAACGAGACGCTGCTCCCATCCATCGTCCGGATCGAGGTCCCCGGATCCCGCGGCACCGGCTTCGTCGTGCGGTTCGAAAGGCGGGCCCCCGGATTGGCCGTCGTCGAAGTGGTCACCGCGCTCCACGTGGTCGCGCACATGAACGACTCCCGCGCGCGGCAGAGCACGGTATGGCGCGACGGATCGGCGACGGTGCGGCTCCAGTCGGGAGAGGAACTCGGCTTCAGGCTGAACGGAGCGGCGCGCAGCGGCTTTCCCGACGACTGGGCGCTCCTGCACTTCGAGGGAGGCGTGGAGACTGA
>JADLAB010000716.1 GCA_020848455.1 Polyangiaceae bacterium
GCGAACACCTCGTCGCCCGCGGCCTTCTTCACGGGGACGCTCTCGCCCGTGACCGGTGCCTGGTTGATCGACGTCTCTCCTCGCACCACCGCGCCGTCGGTGGCGACGGACTCGCCGGGACGCACGACAAAGACGTCTCCCACGGCGAGGCTCTCCACGGGGACCTCCACGTCGGCACCGTCACGACGCACGAGCGCCACCTTCGGAACGAGCTTCATCAATGCGCGCACCGCCGCCCGCGTCTTCTGCTCGGTGAATCCCTCGGCTGCCTCGCTGATCGAGTACAGGAAGACCAGCATCGCCGCCTCGAGCGGCTCGCCGAGCGCAGCCGCGCCGAGGGCCGCCGTGGACATCAGCACCTCGATCCCGACGACCCGCTTTCTCCAGAGCTTCTCGAGTCCCTCGCGCGCAAAGAAGTACCCGCCGACGAGGATCGCGAGCCCCAATGCCACAAGGCTGGGCCAGCCGACAGTCAGGGTCCGAGAGAGACCCCAGCCGATCGCGAGGAGCACGCCTGACGCGGCGGATGCGAGAACCTTCGGGCTCCACAGGCTCGGCGCTTCGCGCTCGGCCTCACGGGCCACGGGGAACCCGAGCGAGGTCAGCGCCCCCTCAAGCGCCTCGCGTGAGGTCTTCGCGGGCTCGAACATCAAGGCCACCTTGCCGGCCTTCGGGAACGTCCGAACCTCGACGACGCCTTCGTGACCCCGGAGGCCCGCCTCGATCTTCGCCGCCTCGTTCTCGCAGTCGAGGTGCTGCACACGCACCTCGAGTTTTGTCGTTCCACCGCTCATGACTGACCTTCCTGTGGCGTATCCACCGCCTCGACGGAGCCCCGTATGTGTCCAGTCCGAGGGTGCTTTCGGCCTCCGAACCAGCTGTAGACCGCCGGCAGCACGAAGAGCGTGAGCAGCGTGGACGACAGGATGCCGCCGATGACGACCGTCGCGAGCGGGCGTTGAACCTCAGCGCCCGAGCCATGGGAGAGCGCCATCGGCACGAACCCCAGCGCTGCGACGAGCGCCGTCATGAGGACCGGACGCAGTCGCTCGACGGCGGCGCGCTTCACGGCCTCGGTAGCGGTCGCGCCCTCCTCCTCGTGTTGGCGCGCGGTGGACACCAACACAAGGCCGTTCAGCACGGCGACGCCGAAGAGCGCGATGAAGCCGACGCCCGCCGAGATAGAGAGGGGCATGCCTCGGAGCACCAGCGCTGCGATGCCGCCGGTCACGGCGAACGGCACGTTCAAGAAGATGATGGCTGCGGGTCTGGCCGCGCCGAAGCTCGTGTACAGCAGCACGAAGATGAGCAACAGGGCGAGCGGGATGACCAGCGTCAGGCGCTCCGTCGCGGCCTGGAGGTGCTCGAACTGCCCGCCCCATTCGAGGCGGTACCGAGGCGGCAGTGGAACCTCCCGCTCGACCCTGCGCTGCGCATCTGCGACGAACGACGCGATGTCGCGGCCGCGCACGTTCACCTGCACCGTGACGCGTCGTTCGAGATCTTCGCGACCGACCTGTGCCGGCCCTGTCTCCTCCTCGAGGTCGGCGACCTGCGATAGCGGGACGGTCTGTCCGGCGTTCGCCGCGACGGGGAGCGACTCGAGCAACGAGAGGTCGCGGCGCGTCGCCGGATCGAAGCGGACCTCCACTGCATACCGGAGGCTTCCCTCGTAGACCTGCGTGACCTGAATCCCGCCGAGCGCGGCGACCGTGTCGAGGACGTCTTGTACGCGCACCCCATAGCGAGCCGCGGCCTGTCGGTCGACGTGAACACGAAGCATCGGGAGGCCACTGATCTGCTCGGCTCGGACGTCTTGTGCACCGGGCACTTCTCGAAGGACGCGCACCAGTGCCTCCGAGCGCTCACGAAGTACCTCGAGATCCTCGCCGTAGAGCTTCAGCGCGATGTCGGCGCGCGAGCCCGCGATGAGCTCGTTCATCCGCATTTTGATGGGCTGGGAGAAGCCGAAGACGATGCCTGGAACGTGCTCGCGAAGCGACTCCTCCATCGCCTCGACGAGCTCCTCTCTCGTGCCGTATCGCCAGGTGTCACGCGGCTTGAGCGCCACGAGGACGTCGGTCATCTCGACGCCCATCGGGTCCATGGCGATCTCGGAGCGCCCGGTCTTGCAGACCACGGTCTCAACCTCCGGAAACTCGCGCAGGGCTCGCTCGAGCGCCGTCGTTTGCCGTGTGGCTTCGGTGAGGCTCGTGCTCGGGAGTCGATAGACCTCGAGCGCGATGGCACCCTCGTCGAGCTCGGGAATGAACTCGGCGCCGCGCGTCGCCGCCACGCCAATCGCGCCGGCGAGCAGCCCGACCGCGACGCTGACGGTCGCGACGCGGTGACGCAGGACCACGTCGAGCGCGCGAGCCAACCGATTGCGAAGCGCCGTGATCACTCGCCCCTCCGACTCCTTCGGATGGAGCGGCAGCATCAGCGAGGCGAGGACCGGCGCCAGCGTGATGGATAGGACGAACGCACCCGCCAGCGCGAAGACGACCGTCAGCGCCATCGGCCGGAACATCTTCCCCTCGATGCCCTCGAGCGTGAGGATCGGGAGGTAGACGATCGCGATAATGAGCTCCCCGAAGGCCGTGGCGGTTCGCACTTCGAGCGAAGAGCTCAAGACCAGCTCGTCGCGCTCCGCGGGCGTCAGCGCGCGACCCAAGGCGTGGGAGCGCTCACTCATCCGCCGCACGGCGTTCTCGACGATGATGACCGCGCCGTCCACCAGCAGGCCGAAGTCGATGGCCCCGAGCGACATCAGATTCCCGGACAGCCCCGCGGCGCGCATACCGAGAAAGGCGACCAGCATCGAGAGCGGAATCAAGCTCGCCACCACCAGGCCCGCCCTCAGGTTCCGCAAGAACAGAAAGAGGACGACGATCACGAGGATGCCGCCCTCGGCGAGATTCCTGGCGACGGTGGTGATCGTGCTCCGAATCAGCTCGGTGCGGTCGTAGAAGGGGACGATGGTGACGCCCTCGGGCAGCGTCGGCTGGATCTGCGCGACGCGCGCTCGCACGCGATCGACGACCGCACGTGAATTCTCCCCGAGCGTCATCATCACGACCCCCGCGACGATCTCGCCGTTGGCGTCGCGTGTGACCGCGCCGTGGCGTACCGCCGGCGCGAACGACACGCGCCCGAGGTGCCGGGCCAGGATCGGCACTCCGTCGTCGCCGTTCGCGATGACCGTGTCGCCCAGGTCGTCGAGCGTCCCGATCAAGCCGTCACCGCGCACCAGGAGCTGCTCGCGATGGCGCTCGATGTACGCACCACCGGCGCTTCCGTTGGAGCGCTGGAGCGCTTCGA
>JADLAB010000717.1 GCA_020848455.1 Polyangiaceae bacterium
AGCTGCTCGTCCGGGCGGACATCGACGTCACGTGCCTCGACGCCGAGGGCTCGATCCGCGAGCTCCCCGACGAGCTCGTCGCGCTCGCGGGCGAGTAGGCCGGCGCACCGCCGCAGGCGACATGCGGTCCGCGCGCGGATAGCATGTCCGCATGACTCTCCGTGGGGCCTCAGTCGCCTCGTCTTGGCTGCCGCCGCGGCGTCCGTCGCGATCGGCAGGTCGGCGCGGGCCGACGTTCCGCCGGGACCCGCCGCCGAGGCCGCGCGCGCGGCCGAGCTCCTCGCGCTCGGCGACGCCGAGGCCGCCGCCGAGGCGCGCGCCGGAGCCGGCGAGCCGACCCCAGCCCCCGCGCCGGACGCCCCCGCCGTGCCCGCCGCGGTCCCCGCCCCGGTCCCCGCGCCGCCGCGCCCGAGCGCCGTGCTCCGCGTCGCGCACGCACCCGGCGGCGCGACCCTGGCCTTCGGCGACGGGGCTCCGGGCCCCATCCACGGGCGCTACGTCGTCGAGCCCGGCACCGTCGACCTCGTGCTGCGCCTCCCGGGCGAGCGCGCCCGACGCCGCACCATCACGCTCGAGCGAGACCGCGAGCACGCGATCGATCTCGCGCGCCTCGAGCACTGGGACCTCGACCCGCCACCCCAGCCCGTGAGCTTCGTGCGCCGGCCGCTCACCCAGCCCGACGAGACGCTGTCGGTCGAGGCCGGCGTCTACGTCGCCCGCCAGCCGCGCATGATGCTCAGGGACTCCTACCTGATGGCCGGCAACGCGTGGGACGTGCGTTTCGGCATCCTCGACGACCTCGAGCTGGAGCTCGCGATGAGCTTCATGATGTACCTGCCGAGCGACACGTTGGTCGGTGTTCGCGGGCGCCTGCTCGACGGCGACCTCGAGCTCGCGCTCTCGGGCCAGCTCCGCCCGCCGCTCTTCTTCTGGCTCCTCGGGACCGGGTTGCCGGGCGCCTACCTCGGGCTCGACGCGCTCGGCCACCTCGGCCCCTACGTGCGCCTCGACACCGGCGTCGGCGTCGGGGCGCTCTTTCGCGTGTGGCGGCGCGGCCAGGAGTCGCCCGACGACGGCCTGCCCATCAAGCGCGGCGGCCTCGTCGGCCTGATCCGCCCGTCGAGCGTGGTCCAAGGCTTCGACGTGACGGCGGAGCCCGGGATCCCCCTATCTTTCACCTTCGCCCCGGTCGAGGAGCTGGCCCTCCGCATCGGGACCGGCGTCGGCATGGTCGACTTCGAGGTGCCGAGCTCGCTCTTTCTCCCGCTCGAGGCGCGCCTCGGGGTGACCGCGCCGTACCATGGCGCGCCGGCCGTGGACGTCGAGGCCAAGTTCGCTTTCCCGTTCCTCTTCGCGCCCGTGGTCGGCCCACCGGAGGACTCGTGGCAGGAGCAGTGGCGCGACTCGCGGCGCGTCCTGCCGGAATGGTGGCAGGTGACCCTCGCCGTGCGCGTCCAGGCCGAGCTCGGGAACTGAGGCCGCCGCGTCAGAACGACCTGCAGCCATGGCACAGCTCGGCACGTCTTGCGTGCGGGCCCGCACGCCCCGACGCCGCCACCGATGCGCAAGTCACCGCGATGATTGGGCCGACGCGCCCGCACGGGCGCCGGCTCGCCCGGCCGCATTCTTGCAGCACTGCGGGACGTGAGCCCGCGACGTTCTCCGGCCTCGCGTCCCCGCCTCTGGGCCGGCGCCCTCGGCGGCCTGCTTGCCGCCGCAGCGAGCGCTCCCGCACGGGCCGGCGAGCCGGGCGCGCCAGCCGCCGCCACCTGGGCGATGCCCGCGCGCTCGCAGGTGCCATCCGCGAGCACCCCGGCGCCGCCCGCGTACCCGCAGCCTCCCGCGCCGCCCGCGTATCCGCCGCCTGCGGCGTCGCCGCCCGCGTACCCGCCCTATCCCGCAGCCACCGCACCGAGCGCGCCCTCGAGCGCGCCCGCCTGGGCCAACCCCTCCCCCACGCAGCCCACGCAGGGCTACCCCACGCACGATTACCCGAGCCAGGGCTACCCGGCCCAAGGCTACCCGGCCCAGGGCTACCCGGCCCAGGGCTACTACCCGGCCCAGCCCTACCCCACGCAGGCCTACGGTCCGGGCGCGTCCTCCGGTTGGCCGGGTGCGCAGGGGTACGGCATGCCCGACGCGGAGCCCGAGCCCGAGGAGCCCGAGCCGCCGTTCGTCGACCTCGCGCTCGGCACCCACGCGCCGCTCTCGCTCGACGCCGAGGCGACGGTCGAGCTGCCCGCGCGCATCCTGCTCCAGGGCGGTTTCGGCTGGATGCCCCCAGGTTACCGCGCGCTCGTGACGAAGCTCGTCTCGAGCGCGAGCGGCGGCGACGACGCGCTCGCGACGCTCGTCGACGGCTCGCTCGACACGACGCTCGTCCTGCGCATCTCGGCCGGCTGGCGCCCCGTGCCGACCGAGGGCTTCGAGATCTGGCTCGGCTACACGGCCGCGTTCCTCTCGGGCTCGGTCACGCCCACCGATCTCGGCGCCACCGTGGAAGATCCGCTGGGCGCCGAGCTCGCCAGCGAGCTCGCGAGCGACGTGAAGCTCCAGTCGACCCTGCACAACATCCACGTCGGGCTCGGCTGGCGCTTCGTCGTCTGGGACCACCTCGTCGTGCGCGCGTCCGTCGGCTACACGCAGACCCTCGGCGCCACCTCTGGCGTGAGCATCCCCGACGAGGCGCTCGAGGCCGAGGCGGCGCCCATCGTCGAGAAGAGCCTGAACGACGCCTACAAGGGCTTCGTGAAGCTGCCGGTCGTCGGCCTCACCGCGGGCTACCGGTTCTGACGACCGAGAGTCGAGCCTCGGGCGGGCCACTGGCCGCCCCAGAGCAGGTGTTCGCCCGACTGGCCCCCGCCTCCGCGCGTCGCCACGTTGGGGCGAGGAGGCTCGACCATGCGCGATCCACACGCGTTGTTTTGCGTCGTGCTGGCAGGCGCCGCCTCGGCCGCACTCGGCTGCGCAGGAACGGATGCGAGCGAGGTGGGACAGGCGAGCGACGCGCTCAAGGCCGGCACCTACGCCGTGACCGACCTCGGAGCCCTCGGCACGGCGACGGCGATGAATGCCCGCGGCCAGGTGGCGGGCCATGCGTACACGCCCGACGGGCAGCGCGCGTTCCTGTGGACCGACGGCACGTCGACCGATCTCGGGACGCTCGGCGGCACCGAGAGCGTCGCCCAGGCGCTGAACGACGCGGGCCAGGTCGTCGGCTGGTCCAGGCTCGCGAGCGGCGACTACCACGCCTTCCTGTGGGACGACGGCGTGATGCTCGATCTCGGCACGCTCGGCGGAGCCTCCAGCACCGCCGCGGACGTGAACGCGCACGGGCAGGTCGTCGGCATGGCGTCGGTGGCCGACGACACCGCCTTCCACGCCTTTCTGTGGGAAGACGGCGAGATGGTCGATCTCGGCGCGCCGTTGGGCCTGAGCAGTGCGGCCATGGCGATCGACGACGCCGGCGTGGTGGTCGGTCGCAGCCGCGAGGCACCGCCCCGGGGCGACCACGTGCTCCTCTGGCGGAACGGCGAGGTCGAGGTCCTCGGCCCCTTAGTCACGGAGGTCGAGTACGCCACACCCACGGACATCGACCGCACGGGCGCCATCGTCGTCAACGCGGAGGACGTCCGCTGCGGCGCCGACTGCGGCGAGTACACGCGCGCCTTCGTGTGGCAGAACGGCGCGGCCACCGAGCTCGGCTCGCTCGGCGGCACCCAGACGTGGGCGTCGTCCCGCAACACCCACGGCCTCGTCGTCGGGTTCTCGACCCCGGGCGCCCTCGCCCACCGGCCGGTGCTCTGGCTCGACACCATCCCCTTCAACCTCGCCGAGTGGCTGCCCGGCGGCCCCCAGCGCTACGGCGACGCCGTCGCCATCGACTGGAAGGGGCGCATCCTCGTCCACTCGACGAACGTGTTCCTCTTCACGCCGGTGCACCGGCATGTGCGCTGACGGCCCGCACCCGCGTCCTCCTCACACACGCGCCTCCCGCTCGGCCGCGAGGGAACGACTAGACGGCCGCATTCGCGGCGGTTAGCCTAGGCGCGGATCTGGGCGCGTGTTCGTCGTCGTTGTCTTGCTCGAACGACGACGGTCAGGAGGGAGTGTCGTGAAGCTGAAGATGGTGGTGGTCGACCTTGAGCTCTCGAGACGGCAGAAGCGCATCCTTGGGGTAGGGCTCGCCGCGGCGGTCGTCATGGGCAGGGGCGCAGCGGCGCTCGCCGCCGTTCCCCATACCTTCGCGCCCAACGAGACGCTACGGCGCCAGATCTGAACGCCGCCTTCGCGGCGCTCGATCGGCGCGTCGCGACCGTCGAAGCGCCGAAGACCACGCTCGCGTAGCTCGCGTAGTCGACCTCTCGACATCGTCTTCGACGTTGCAGAGGTACTCGCGCGCGACGCGCGCGACGCGCGCGATGCCCTCGAGCCTCTCGCGGCCCTGCTCGACGGCTCGAGCCTGCGCGCCGCGGGCGGTCGCGCCTCCCGCGCCAGCGACCCTGGCGCCATACCCGCTGCGCTCAGCTACGAGATCCACTTCCGAGAATCCATGAACCACATCGTCGTCCGGTCTCTCGTTGCGACCTTCATGATCGCCACCTTCGCCGCGTGCGGCGAGGACAGCGCAGCCACTGGACCCATCGGCGGCACGGCCGGGGCGGGAGGCACGGGCGGGGCGGGAGGCACGGGCGGAGCGGCCACCGGCGGCGGCGGCACGGGTGGGATGGTGAGTGACGGAGGCGGTGGAGCCACGGCCACCGGCGGTGGTGGTGCGGCCCCGGGGCCGTGGAGCTGCGTGGGCCAGGTCGTGTACCCAGCGCCCATGGCAGCAACGGTGGCGCTTGGCGGACAAGTCGTCAACGCCGTCTCCAACCTGCTCATCGGCGGCGCCACCGTGTCCGCGTGCGACGGGGCGGACGCCGCATGTGCAGCGCCGCTAGCGGTGGGGACGACCGACGCTTCCATGGATCCGGGTGTCACCATGGTGGTGCCGACGCCCGGCCCGGCTGGGTTCGAGGGCTACTTTCGCACGACCGGAGCGAACCTGGTTCCCACCGACCACTACTACAATCCCTTCTCCAAGACGTATCTTTCCCTGCGGCTCCGCACGGTGTCGCCGGCAGAGGTGCAGACGGCCGCGGCGATCTCCGGCGTCGTGGTGGATCCGTCTCGCGGGCAGCTCATCGTCGAAGCCACGCACTGCCCGGACGCGTTCGTGCCCGCCCCGTTCGGCGGCCCGGCTCCGGGCGTCACGCTCACGGCAGACACCGCCGATGCGGCGACCGCCGTCGTCTACACCGATGGCCAGAACTTCCCCGATCCTAGCCTGACCCAGACGACGAACCTGGGCGGCGCCGTGATCTTCAATGTCCCCCCGGGCGCCGTGCTGATCACCATGACCGTGGTCGCGGACGGCTCGGTGGCAGCGGTGTTCCCCGCCAACGTGAAGGCCGGCGAGTTGGCGCACCTCACGATCTCTCCAACGCCATGACGGCTCGAAGCGCGTCCTTCGGGTTGCTCACCGCCGCTCTATGGTTCGGGGGGTGCGTCGACGACGGCGCTCGACAAGGGGGCGGTGGAGCCCCTCCTTTCTCTGGCGGGACGGGTCAGGAGCCGCAGCCCGAGATTCCGTATCCCGAGGGACCGTACGGCAGAGCGGTGGGTGAGGTCCTTCCGGACCTCGAGCTCTATGGCTTCATCGACCCGACCGCGCCTCCGCAACTCGAGCTCATCCGGCTCTCGGACTTCTACAATCCGACCGGGGACGCAGTCTACGCCGAAGGCTCGCCCTGGGGTGCGGGTGAGCCGAAGCCTGTCGCGCTCCTGCTGAACCTGGATTTCGCGCGCTCCCCCCAGGTGCGATCGCGACCACCGTGTGACGTAATCGCTGAAGCAGCTTGAAGTAGGCGCTTCGCGTGCGCACTTGCTGCTGTGTGAAGAGTCATCAACCACAC
>JADLAB010000718.1 GCA_020848455.1 Polyangiaceae bacterium
CGCTAGGTCCCCGCCCCGCACCCGTGCCACAATGCTCCGGCCGTCCCGGGCGCGTCGGTCGCGCCGCCGGGCGGCACGGTGCGAGAGACGGCACTCGTGGAGATCCACCCCGGAGACATCGTCGCTGGCAAGTACCGCGTGCGCGGGGTGCTCGGCCGCTCGCGCGGGCTCTTGCTCGACGCGGCGCACACCGAGTTCGACCAGCGCGTCGCGATCCGCGTGATCTCGCCCCAGCTGTCGGACGACAAGGAGGTCGAGCGCTTCCGGCGCGAGGCGCGCACCCTCGCGAAGCTCGAGAGCGAGCACGTCGCGCGCATCATCGACGTCGGGACGCACACCGACGGCTCCTTCTTTCTCGTGCGCCAGTTCCTCGACGGGATCGACCTCGGCCAGCACCTGCGCCAGCGCGGGCCGCTGCGCCTCGACGAGGCCGTGCTCTACCTGCTGCAGGCCGCGGAGGCGGTGCAGGAGACCCACAGCCACAACATCATCCTGCGCGAGCTGTCGCCGCAGCAGCTCTTCCTGACGGCGCGCCGCGGTGGCTCGCCGCTCGTCAAGATCATCGAGTTCGGCACGGCGAAGCTCCTGCGCGATCCGGGCTCGCTGCCGGTGTCGGCGGGCGAGGCGTCGGCGACGACCATGTTCGGCATGTCGCCGTACTCGTCGCCGGAGCTCGTGCGCCACGCGCGCGTCATCGACCGGCGCACCGACGTGTGGTCGCTCGGCGCCATCTTCTACGAGATGCTGACGGCGACGCCGCCCTTCCGGGGTGATCTCGCCGAGCTCATGATGGCCATCACGCGGGCCTCGCCGCGCCCGCTTTCGGAGGTGCGGCCCGACTTGCCGCCGGAGCTCGGGCAGATCCTCGCGTGGGCTCTCGCCAAGGATCTCGAGGGTCGCTTCGAGAGCGTGTACGCCTTCGCGCACGCGCTCCGGCCGTACGCGCCGCCCGAGGGACAGGTGCTCATCGACCGCATCGGGCAGCTGGCCCAGACGCCGGCGCGGGTGGACGCGAGCGCGGCGCCGGCTTTCTCGCCCACCTCGCCGCTCTCGAAGCAGAGCGCGCGCGGCGGCGTCGTCACCGAGCCGACGCACGACGCGAGCCAGGGGGCCGGCCTCCCGCTCGCCCAGGGTGCCCTGGGCGCCGGTGCAGAAGTGCCGGCCGAGAGCCCGATGGAGCGCACGAAGTTCCTCGGCGAGCTCGGCTTCGACGCGATGGCGCCCGGGCCCCTGCCCGCGGCGGCGCCGCTCGCGCCGCCGGCCGGAGTGGCGCCGCCCGCGCCGGCGCCTGCGTTCGCGCCCGCGGCCCCGTCCTCCATGGCGCCGTCCCTGCCCGGGGGGCGCCTCGCGGCGCTCGGCGATCTGCGTGGCGATCCCGATTTCTCGCTGCGCGGCGGGCCGGCGCCGGCAGGAGCGACCGGGGCCTACGCCGCGCAGCAGCGCTCGGACGCGACCGCGCGGCAGCGCAAGCTCACGATGGCCATCCTCGGGGTGGCGCTCGTGGTCCTGCCGGTCGTCATCCTCATCCTCGTGTTCGCGCTCGGCTCGCCCTCCGACGACAAGGCCGCGTCGAGCGCGTCGGCGACGGCGAGCGCGACCCCACCGCCGCCCGCGGTGACGACGACGACCCCCGCGGTGACGACCAGCACCGCGACGGCGAGCGTGAGCGGCACCACGATCTCCGTCGAGGTGACGGGCGGCACCTGCGCCCTCACGGTGGACGGCAAGAACGCCGGCAGCGCGAGCAAGGTGATCGTGAAGATCGGACCCGGCAAGCACACCGTCGTGTGCACGCCCCCGGGAGGCCTGCCGAAGAAGCAGGAGGTCACGGTGAAGACGGGCGAGAGCGTGCCGGTGAAGTTCGCGCTGTAGGCGGGCGCGAGCGTGCCGGTGAAGCTCGCGCTGTACCCGGGCGCGAGCGTGCCGGTTATGCACGCGCCGTCAGGGGTCGAGGGCGGGCCCGTCCGGCCGCTCCCGCGGCATGGGCTCGAGCTCGTCGAGCGTCTTCTGTGCGGCGGCGAGCTCGCGCTCGACCGCGCGGCGCCGCAGGGCGGCGAGCCCGAGCCAGCGGTCGGCGTCCGGCGCGCGGTCGAGGTAGCGCGACCACGCGCTCGCCGCGTCCGCGTAGAGGTGCACGCGCTCGAGCGCGTCGACCGCCGTGCGCGCGTGCTGCCAGTAGCCGAGCGCCGCGTACCAGTGCTCGTCGTAGTCGGGCACGTAGAACCACGTGGGGCCGTGGATGGCCGCGTCGGCCGGGTCGAGCGTCCGGGCGAGCTCGATCTGCTCGAACGCGGCGGCGAGATCGCCCGTGCGATCGAGCGCGACCGCGAGGCCCCAGTGCGTGGACGTCGCCATCGACGGGTACGCGTAGCCGGGCAGGGTCGCGAGGCTCGCGCGGTAGCCCGCGACGGCGGCGACCATCCGGCCCTGGTACATCTGCGCCTCGGCGCGGTTGGCGTAGAGCACGGCGCGCGTCTCGTCGTGCACCTCGAGGCCGAGGGCGGCGTCGTAGGCCGTGATCTCGGTGCCGTGGTGGCCGAGGTGCGCCTCGCAGATCGCCAGATCGTTGGCGGCCTCGGCGCGGAGCAGCTGCGGGGCGCGCGAGCCCGTGACGAAGCGGAAGTGGTCGCACGCGGCCGCGAGCGCGCGCTCGTCCTTCACCGCGTCGTAGAGCTCGGCGAGCACGGCCCCGTACCGGTGGCGCAGGGCCGGGTCGGAGGACTCGGCGGCGTGCACGCGGTCGAGCACGGCCCGCGCGTCGCGGCCGAGCGCCGCGCGGAGCGAGGCCGACGGTTGTCGCGTGCGGTGCGCAGCTTGTGGAGCAGGGCGTCGACCTCGTCGACGGCCTTCGAGCGTGCGGCGGCGCCGGGGTCGCGACTCCGCTCCCACACGGTCGGCTCGGCCCCGGCGCGGCCCGCGCTCGCCACGACCACGAGCAGGCTCGCGAGGGCGGCTCGAGCGTTCACGGCGGGCGGCGCCTCGGCCCGGGCTCCACGCGGGGTGC
>JADLAB010000719.1 GCA_020848455.1 Polyangiaceae bacterium
ACCCTCCCCGACGTTTTCGCGTGACCCCCACCTCGATTGCCGGATAATCCCGCGCATGACTGAGCCCGTGACCCTTCTCGTCGGCCCCTTCGGGCGCTCGGCACTCGACGTCGTCCGGACGGGCGCCGCGGCGGCGGGCCACGTGCTCGAGGTGCTCGACAGCCCCGACGAGCTCGCGGGCTGGGTCGGCGAAGGGGTGCGCGGGCTCGCGGCGGTCGTCGTCGATCTCCGCGAGGCGGCCGCGGGCATGAGCGCCGTCGAGGTGCGGGCGCTGCCGGCCCTCGCGTCCGTGCCCATCATCGGGCTGTCGCCACACCTCGCCGACGCCGTCTTCCAGTCGGCCTACGCTCAGGGCGCGGACGACTGCTGCGCGGTCGACGCGAGCGCGCTCGAGCGCCGCCTCGTGGCCGTGGCCGCCGACCCGAGCGCGGCGTCGCCGCCCAATGACGACAAGGTCGTCGTCATCGCGGACACCGACCGCAACGCCCGCGTCCTCGTGGGCCGGCTGTTCCGCGCCGGGGGCTATCGCGTCGTGTTCGCCACCGATCCGGCCGAGGCCCTGCGCCAGGCCGCGGATCCGGCGGCGGTGCTCGCCGTCTGCTCGGCGGAGCTCGAGCTCGCCGGCGAGGAGCCCCTCAGCCTGCGAGCGCCGCTCGCGGGCAGCCGCGCGGCCTGGATCGTCACGGCGCCCCTCCGCGAGCTGCCCGCCGTCCGCGCAGCCCTGCGCCTCGGCGGCGACACGCGCGTCGCGACGCTCGACCGCGCGCGTATCGCCGAGAACGTCCTCTACGTGGCCAACGAGCTCCTGCACCCGGTGCCCACCAATCTGCGCAAGACGGCCCGCGTCCTGCACGGCGTGTGCGTGCGCGTGCGCTTCCCGACGGACGACTTCGAGGAGGTCGGCTACAGTCACAACCTGAGCGAGGGCGGCATGTACGTGCGCACGCTCGTGCGCTTCATCCAGGGCCAGGAGCTCTGGCTCGAGCTCGTGGCGCCCGGTGGCAGCCGGCGCGTCCACGTCGAGGCCGAGGTCATCTGGAATCGCGTCCGCGCGTCCGGGATTGCCACCGTACCGCGCGGCTTCGGCGCGCGCTTCACCGGCGGAAGCGAGGGCGATCTCGGGCGGCTCGCGGCGGGGTATCGGACGCTCCTGGCACCGTGAGCGCGCGGCCGCGCGTCGCGCGCTGGCTCTCTTGGCCTGCAAACCGGCTTCCCACGCACGGCGTCGCCGGCTAGATTGAGCGCTTCTTGGCCGCTCGCGCGGGAGGGTCCGTGTCGCGAGCGCCACGCGTGAGGAGGGGTCCGTGGCCCGTCTAGGTACACCGAAGCCGACCGGGCACCGCGTGCTCGTGGTGGACGACGATCCCGCGCTCTGCGCGAGCACGGTGCGCCTGCTCGCGCAGGAGGGCCACGCGGCGCGCGCGGTGCCCGACACGGCGTCGGCGCTCGCCGAGCAACGCGCCTTTCGACCGCACTGCGTCCTGCTCGACTACTTCCTCGCGAGCTCGACGAGCGAGGCGCTCGTCGGGGAGATGCGTGCCTTCGACCCCGAGGTCCAGATCGTGCTCGTGACCGGCTATGCCTCCGACCAGCCGGCGCGCGCGATGATGCGGCGCCTCGACATCCAGGGCTACCACGACAAGACCGACGGGCCCGAGAAGCTCCTCGTGTGGGTGGACGCCGCGCTGAAGTCGTACCGCGCGGTGAGCCTCGTCGCGCGGCGCGCGGCCGCGCTGCGCACCATCGCCGAGTCGGCGCACGCCATCCACCGCGTCCAGACCCTCGCCGAGCTGCTCGAGACCGCCCTCGATCGAATGCTCCGGATCGTCGAGGCGACGAGCGGGGTCATCGCGACGAACAACGGCGGGCTGCTCGTCACCACCGTGAGCAACCAGCGGCGTATCATCGGGCCGCGGCGGGGTCGCTTCGAGCCATTCACGCGCTACGACGAGCTGCCCGGGCCGGCCCGAGAGTTGCTCGACGCCGTGCTCGAGGGTGGCCGCGAGCGCGCCGAGCGCGACGCGCTCATCGCCGTCGGCCTCTGCCTCGCGGACCGCCGGATCGGGGCCTGCCTGCTCGAGGCGCCGGCGGCGGAAGCGGTCGCGGAGCCGCTCTCGCTGTTCGCCGCCCAGGTGGCGCTCGCCATGGATAACGGGCGCCTCTACGAGCTCGCGACCGTCGACTCCTTGACCCGTCTCGCCTCGCGCGGTCACGCCGTGCAGCGCCTCACGGAGTCGCTGAAGCTGGCGGCGCGCACCGGTCAACCGCTCACCGTGCTCGCGCTCGATGTCGACCACTTCAAGCGCGTGAACGACACGCTCGGGCACGCCGCGGGCGACATGGTCCTCTTTCAGGTGGCCGAGAGCCTGCGCCGCACGCTGCGCGACACGGACTTCGCCGCGCGCTTCGGGGGCGAGGAGTTCCTGGTGCTCGCGCCGGCGACGCCGATCGCCGGCGCCCCCGTGCTCGCCGAGCGCCTCCGCGCGGCGGTCGAGGCGCGCCGGACGGACGTCGAGGGCAAGGCCGTCGCGGTGACGACGAGCGGCGGCTACGGCACGGTCGACTTCCCCGCGCGCCCGGTCGGTGGCTGGGCGCGCGACGGGGCGTGGTGGGACGAGGCCACGAGAACCGTGCTCGCGGCGGTGGACCGCGCGCTCTACGCCGCCAAGGCCGCGGGGCGCAACCGCATGTTCCCCACGGTCCCGGCCGGGGCGATCGAGCTGCCCGCCCCCACGTGAAGAAGGCCTGGCTCCGGCTCGTCCCGAGCCCCGCCTCCGCGCGCGGTGACCCGGGGTTGTCGCCCGAGGCACGGCTCGAGGTCCACATGCGCGCGGGTGTTCGCGCCTTCCTGGCGTTGGCGCTCGCCGTCATGGGGGCCTTCCCACCCGTCAGCTACCTCTTGAACCCGGCCGCCTTCGGGGCGGTGCTCGCGCCGCGGCTCGCCACGATGGCCCTGCTCGTCGCGTGCGTCGCCGCGACCGAGCGGTGCCGGCCCGAGCGGCTGTCGGCGCTCGCCGCCGCGAGCGCGGTCCTGCTCACGGCCGAGGCCTCCGTCGAGCAACACCTCATCGGCGAGCTCGGGCACGTGTACCTCGCAGCCGCCGGGATCTACCCCCTCGGGCTCGCGGCCTTCGTACCGGTGCGTGCCCGCCCGCTCGCGGTCGCGGGCGTCCTCTCCGCCGCGGCCCCGCTCCTGTCGAGCTCGGGCGAGGACGACCTCGCGCGCCATGCGGTCTTCGCGTCCTACGCCGTCGGCGCGACGCTCGCGGCCATGGTGGCCGCCGCCCGCCACCGGCGCATCCTGCTCGCCGCCTTCGAGGCCGAGGCGACGGTGCGCCTGCGGTCCGAGGAGCTCCGTCGGGCAGCGGAGCGGCAGCAGAGGGTGCAGACGGAGCTCGCGGTCGCGGAGCGGCTCGCGCTCCTCGGCCGTCTGGCCGCCGGCGTGGCGCACGAGGTGAACACGCCGCTCGCGGCCGTGCAGGCCTCGCTCGCCGCTCTCGGCACCTTGCACGACGAGCTCGCGCGCAGCATCGGACATGCCGACGTGACGGAGCAGGATCTCCGGGAAATCGCGGCCGAGGCGGCAGGGGCAACGGCGACGGCCGCGCACGCGGTCGAGCGCGCGGCGGGCTACGTGCGTGCCCTCAAGCACCAGACCCGCACGCTCGGTCGCCCGGACGAGCGGGAGGTGAACCTCGCCGTCGAGCTCGAGCACCTCGCGTCCCTCTTGCGGCACGGCGCCCGCGCGGCGGGGGTCGGGCTCGAGATCGCGTGCGAGCCCGGCCTGCGGCTGCACGGCGACCCCGGCAAGCTCGCCCAGATCCTCACGAACCTCGTCACGAACGCCGTCGACGCGTGCGCGGGGCGTGCGACTCCGCCCGTGCGGGTCGAGGCACGTCGCGAGCGGGACGAGATCGCCGTCTACGTGCGCGATGCGGGGCCGGGTGTGCCCGCCGAGCTGCAGAAGCGCCTCTTCGAGCCGTTCTTCACGACCAAGAGCAAGGGCTCGGGGCTCGGCCTGGCGCTGAGCCGCGACCTCGCCGTCGGCGCGTTCGGGGGCAGCCTGTCGCTCTGCGACCCGGTCGCCGGCGTGGCGGGCGCGACCTTCGTGTTGCGCGTACCGGTGAAGCCGCAGGGGATCCCCCATGGAGACGCGATTTAGGCGCTTGGCCCGTGGCCTGCGGGTCCGCGGCCACCGTCGCGTCGCCGTCGTCGCCCCGCCCTTCTCGGGCGCTCATGCGCTCGGCCAGGCCGGGGCTGGCAGCGGGTAGGCCGGCTTCGCGAACAGGTAGCCCTGGAACAGATCGCACCCGAGGCCGAGCAGGCTGTCGCGCTCGGCCGCGGTCTCGACCCCCTC
>JADLAB010000720.1 GCA_020848455.1 Polyangiaceae bacterium
GGGAAGTTGCCCCACATGATGCCGCTCGCGGGCTCGACGTCCTCCGCGAGCAGGCCGAGGGGTGACTGGACGGTGCGGAGCCCCTCCATCACGGCGCGCGCCTCGTCCTCCTGGCCGAGGCGCCCGAGCGCCTCGACGAGCCAGAAGGTACACAAGGCGAAGGCCACGGTGGGCACCCCGAAGCCGTCGTCGCTGCGGTAGCGCATGAGCCAGCCGTTGCGCTCGAGGTCGTGGCGAATGGCCTCGACGGTCGCGCGCGTGCGCGGGTCGCCGTTCGGCAACAGGCGCAGGGTCACGGCCTGCAGGAGCGCCGCGTCGACCTCGGTGCCGCCGTAGTCCGCCACGAGGCAGCCGCGCGTGGCGTCGACGGCGCGCGTCAGCGTCTCCTCGCGAATCCTCTCCGCGGCGGCCGCGAACTCCCCGGCGTCGGCCGGCCGGTGACGCCCTGCGATGCGGCTCATGCGATCGGCCGCCGCCCAGCACATGAGCGAGCTGAAGGTCTGCGGTCGCCAGCCGGAGCGGAACTCCCAGATGCCGGCGTCGGGCTGCCCGGCGACCGCGACGGCCCGGCGCGCGAGGCGCGTGACGAGCTCGAGCACCGGCGGCGTCGCCTGATCGCGGAAGCGGGCGTCGAGGAAGAGCGGCGTGAGCGCCAGGACCATCTCGCCGAACACGTCGTGCTGCTTGTGCCGGGCGGCGCCGTTGCCCACGCGCACCGGCCCCTCGCCGCGAAACCCCGGCCAGGCCGTGAGGATCTGCTCCTCGAGGTCGCGCTTGCCGTCGATGCGGTAGAGCGGCGCGAGATCGAGGTCGGGTGCCGAGGAGGCGACGTTGAGCAGGTAGTGCAGGAACTGCTCGCGCTCCTCGAAATGCCCGAGCAGGCGGAAGGCGCCGAGCGCGTAGTAGGCGTCGCGCAGCCAGCAATAGCGGTAGTCCCAGGTGCGACCCGAGCCTGGCGCCTCGGGGATCGAGGTCGTCAAGGCGGCCACGATGGCGCCCGTGTCCTCGAAGCAGTGGAGCTTCAGCGCGAGGGCCGAGCGGATGACCTCTTCCTGGTAGAGCGACGGGATGTCGCAGTGCTTGACCCACTCCTGCCAGTAGCGCGTCGTCTCGCGCAGGAACCGGTCGCACAGGGGCTCGAGCGGCTCCTCGACCGGCGCACCCCACGCGAGCACGAAATGCCTGCGGCCCGTGAGCGCGAAGGGCTCGCCATCGAGGTACGAGAGCGGCGCGTCCGTCGTGAGGCGCAGCTCCGCGTCGTAGCCGTGGAACGCGATGTGATGGGACCCGGTCTCGCGCCGCGGCCGGCGCTTCGACCAGCCGAGGATGGGATCGCAGAGCACGCGGATGCGCGGCGTGCCCGACAGGGGCTCGACGATGCGCACGAGCTTCGTCGGGCGGAAGCTGCGCTCGTACTGCACGAAGCGCGGGGCGAAGTCGAGGATGCGAAAGGAGCCGTCCGGCGTGTCGAAACGCGTCTCGAGGACGTTGGTGTTCGGGACGTAGCGCTGCTCGCCGGGCGTGGCACCGGCGGGCCCGATCGAGAACCGTCCGCCCTCGGCCTCGTCGAGGAGCGCGCCGAAGACGGGCTCCGAGTCGAAGCGCGGCAGACAGCACCACACGACGGCGCCGTCCCGCCGCACGTGCGCTGCGACCTGGCAGTTACCGACGAGGCCGAGTTCGGAGAGCGACATGGGACCGCTCTAGCACATGATGCTTGGACCTCCAATCATCGCGTGCTAAGGCGGGTCCATGGGCCGGACGCTACGCTTCCTGGTGGTCCTGCTCGCGGCCCTCGGCTTGCTCGCCGGCCTCGGGTACGCCGTGCTCGCGCGCATCACGAGCCGCTGGTTCGAGCGCGATCTCGAGCTCCGCTCGAGCCTCGCGGTGGAGGCCGCGCGCGACAGCCTCGCCAGCCACTGGAGCTCCGACCGCGCAGGTCTCACGGCGATCCTCGCGAACATCGCGCGGGACGAGCGCATCATGGCGGCGGCGGCGTGCTCCTCGCACGGCGAGCTCCTGGCCGCGACGGAGGGCTACCCGGCGGAGTTCCCGTGCCGCTCGCTCCTCGAGCGCATGCGCCACCAAGCGGGGGACGCGACGTCGTGGTCCATGGCCTCCGACCTCGCGGCCGGTCCCGTGCAGGTCGGCGTCACGCTCCTCGAAGGGGACTCGGAGCCGCTCGGCGCCGTCGTCCTCGTGCACGATCTCCGGTTCCTCGAGCGCCGCGAGGAGACGACGCGGAACATCCTGCTCGTCGCGTTCTTCGTCCTCGCCCTCGGCGCCTCGGTCGTCACGCTCCTGGCCGCGCGCTTCGCCTGGCGGCGCTGGAACCTCGAGCTCCGCCGCGCGCTCGGCGGTGAGGCCACGCACGAGTTCCAGCCGCTCTTGCGCGACGTGCGAGCCCTGGCGGAGCGCCTGTCGCAGGAGCGCGAGCAGGAGGGGCGCGCCGGCGTGTGGAGCGCGGAGCGCCTGCACGCCACGCTCACGAAGCACCTGCACGACGAGCGAATCGTCATCCTCGCGAACCGCGAGCCGTACATCCACGACCGGGGTGCGGAGGGCGTGCGGGTGCTCCATCCCGCGAGCGGGCTCGTCACGGCGCTCGAGCCCGTCATGCGGGCCTGCTCGGGGGTGTGGGTCGCCCACGGCAGCGGGAGCGCCGATCGCGACACCGTGGACGGCAAGGATCGCGTGCGGGTGCCACCGGGCGAGGAGGCCTATGTGCTGCGTCGCGTGTGGCTGTCGGAGGCCGAGGAGCAGGGCTACTACTACGGCTTCTCGAACGAGGGCCTGTGGCCGCTCTGCCACCTGGCCCACGCGCGGCCCGTCTTCCGGGCGGAGGACTGGGAGCACTACGTGCGCGTGAACCGCAAGTTCGCCGACGCCGTCTGCGAGGAGGTCGAGGGCGACGATCCGATCGTGCTCGTGCAGGACTACCACTTCGCGCTCGCGCCGAAGATGATCCGCGAGCGGTTGCCGCGCGCGACCATCATCGCCTTCTGGCACATCCCGTGGCCGAACGCGGAGCGCTTCGGCATCTGCCCGTGGCGGGAGGAGCTCCTCGCCGGTCTGCTCGGGGCGAGCGTGGTCGGCTTCCACACGCGGCAGCACTGCAACAACTTCGTCGACGGCGTCGACGCCTTCATGGAGAGCCGCATCGACCGCGAGGCGACCGCCGTCGTGCAGGGAGAGCGGCGCACGCTCGTGCGGCCGTACCCCATCTCGATCGAGTGGCCCGTGCACTGGCTCTCCGAGGTGCCTCCCGTCGCGCAGGCCCGGGCGGAGGTGCGGGCCGAGCTCGGGCTCGCGCCGGACGCCCTCGTCGGCGTTGGCATCGATCGGCTGGACTACACGAAGGGCATCGAGGAGCGCCTGGCCGCGGTGGACCAGCTGCTCCTTCGCTACCCCGAGTTTCGCGGACGCTTCACGTTCCTGCAGGTGGCGGCGCCGAGCCGGACCAAGATCGAGCGCTACCGCGAGCTCAACGAGCGCGTGGAGGCGCTCGCGGCGGAGATCGACGCCCGGTGGTCGACCGAGCGCTACCACCCCATCGTTCTGCTCCGGACCCATCACGAGCCGACGGCCGTGTATCGCTACTTTCGCGCGGCGGACCTCTGCTACGTGAGCAGCCTGCACGACGGCATGAACCTCGTGGCCAAGGAGTTCGTGGCCGCGCGCGACGACGAGCACGGCGTGCTCCTGCTGAGCCAGTTCACGGGCGCGGCGCGCGATCTCACCGAGGCTTTGATCGTCAACCCCTACGACCTCCGCCAGGCGAGCGACGCGCTCGCCGCGGCCCTGCACATGCCGGCGGACGAACAGCGGGCGCGCATGCGGTCGATGCGGCGGCTCCTGTCGGAGTTCAACGTCTACCGGTGGGCCGGCCGCATGCTGGTCGACGCCGCCGAGCTCCGCCGCAAGGAGCGCATGACCGGGCGTTTCGGCGCGGGGCGCGCCGCCTGGGGCGGCGAGAGCGCATGAGGCGCCTGCTCGCGCGCGAGAATGTCGAGCTCCTGGCGCAGCTCGCGTGGTCGCGGGTCCTCTGCGCCTTCGACTTCGACGGCACGCTCGCGCCGATCGTGACGGATCGGGAGCGCGCCGTGATGCGCGCCCGGACCGCGCGCCTCTTCGCACGGGTGTGCGAGCACTACCCGTGCGCGGTCATCTCCGGGCGCGGCCGGGCCGACGTGGCGGCGCGCCTCGGCCGGGCGCCGGTGAAGTACGTCATCGGCAACCACGGGCTCGAGCCAGGGGCCGAGCTCGGCGCCTTCGAGCGCAAGATCGCGCGGGCGCGCGCGCTGCTCGCGGCGGCGCTCGCCGGCGTGCCCGGCGTGGACATCGAGGACAAGCGCTACACCCTGGCCGTGCATTACCGGCGCGCGCGCCAGAAGCGCGCGGCCCGAGCGGCCATCGCGAGCGCGGTCGCAGCCCTGCCCGTGCGCATGCGCTTCGTCGGCGGCAAGCTCGTCGTGAACGTCCTGCCCGAGCGCGCGCCGAACAAGGGCAGTGCGCTCGTGCGGCTGCGCGCGCTCGAGGGGGCGAGCACCGCGCTCTACGTCGGCGACGACGTCACCGACGAGGACGTCTTCGCGCTCGACCAGCCCGGGCGCCTGTTCACCGTGCGCGTCGGCGCGTCGCGGAGCTCGGCGGCCAGGTACTATCTCCGCGACCAGAGCGAGGTGGACGCGCTCCTGGCGAAGCTCGTCGAGCTGCGCGCCCGAGGGCCGCGGTGATGGCGGGCGCGCGAGAGCCCGCGGAGTATCCGCTCGGGCCGGCGCTCGATTTCCTGCAGCGCCTGTGGCGGCTCGAGCACGCCCTCGCGCGACTCTCGCGGCGCATGGAGCGGCGGCTCGGCATCACCGCGCAGCAGCGCCTCGTCATCCGCTGCGTCGGCACGTACCCGGGCCTCAGCCCGGGCCAGCTCGCGGCCATCCTGCACGTCGACCCCGGCACGGTGTCGGCAGCGCTGCGACGCCTCGAGCGGCACGGGCTCGTCGAACGGCGCCGGGATCACCTGGACAGCCGCAGGGTGGCCCTCGGGCTCACGCGCCGGGGCCGCGCACTCGACGTCCCCACGGCGGGGACCGTCGAGGAGGCGGTCGAGCAGCTGCTCCGCGCGAGCTCGCGCGCGGAGGCGGCGGCGGCGGTCGCCGTGATCGAGCGCTTCACCGCGCTCGTCGACGAGAGCGCGGGCCCCTGAGCCCCGCCGCCGGTCGGCCTGCGGGCTCGTGCTCACTTCGCCGGGCGCCGGCGCTGCGGGCCGCGCCCGAGCGCGCCCCAGCTGCGCCGCGCCGTGAGGCCGAGCAGGCACAGGGGATCGGGGGCGCGCGTGAACTCGACCACGTCGCCGAGGCCGGCGGGCACGACGTCGTCGGGGCCGTCGAGGAACAGGCCCGCCTCGCGCATCTTGCTGCGCACCCGCAGGATCTGCCCCGGACGGACGAGCGTGCGGCGCAGCGCGTAGCTCTCGCCGTGGGGCGTGTAGGGCTCGCGCACGACGAGCTGCAGTGCCTGCGAAGCGAAGGGCAGGACCCGGCCGCCCGCCGAGCGTTGGGCCGCCGTCGAGCCGGCCGCCGGTCCGATCCAGAAGCCGCTCGACTTCTGCTCCTCGACCACGTCGTCGAGCTCGAGGATGTAGCGCGAGGTCTGGGCGGGGGAAACGTGGCAGAAGAGCGCGTCGTTGAGGACGCGCGCCGAGACGACGCGGCCGTTCAGGCTCACCTGCATGCGCGTCAGGCTGACGCTCGGGAGCCGGCCCGCGAGGGCGGCTCGCAGGGCCTCGGCGACGCTGCCCTTCTGCGCGCCGCAGAAGAAGCCGACCGAGTAGCTCGGCGAGCTGTTGACGCCGAGCACGGGCGTCGAGCCCACGTTGTGCGA
>JADLAB010000721.1 GCA_020848455.1 Polyangiaceae bacterium
ACCGCGCCCTGCTCGAGCGCCTGCGCGCCGAGGGCTTCGCGGGCGCCACGGTGATGCGCGGCATCGCCGGCTTCGGGGCCAACAGCGTCATCCACACGACGAGCCTCGTCGACCTGTCGGCCGATCTTCCCGTGCTCATCGAGGTCGTGGACGACGCGGAGCACATGCAGAAGCTCCTGCCGATCCTCGACGAGATGATCACGGGCGGTGCGCTCGTCACGATGGAGAAGGTCCGGGTGCTGCGCTACGCGAGCCGGCCGGCACCGGGTGGCGCTCCGGGCGCGTGACCGCCGGAGGCCCGAGCCCCTCGCCACACGAGGTGTGAAGAGCGCTTCGCAGCGCCACGCCCTCCGAGCACGCCGCGACCCGCACCCGCTTCGCGCGCGCGCGCAAAGTGCTAGGGTCCGCGGCCATGGGCGCCGCCGCACCCGAGTCGGGCCAGGCCAAGGGCTTCAACCTCTTCCGCTGGATCGCGACGCTCGGCATCCGCCACCCGTGGCTCGTCCTCGGGCTCGTGGGTGTCGTCGCGGCCATCGCCGGGCGCATCGCCTGGGACGTGCCGGTGTCCACCTCGCGCTACAAGCTCGTGAGCGAGAAGGACAACCCGCTCCAGGCCGAGCTCGAGCGGTTCTTCGCGCGCTTCGGCTACCAGGACGCGCTCGTCATGGTGGTGAGCGGCTCGACGGCCGCCGAGCAGCAGCGCGTCGTCGGCGAGCTCTGCACCAAGCTCGAGGCCGAGCCCGAGTTCGCGGGGCGGATCCTGTGCCGCATCGGCGCCGAGCAGATGGCCGAGCTCGCGTTCCTGTTCAAGCCCGACGCGCTCGGCGAGATCGCCCGGCGTCTCGGCAAGGACCGCCCCATCGCCGAGCTCGTCGAGGGCGGGCTGCCCGCCTGGATCGCCGCCACCGAGCGGCAAATCGCGGCCGGCCTCGAGGGCACCAACGGCGACTCGGCCCCGAGCGCGGCCGAGGCGGATCAAGGCCTCCACGAGCTCGCCCGCCTGCTCTACGCGCTCGACGCGCAGCTTCGCGGCGCGGATCCGATGAGCGTGCTGCCGGCCTTCGACGCCGCCGACGCGGGACACGTGCCGGGAGGCGTGACCCTCGACGAGCAGGGCTTCCTGGTCGGCGCCGACCGGAGCTTCCACCTCGTCGCCCTGTTCCCCGAGCTCCCCGGCACCGAGGGCCTCGAGCTCAAGCCCTTCGTCGACAAGGCCCGCGCGGTCCGCAACGGCATCGCGCTCGGCGAGGTGCACGCCGACCTCACCGGCATGCCGGCCGTGGTCGTCGACGAGCTCCACATCGTCGAGCGCGGCCTCGAGCAGTCGACCCTGGCGACGACCATCGGCATCCTCGTCCTTTTGCTCATCGGCTTTCGCTCGTTCCGCTACTCGATCTTCGCGCTCGTGCCGCTCGGGGTCGGAACGGTGTGCAGCGTGGCCTTCGCGCGCCTCGCCTTCGGGGGCACGAACCTCATCACCTCGGCCTTCGTGTCGGTGCTCATGGGCATCGGCTCGGACTTCGCCATCATCATGCTCGGCCGCTACTCGGAGCGGCTGCGCGCCGGCGACCACCGCGAGGCGGCGATCCGAAACGCGCTGGCCTTGTGCGGCCCCGGCACCGTCATCGCCGCCGCGACCACCATCATCGCCTTTCTCACGCTCACGACGACGACCTTCACCGCCTTCGCCCAGATGGGCATCATCGTCGGCGTGGGGCTCGCGCTCATGGTGCTCTTCACGCTGGTGCTCCTGCCGCCGCTCGCCCAGCTGTTCAACCGCCGCCGGCGCAAGGCTGCCGCCGAGTTCATCGGCATGCATTTCCTGCCGCCGGCCGTGCGGCGCGGGCGCCTCGCCATCCTCGTCGTCGGCTCGGTGCTCGCCGTGGGGGCGGCCATCAACGCCTTCGGCATCGAGTTCAACGCGCGCTACTTCGATTTTCTGCCCGCGCACGCCGAGAGCGTCCGCGGGCTCGCGCTCGTCGAGACCGACAAGAGCGTGAGCCCGCTCGTCGCGAACGTCCCGGCCGACGACGTCGAGAGCGCCCGCGCGCTCGCGGCAGCCCTGCGCAAGCTCGAGACCGTCGGGGCCGTCGACACCGCGACGGACGCCCTGCCCGAGCTCACGACCGCGCGCCTCGCGGAGCTCCGCGCCGGGCTCGTGGCGCTCGGGCGCAAGCCCGACTTCGCGCGCCTGCGCGGCCGCGCGCGCTCCGGCCCCGAGGTCGCCGGGAGGCTCCGGGCCCTCGCCGACACCTTCGACGAGGTGGCCTTCGCCCTGCGCGAGGCCGGACGACCGACCCGCGGCGTCGACGAGGCGAAGGCCGCCTGTGCTGCCGTCGGCAAGACGCTCGCGAGCCTCCCCGACGGCGGCGGCGCCGCGCTCGGGCGGCTCGAGCTCGCCGTGGCCAACTTGCTCGACCGGGGCTGGAGCACGGCCGCGGCCGTCGCCGAACGCGGCTTCTACCTGCCGACGGATCTGCCGCCCGTGTTCCGCGCCCACTTCATGGCCAAGGACGGCCAGGGGCTCGCCCTCTTCGCCATGCCGGCCGGCAACGTGTGGGCCGGCGACGCCGCGCGCCGCTTCCACGACGAGGTCCTGTCCGTAGCGCCGCAGGCGTCGGGCCTGGCGCTCGAGATCCACGCCCACCAGCACGACATCCTGAGCTCCTTCACGCGCGCGGCACTCCTCACCGCCGGGCTCATGTTCTTCGTCTGCCTCGTCAGCCTGCGGAGCTTCTGGGACTCGCTGCTCGCGATGCTGCCCGTGCTCGTGGGCTTCTCGCTCATGATGGGCTTCATGGTCGCCGCCGACATGCGCCTCAACGTAGCGAACATCGTCGCGCTCCCCCAGCTGCTCGGCATCAGCGTCGAGCTCGGCTCGCAGATCGTCGTGCGCACGCGCCAGAGCGCGGCCGAGCGCGGCGGCGTGGGCGACCTCAAGGACATCCTGCAGGGGACCGGGTCCTCGATCCTCATCGCCGCGGGCACCACCATCGTCGGCTTCGCGGCGCTCACCATCGCCGACTACCGCGCGATGAAGAGCCTGGGCGTCATCATGACGGTGGGCACGACGAGCACGATCGTCGCGAGCCTGCTCTTCTTGCCGGCCGTGCTGCTGCTGCTGAAGCGCGCGCGCTAGCCGCGGCAGCACCGGCGGCGACGGTCGCGAGCCGCTCCCCGGCCGGGGGGCTCACTTCAGGATGAGGTGCCCGAGCGAGTAGCAGCGGTCGCCGGTCACCGGCCGCACCCGCACGGCGCGCACCGAGCGCACGGGCGTGTCGAAGTCGCGCGTGTAGCGCGCCAGCCCCTTG
>JADLAB010000722.1 GCA_020848455.1 Polyangiaceae bacterium
AGGAGGGGACGATCCATGAGAACGACTCTGCTCGCGCTCTCGCTCGCAGCGACGGCGGCGCTCGCTTCGTGCAGCAAAGAGGAGGAGACGACTCCGACGCCCGTCGACGGCGTCACCTACTCGGGCGTCATCCGCCAGACGGTCCTCAACAACCCCGTACCCGGGGTGAGCGTGTGCATCGCGAAGCCCGCGGGTGCCTGCGTCCTGTCCGACGACTACGGGCAGTTCGTGCTCCCGAACGTGCCGAAGAACCAGCACGTCGAGCTCACGGTCGCGAAGACCGGCTTCGTGAGCGGAATCGGCCTCTTCGACGTGAAGGGCGTCGACCGGAACGACATCGACGTGTCGCTCGCGGACCAGGCGCTCGTGACCTCGATCTTCTCGGACGCGGGCATCACGTACGACCCGACCGCGGGCGCCGCGGGGCTCGTGCTCTCGGATCCGACGGTCCAGCACGGCGCCTCGGGCTACGCCGCGACCCTGACGCCCGCGGCGGGCGACGGCCCCTACTACACGTCGCTCTCGGCCATCGACACGACCGCCACCGAGACGAGCGACGTCGGCGCCGTCGCGTTCATCAATCTCCCGGACGGCGACTACACCGCCGAGGTGACGGGCCCCGGCACCTGCACGACGGACCTCGTGGTCGCGAACGGTCCCACGAGCTGGCCGGCCGTGGTGCGCGCCGGCTTCCTCACGTACATCGTGGCAGAGTGCCCGGATGGCGCCGGCGGCGCGGGCGGCGCCGGCGGCGCGGGCGGCGGCGGCGGTGCGGGCGGCGGCGGCGGTACGGGCGGCGTCTGACGCACCCCACTCCCGCCCGCGGACTGGCCCGGCGCCCACGCAGACGGGGCCACGGACACAGACACGACCGGCGCGCTCGTACGTCAGAGGATGCGATGAGCCGGCTCGACGTGGCGCTCTGCAAGCTCACCCTCGCCGCGATGAGCGGCCTGTCTGCGTGCGGTGGCCCGCCCTCTGCCCCGGGGGGCGCGCCCGCGAGCGGGGTGCTCACCGCGGCCACGGACGGCGCCGCGACCACACCGTCGGCGAAGGCGACGACGACCGACACGAGCGCGCATCCGGCGACGAGTCGGGCGGACGTCCCGCGCCCGAGCGCGGACCCGAGCGGGTCGCCGGCCGCGCCGCCGAGCGCCCGACCGGCGGCGAGCTGCGCGCGGCCCCCCTACGTGGTGGCGCCGCCCTACCCCGAGGCGTGGCTCGACGAGGCCGCCGCGTCTGCCGGGCGCGACATGGGCGCGTGGCCGACCCGGCCGATGGTCGGGCCCTTCGCGACGCGCGACCTCGCCCGGCCCGGATGCACCGAGCTCGCGCGCCTGCCCGCCGCGCCGCCGTTCGACGAGCTCGTCCACTGCACGACCGGCGACCCGCGCCGGCCGCTCGGCCCCGACAACATCGCCGAGCACGTCCTCGTCGTCCGGACGGCGCGCGGCTTCTGGGCCCACGAGCTCGTGCGCGAGCGCTGGCCGCACGGCGACCCGAGCGGGGACGAAGCGCGCGTCGCCCGCGTCGCGGAGCTCGTCGCCGTCGATCGCGTGGGCGACGCGGGCGCCGAGCTCACCGCCGTCACCGAGGACGGCCCGCCCGGCGGCTCGAAGACGCGCCGCGTGCTCGTGTGCGGCCTCGGGCCCTCGGGGGTGCCCGCCTGCGCCGACGTCCGCGTCGCGGCCGGCGGCCCGTTCCACGGCGCGGGCTCGCTGCTCTACCGGCTCACCCTCGGCTGCGACGGCACGCTCGACCTCGCCGGCTGGGAGGGCGGCGCACGCGTGAAGCTCGTGCACGGCCTCGCGACGCTCGCGTTCCCGTGACGGCTCAGCGCCCCGTGCCCGCCGCGACGCGCGCGCGCAGCGCATCGGGCGACAGCGCGAGGATCTCGGCCGGCGCGAGCCACACCACGGCCGAGCGGGAGCGCCCACGCCCGTCGACCAGGCGAAAGGCCAGGGTGCGCTCGGGCGGCGCACGGCGCGCGTCATCCGGGCCGCGGGCGCACAGGGCGAGCGCGAGATCGGGGTACACCTCGGCGACGAGCTGCCGGAGCCGGTCGAGCTCGGCGCGCGTCGGCTCCCTCACTTCGCCGACGGATCCACGACGCGGCCCATGAAGACGAGGAGCCCGCTCGGGTTGTCGCGCAGGAGGTACAGAAAGGGGTGGTCGGCGACGAAGCGCTTCGGCGCCTGCGGTGCGCCGGCGCCCTTCTCGCCCATCACGACGGCCGACGCCGCCGCCGCCTCGGTGCCCTTCTCGTCGACCTTCACGAAGGCCTTGTGAAAGACGTCCGTGATCCTGAGCTGCTGGTCCTTCGCGGGCGGGTTGGCGATCTTGGTGAAGTCCGCCTTGTCGCCGAAGGCGAGCTTCATGCCCAGGTCCTGCAGGATCGGAGCGAGGGCGAGCGCCTCCGCCGGCTCGATGGTGAACTTCGGCAGCGCGACCGCGACGCTCTCGGCCTCGAGCCCGGCCGCCCAGCCCTCGAGGCGGGCGAGCGTGAGGCCCGCCTCGAGCGCGCCGAGTCCGTCGACCGCGTCCGGCAGGACGAGCAGGAGCGACATGGCGCCACCGCGGTACGGCAGCTCCAGCATCGTCATCCCGTCGCGGGCGGCGAGCTTCAGGCTCGCCGTCTGGTGCATGGTGGGGACCTCCACGGTCGCGGTCTTCGAGGTCGAGAACGCCGCATCGTGGGTGCGCTCCTTTTCGAACTCGTGTTGCCACACGCCGAGAAAGTAGGTGGCGTTCACGAGCACGAGCCGCGTGAGGTCGGTCAGTCCGCCGCTCGGGATCAGGTTCTGGATGCGCTTTTCGGTGTGGTCCGCGACCCAGGCGTTGATGGTGCCGCGCGCTGCCTCGAAGCCGGTCTTGAAGTCCACGGCCTCGAGGCCCGCGCCGAAGGCCTTCTCGGTGGCGTCGAGGAAGGGCTGCTCGAACGCGTACGACTTCTCGCCGAAGAGGCGGTTGGCGATCTTGAAGGTCACCTGGCGCGACGGATCCTGGAGCTCGGCGGCGAGCTTGCCCGCCCCGGCGGCGACCTCGGTGGCCGAGCCCTCGAAGTGCATCACCTTCTGCATCTCGGCGGCCGTGTCGCCCACGGCACCGCCAAAGGTCATGGCGAGCGCCATGCTGAGGCTGGCCGGGCTCACGGCGAGGTTGCCGGGCTTGTCGCGCAGCTTGCGGTAAAGATCGACGCCGAAGGCGTTGCTGCCGGCGGCGGCCTTCTTCGCCTCGGGCGAGGAGGTCGCGGGGCCGGGCGGGCTCGTGCTCGCGGCCGACGCGGTGGCCGGTGCGGGCGCGTGCGAGCCGGTGCGACCCGATGCGGTCGAGGTCGCCGGCGTCCGCGACGTCGTGCTCGGCGTCGGCGCGGGTCGGGCCTCGCAACCGAGCGCCAGCGCGACGACGAGACCCGCTTGCAGGAGTGTGCGCATGCTGCTCCGTCCTTTCAGGGCCTGGCCCCACGCACGCTCCCGGCGGGCGCGGCGCGTGGTGCCGGCGCGGGCGGGAGCATACCGGATCGGGCGCAGGCTGCGCGAGGTCGTCCGGCGCGGCGCGCCGTTTCGTACTACCATGGCGGCGTAGAGCCCATCCTTGCCGCGGGGCCCGACCTTGCCCGGCCGCCCCAGGAGATGCCGATGCGACACGTTGCCTGGATCACGATCCTCGGTCTCAGCACGGCCCTCGGCCTCGGCGCCTGCAAGAGCGACATCGAGGGCGACGTGGCCGGCGAGTGCTCCGACGGCGCCGACAACGATCGCGACGGCGCCTTCGACTGCGACGACTCCGACTGCGCCGGCGCGCCGGTCTGCAAGGGCGCGCCGGGCGGCGGTGGCAGCGGGGCCGGCGGCGCCGCGAGCACACGCGAGTGGCTGCAAGTCGCCTCGGGCGGCGTGCACAACTGCGGCGTCGAGACCGACGGCACGGTGCTTTGCTGGGGCAACGACACCGACGGTCAGAGCACGCCGCCTGCCGGAACCTTCGCCGAGACGCGCGTGAGCTTCTTCCACTCCTGCGCGCGGACGAGCGCCGGCACCCTCGCCTGCTGGGGCTGCAAGGGCACCAAGGACTACGGCCAGTGCGACGTGCCCGCGACGCTCCTCGACGTCGACTTCTTCGACCCCGGCACCTATGCGACCTGCGCGGTCGACAGCGCGGGCACGGCCACCTGCTGGGGCTGCACGGGCGCCAACCAGGGCCAGTGCACCGCGCCCGCCGGCGTCTTCGACCAGCTCGCCGCCGGCTCGGTGCACGTCTGCGGCATCGTGGCCGGCGCGGCCGTCTGCTGGGGCAGCAACGAGTACGGGCAGTCGACGCCGCCGGCCGACAGCTTCGTTCAGCTCGACGCCGGCACCTGGCACACCTGTGGCGTGCGCGCCGACAAGTCCATCACCTGCTGGGGCTGCAACTCACCCGGTCCGACGCAGCCGGCCGACTTCGGCCAGTGCGACGCGCCCGCGGGCTCGTTCGACCAGGTGGCGGTCGGCACGTACCACAGCTGCGGCCTCCGGTCGGACGGCACCATCGTCTGCTGGGGGTGCATCGGCGACCACGACGGCACGACCACCGACGCCGGCCAGTGCACGCCGCCGGCGGGCGCGTACACGGCCATCGGGGTCGGCAAGTACCACGGCTGCGCGCTGCGCGCCGACCGCACGCTCACCTGCTGGGGCGACGACTACTTCGGCCAGCTCGACGTGCCCTGACGGCCGGCGCCGCTCAGTCCTCGGGCTCGGGCGGAGGCGGCATCGCCGCCGCCTCGCGCGGGTACACGATCTCGGCCTTCTGGCGGAGCTCGTCCTTGACCGCCTTGCCGAGACCGCTGCCCTTCGCGCTCTTGATGAGCTCGACGACCTCGGTCTTCAGCTGCTCGAAGGTCAGCTTCTCGTTGGTCCTGCGCGCCACGAGCTTGACGAGCCAGAAGCGCCCCTTCGGTCCGGCGATGACGTCGCTCACCTCGCCGTCCTTCAGACTCCCGACGGGCGCGCGCCACTGGATGGGCAACTGAGACCACCGCATGGACCCGAGATCCCAGGGCGTCTTCGCGCCTTCGGGAAGGTTCGCCGGGAAGAGCGTCGCCGCCACCTCCTCGAACGAGGCGCCGCCGTCGATCTTCTTCTTCAGCTCCCGGATCTTGCTCTCGTCGTTGCGGATGAGGATCTGCGCCACGTGGAACTCGCTCTTGAGCTCGGCGGCGTGCTCGTCGAAGTACTTGCGCGCGTCGGCCTCATCGACGCTGGACCTCGCGGCGACCGCGCGTTGGAGGTACCGCTCGCCGAGCTCCTCGCGCTGGAAGTGCACGTAGGGCGCCTCGAGGAACCGGAGCTTCTTCTCGTACGCGGGGTCGGCATCGAGCCCGGCCGCGACGGCCGCCTGCCGCGCGAGCTCCATGTCCACGAGGTCCTCGAGCGCGGCCTTCACGAGCGCCGTGTCGGCGCCCCCCTGCCGGTGGTCCTTCTTCGAGAGCAGGTACTGCACCTGCGAGACGCGGATGGGCACGCCGTTGACCGTGGCGAGCACGTCGCTGCCAAGGGCCGCCGAGACGGAGGGTACCGGAGCAGCGCTCGAGACGGTGCTCGGCCCGGCTGGAGCGGTCGAATCGCCACGCACACCGGTCGCGCCGAGCAGGGCCAGCGCGCCGAGCACAGCGAGCGCGCCGAGCGCGCCGAACGCACCGAACCTCGAACGAGCCTTGGTCCTTCGCATCGCGTCTCCCTATAGTCGAGCACCGGGCCGGCAGAGAAGGGCCACGAGCCGCCGGACGTCCCGCCCGGCTCGCCACCGCAGGGTACCTACAAAAAGACACTGCCCGACCGAGCGGGTGCTCGACCGGGCAGCTCGTCGCACCTCGGGGCGCGACACCCGGGTGCGCGTCACGGACGCGCACCCGAGCCTTGGTTGCGGGCTACGGAGCCAGCAACTCCGCGCGGGTCAGGCCGAAGCCGCCGCCGTTCTGATCCATGTGCGCCTCGACCGTGGCGCCATTGTGGCAGCTGTTGCAGGCCGCGACGACGGGGCTGAGAACCAGGTCGTCATCGTTCGGGACGGTCGCACGGGCAGCCGTCACGCTCGCGGCATCGGTGATCGCGCCGTTGTCGGTGACCTTGGTCGTGGCAAGGACGCCGGTCGGCATCGCGTTGATCGCGTACGAGGTGCCCGTGTGGCACTTGCCGCACCGGCTCGCGTTGTTCGGGAACCTCACCTCGCTCCAGTCGAAGCCGTAGGCGTTGCCGCCGCGGATGCGGACGAACTCATACGGGTCGACGCGGACGTCGGAGCTGTGGATGCCGTGGATGAGGTCCTTGAAGTTGTTCGTGTCCTCGGGCCAGAGCATGGAGTCGTTGCCGAACAGGGCGATGGCCGCGTCGGTGTCTGCGTTGGAGCCCGGCGTGTAGCCCGCCATGTCGAACGTGCGGCCGCTGCTGCTCAGGTTCGGGACGTGGCACTGGAGGCAGATGAGCGGGTTGTTGGCCTCGACCGTGTCGGCAGCGATGACGCGACTGCCGCCGTGGCCCTCGAAGATCTCGTGGCAGTCGACGCAACCCGTGACCTGGAGGATGTCGCGACGCACCGCGTCACCCGTCACGGCCTTCACGACCGAGGTCGTGTGCCGTGCGACCGCCGGGCTGACCTGCGTGAAGTAGGCGTTCATGCCCACTGCACGCCGGGTCGAGCCGGCAGGGAAGGTCGCCGCGGTCAGGGCGACGTCGTAGGTGCCCGCCACTGCGCCTGGAGTCAGCGTCGTGGCGACGCTCTGCAGCGACACGGACTGCGGCTGGGCCGCGGCTTTGCCGAGGTTGTTCCAGTCGACCGGATCGGTGACGCCGTCCTGCGCCTGCGAATACGAGAGGAGGAACGAGGGGCCGCCAGTGAAGCCCGTCGGCGGGTACGTCGTCTGGAGGTCGGTGATCGCGACGCCGTCCTTGAGGATGGCGAAGTTCACGGTCGGGACGCCGCCGGCATCCACCGTGACGCTGTTGATCTGGTACGTGAAGTTCGACGCGCCCGGCGGAACGTCGGGGTTGTTCGGGGTCGAGACGTCGGTGACGTGGAAGCCCCTGATGGTCGCCGGGTCGTGGCACAGGCCGCAGTTCTGGTTCGTGGCCTGCGCGCCGCCCGTGTGGAGCGTCATGCCGGCCGGCGCCGGGCTGACGAAGGAGATGTCGAAGTGGCACGAGCCGCACGCGGAGCGGGTCGGCAGCGTGTTCCAGCGGTCACCGTCCACGCCCTGGTGGCACTTGTCGCAGTTGCGCGTGTCCTGGGGGTAGGTGACCTCGGTCCAGTCGAAGCCAGGATCGACGCCGCCCTTCGTGTGGTCGATGGCGGAGTGGATCTGGTGGATCATCGTGCGGAGATCGAGGCCAGCGGCGAGGAAGCTGGTCGTGACGCCGCCATCGGTGAAGGTGCTCGCCGGGTCCTGCGTGTGGCAGTTGCGGCAGTACTCGACCTTGTTGTAGCCGCCGCCGTGACCCACGTTGCCGATGCGCGGCCCGTGGCAGGACTCGCAGGCGGCCGTCGTGACGATTTCGCCGACGGGGGTCGCGACCGGGGTCGCCGTCGCTCCGGCAGCCATGGCGATGTCGGTCATCTGGTAGACGGCGTTGGCGCGGTTGTACGTGCCGAAACCGCTGACGCGCATCACGACCTGCGTCGGGTACGCCACGTTGACGCCGTCGTTGGCGACGCCTTGCGCGATGGTCTCGAGGAAGGTGTAGGTGTATGTGCCCGGCGGGCTCTGAACGAACCTCGAGGCCGAGCCTGAAGTGCTGGACTGCTCGTAGAACTTGTCCTCGCTCCAGATCGCGTTCTCGTAGGCGTTGGCCTTGGGCAGGTACTGGTTGAACATGAAGCGCAGCGGCGCCATGGTCAGGTTGGTGATCGGGTTGCCGGTGGCCGCGTCGGAGGCGGTGAACGTCACGGCGAGGGCGCCGGCGTTGTTGCTCACCTGCGTGATCGCCAGGTTCAGGTTCATGAGCGGGTCGGTCACGCCCGGGTGCATCTGCGCCGCGTCGGCGATGTCGCCCGCGCTATGGCACAGCGAGCACTGCGCCACCTTGCTGCCCTGGTAGTTCTGGCCGTCCTGCCCGGGGAGACCGTCCGTGCCGTTCGTGCCGTTCGTGCCGTTCGTGCCGTCGGTCCCGTTGGTACCGTTCGTACCGTCGGTTCCGTCGGCTCCGTCCAGGCCGTTCGCACCGTTCAGCCCAGGGGGGCCTTCGGGGCCTTCGCAGCCCGCCAGTGCGACGGCTCCACCGAAAAGGAATGCCGTCATCAGTCTAGTCGTCGTTGTCCATGCAGGCATCGTTGCCTCCTTTGGCACCGTCGCGCTTCGTTCACCCACCAGCGTCCGAGTAGCCGACTGGGGTGGACGCAGGTTGTTCAGTC
>JADLAB010000723.1 GCA_020848455.1 Polyangiaceae bacterium
AGCATGCCGTCCGGGCCGAAGGCGAGCATGCCGCCGTTGTGGTTCGACTCGTCGTCGGGCAGGACGAGCAGCCGGCGCTCGCTCGCCGGATCGGCGCTGTCGGGATCGCCGGGCGTGCGGCCGAGCTCGGCCACCACCTCGGCGCCCGTGCCGCTCTCGGTGTAGAACACGAACAGGCGCCCGTTCGCCGGGTAGGCCGGGTGAAACGCGAGCCCGAGCAGGCCCTGCTCGCCCCCCGACAGCACCTCGGCCGACAGATCGACGAACGGCGTCGCCGACACGCTGCCGCCCGCGAGCACGCGGATCTGCCCCGTCTGCTCGACGATGAAGAGGCGGCCGTCGTCGCCGGGCGCCGCCGTGACGAAGACCGGCATGGACAGGCCGCTCGCGACCTCCGTCCACGCGAGCGGCGGCAGCGAGCCGCTCGGCGCCGTGCAGTCGTGGGCGGTCGCCGTGCCGCCGGTGCCGCCCGCGCCGGTGCCCTGTCCGCCGGTTCCCCACCCGCCGCTCGCACCCGTGCCGCTCGGGGTCGTCGTCTCGGCACCCGCGCCCTCGCTCGAGCACGCGAGGCCCGCGGCCGCGAGGCACACGAGCGCGAAGGCGGCTCCCGTCCGCAGCATTCCCATGGGTCGCAGCATAGCCGCCCGATCGCGGGGCGCCATCAGGGCGTCAGGCCCCGAGGACGCCGCCGCCTGCGCTGCGCACCGCCGGACCTCGGCACGTGGGGGCGCGCAAGCCGCTGGCGCGAGCGGGCTCGGATCGCCTAGCCTCCGCGCGAGAGATACGCCGCGACGAGCGTCGCGCGCGACAGATCCGCGCCCGACAGATCGGCGCCCGCGGCATCCGCCCCGCCGAGATGCGCCTCGACCTTCGGCCCGGTCGCGAAAGGGCCGTCGAGCCGCCCGTGACGCCCATGATGCGACTGGATCGCTCTCGACACCTCTGGCAGCATCGCGAGGAAGCCCCCCAAGCTCGCCAAGCGGCAAAGCGAGATGATCCTTTATACCGTCCAGCCAGGCGACTACCTCGTACAAATCGCTGCCGAGCACGGCACGACCTGGGAAGCGATCTGGAGCCATCCCGCCAACGCGGAGCTCAGGCAGAGGCGAGGAAGCCCGGACGTCCTCTACCCAGGAGATGTGCTCGCGATCGAGGCGCCTGCGCCTGCAGCTCCGCCGGGCCCGCTGCCGGCTCCTCCTCAGGCGCCGCCCGCCGCTCCCTCGCCAGGACCGCGCCCGCAGGGCGCCGCGCCGGCAGATCCGCCCTGGCCGTACGAAGACGAAGATCCGGCGGCTGCTGCCGAGCCGACGTGGGACTGCCCCGAAGGGCTGTGTGTCTGCCACGACCCCGCGCCGGAACCCGAGCGGCGGTCGCACACGCTCGTGCTCTACGACGAGCGCGGCTTCCGGATGCCGGGCGCACGCGTGCGCGTCTACGAGCACGGGCGCTTGCTCACGAAGGAGCCCTGCAAGGCGAACGGCGCAGGGGAGGTCGAGGTGCAGATCCGCCCGTCGACGAAGACGCTGCGCGTCGTGTGGGCGCCACCCGACGTCCCGCAGCTGGCATGGCTGCCCTTCCGGCGGCGCTACCACGCCGCTCTCGGCGCCGGCTCGACGCAACCGACCGACCGCCGCCTCGCGAACCTCGGGTTCGGTGAGTCGCGCTCGCGGCAGGAGAACGTGCGTGCGTATCAGCGCGCCTACGGCGAGTTCGAGACGGGCGAGCCGAGCCACGTGTCGGCCGAGCTCCAGACACGGCACGACCATGGGCAGCTACCTCCGTTCAGCCCCAAACCGACCCTCGGGGCAGGCCTCTCGCAGCCCGATGTCGCTCCGCACTTCGTCGCGCCCATGGAGGCGCGCGGATGGACTCCGGACGCTCAGCCGGGCGGCGGCCCCGGTGCGCCTCCACCTCGGGCTCAGGTCGGGGCGCGTCCCCATTCCATCGCGCGCAAGCCAGCCAACGTGCAGGGCAGCTGCGTGCCCGCACTTGGGAACGTGGTCGTCTTCGTGGCGGACTCGACCGCCAGCTCTCCCCACCCTGTCGCACCCGACGTGACAGTCCAGCTACTCCGCGACCTCTTCGGCACCGCCGAGATGCGCGAGCCGAGCTCGCCGTACGTCCACACCGCCACGGGGGTCACGGTCTGCGCCTTCAACTGTGTCCCGGACGGGGACTGGGAGGTGATCGTGACCTCCCCGGCGCCCGGCGAGAACAACCGGGCGACCGTGCACGTGACGACCGGCGCGTGGATCTGGGTGGGCGTCACGGTAGGGCCGCGGTTGAGGTTGTCGATCTTCGACTTCACGCCGTGGTTCGCAGGGCCGACCAAGGACGACCTGAAACGGTATGCGGATGCCCGGGTGGACGACTACGGATTGGTTCACACCGTCATTCCGAGCTTCGTTGGCCCTGCCTCGAACCCATCACTCGCTGCGGACGAGATCAAATGGGACATGGCGCATTTCCGACCGCTGAACACCCCGAGCCTCGATCCCGCCCTCCGGGAGAGCTACCTGCGGAGCCTGATTGTCGACATCCATTCGCGCGGCGGCCAGCTGCTCGTCGGCTACTCGCTCGTCGATGGCGCGGGCAATCCCAATGAACAAGCGGCGTTCCCCGGCTGGCTGAAGGCCGCTTCGCCTGGTGCGATCAAGCGCCACGCGCAGCAGATCGTTCGGTTCTTCTTCTTCCCGCCACCGCGCGCGGGCGACCCTAACCCGCCGGCAAGACTCGACATCGACGGGATCGTGTTCGATATCGAGCTCGGCGTCATCACCGAGGCGGATCATGGCGAAAACATGCGCCTATTGATGCTCGAAACGGTGAACGCGCTGGTCACCGCGAAGCCGGACGGCATCGTCGGCTATTACACGGGCGTATTTCGCTCAGACGGCTCGGTGCAGAAGCACATGCAGCCATTCTCCTATGATTTCGCCCGGAAGAGCCCGAATCTGTTGGCGCGCACGATGTGCTACGGCAAGGACGGAACGTACGCACAGGTCGGCTTCGACAACAGGATGATACTCACGTCCGCGGACTGGGGTTTGTCGAATCATGTGCCGGCATCGAATATCCAGATGGCTACCTTCAGGTACCGCCCTGAGCAGCCAAGCTACACAAACATGGACACGCTCGTGCCGGCGCTGCGCGACAGAGGGGTTGGTCTCGCGCTCATGGGCGCGGCCGGCAACGTGACTGCGCGCTCCCCCGCGCCGAGAGCGCAGGTATTCGAGGCGCTACTCAACCCGGGCGCGGCGCGTCCCGGGTTCACGGGGAACCCGACTCACGTCCCGCTGCAGACGGATCGCAAGTGATGCGTTGTGCTGAAGCTCTGGTGACGCGGATGGCCCTCGCGGCGTCGGCCCTGGTGGCGACCGGGTGCCCCGGCTCGAGCCAGCCGCCGCCACCTGCGCCCGGCGTCACCCAGGCGACGCCGCCGGCGACGCCCGCGCCCTCGGCCACGACCTCGGCATCGGCCTCCGTTGTTGGCGCCCCCTGTCCCGACGCCACGCGGGCGTTCGCGGCGCAGCAGACGGTCGCGACCTTCTGCGCCGCGCGCACAGCGTGCGCGGGGTTCTCCGGTCTGCCCGCCGGAACCGATGGGCGCCGCGAGCCGCACGAGTGGCTTGCCGGCGTCTCCCCAGGATGGGCCGTCCTGACGGATGGCCGCGTGTACGAGCTCGGCCCGAACGGCTTCTCTCTCCGGTACCTCGTCGACTGGGGCAAGGCGGAGCTGCTCGGCGATCGGCTATGGGTGGAGCAAGACGGCGACGCGACCCTGGTCGAGCTCACGACCGGCGCGCTGACTCGACTCGGCCGCGCACGGTTCGTCGCGCAGAGCCCGAACGACCTCTACGTCGCAGACGACGTCCGCACTCGCCGCTTGCGGCGCAGCGATCTGGCGGAGCTCGGCAGCGTGGCGTGGGTGCCAAAGCCCTTCGAGTACCTGCCTGCGGACGTGGTCCTCTTGCGTGGCGGGACCGCCATGCTGGTGGACGCGCGCCCTGGCGGCGTGCTGGCCGACTTCGCGACGGGCACGATCCTCCGCGAGCACCTGCGCGGCGCCCGCGTGCGGCCGGACGGCGCGCGTCTCGTCGCGTGCGATCTCGCTGCCAGCGCGCTCGTCGAGGTCGACACGGCATCCGGGAACACGACGGCCACGTTCGCGGTGCAGGGGCTCGCTTGTTCCGTGGACCTGCTCACGACGCCCGCGGCCTACTCCGGGGATCCTCGCTACGTATTCTGGGGCGAGCAGGGGCCACCCGGACCACCGAGAGGCCTGCCCTCCGTGGTCGTCGCCGTCGGCGACACCCTTCAGGGCACGGTGGCACGCTACGAAGACCGAGCGGTGCAATGGAGCGGCTCCGTGCTGGCGTCCCCGAGCTTCGATGCGGCGCATGGGCGGCTGTGCCTTGGCTTTGCCGTGTCGAGCGCCAGCTGGGAGGTCTGCGATTGGCAGCTCGCCCCGGGAGGTCGCGCCGTGCGCAGCCGCGGACCCATTCCAGCTCCGGTTGGGTTCCCGAACGGTGCCGAGCTCGTCGCCGAGGCCACGAGCCCGTCCGGCAACCGAACGGCGGCGCTCTTCGTGCAGGGGTCTGCGGGCGCCTTGCATGATCTCGCGGTCGCCGTCGCCACGCGCGGCAAGCTCGACCGAACCATTCTCGTTGCGCCAGGCAAGCTGCCCTGGTTCCGGCTCGAGCCACGGCTCCGGCACGGCTCCCGCGTCGGCGTGCGAGCCGTGGAGCTCGTGTTTTTCGACGAGCGGCACGCTGCCATCGTGCCGGCCAGCGACGGCTTGCCACCCGCAGCGTACCTCGACGTCGACACGGGCAGCGTGCAACCCCTGTGCAAGGACGTCCCGCTTGCGGGCCTCGACGATTGTTCGCTCGCTGGCGATGGCGTTGCGCCCCTGGACCTTTCGGTCGCCCCCGCGCGCCCGCGATGGATCTCCATCTGGGAGACCGAAAGCCTCTTCGACGGCGCGACCGGCAAGACGTACTCGGTCAAGGCGAGCGACCCCGAGTGGGAGAAGGCGACGCGCATCGTGCCGGCGTGCCCGTGACGTCGGCCGACCAAGTGAGGTCGCCGTCAAAGTCCACAACCAGGTCCACGTCAACGTCAACGTCGACGCCAACTCGGCT
The DNA here is from genome assembly GCA_020848455.1 of Polyangiaceae bacterium. Classification (GTDB taxonomy): domain Bacteria; phylum Myxococcota_A; class Polyangia; order Polyangiales; family Polyangiaceae; genus JACRDA01. The sequence goes on from JADLAB010000723.1 coordinate 5,145, forward strand.
CGCAGCAGCAGTTGGGTTGGCGCCGCGGATCGACACTCCCTCGAGTCTCGTGCCTGAAGTCTGAAGGCTGATCCCTGTAGCCGCGAGACTTTCGCCCGCAAGGGCGAAAGTCGAGTCTGTGCCGAGGGACTAGAGCTTCGAGAAGTCGATCGTCGCCTGCCACACGTCGGTGACGTCGAACATCCCGAAGGTCCATCCGATGTCCTTCACGATGTCGCCCGAGTACCAGGTGACGAGGGTGCGATCGGCGTCGCGCGCGGCCTGCCCGGCGTACGAGGTGTCGCCCGCGCTCGGGAGCTCGCCGTGCTCGGTGATGGCGAGCTCCCCGCCCTCGAGATCGCCCGTGAGCTCGAAGAGCGCCGTGCGCTTCTTGTCGTTCGCGCCGAGGTGCTTGCGCGCGACGACGAAGAGCCGCCCGCCGTGGAAGAACGCGAGCGGGCCGTCGAGCCGCTGGCCCGTGAGCTCCGCCGGGCAGTCGAAGCTCGCGTAGGGCGCGTCCGACCAGCAGATCTTGGTGCGCAGGCGCCCCGCGTCGCCGAGCAGCTCGTCGTCGGTGCCGTCCATGCGCACGAGCGCGAGGAGCTTGCCCGACGGCATGAACACGAGCTCGGTCTCGAGCGGCGTGTCGACCGCCACGCCGTAGATCTCGGGCCCCGCCGTCCAGGTGACGCCGTCCGGCGAGCTGTAGAGGACGACGCTGAGGTCGCCGTCCTCGTAGGCCGCCGCGTAGTAGGCGCCCGCGTGCTCCTGGATGCGCCAGAAGCTCCAGGTCGGCGCGGCGATGGGCTCGAGCGCGCTCCACGCCTCGCCGTCGGCCGAGTGGGTCGCGACCGAGATGGTGTCGACGCCCGTGTCGCGCGTGCTCACGACGGGCAGGCGGACGAGCGCCTTCAGGTAGAGCTCGCTCCCCACCGTGTAGAAGTGCGGGTCGCGCAGATCGCGGTCGACGGGGGCCGGGATGACGGCGGTCTCGGCGAAGGACGCGCCGCCGTCGGTCGAGCGGTAGACGTGGAGCGAGCTGTTCGGCCCGAGGATCTGGCTCTGCGCCGTGCGGTGCACGAAGTAGATCGCGCCGCCGAAGCTCGTGAGGTCGGTGTTCTCGTTGTGGCGGCAGATGCCGGTGCGGCAGTCGTTCGTGGTGCTCGCCGCCCCCGACACGAGGATCGACGCGTCCGACAGCCACGGCGGCCCGCTCGCGCCCCCGCCCGTGCCGCCGTCGGTCTGCTCCGAGCCACCGCACGCGCCGGCGAGGACGAGGAGCGGGCCGAGGACCGGGGCGAGATGGCGAGCGCGCATGGCTCCGCATTCTACGGCAGTCACGGCGGCGCGAGCACCAAGGTCGCGTTCGTACCGCCGAAGCCGAAGGAGTTCGACAGGGCGTAGCGGAGCTTCGCCTCGGTCGGGCAGAGGACCGGCGGGTAGTCGGCGAGCTCGGGATCGAGCGGCTCGGCGTGGATGCACGGCGCCACCCACCCCTCGCGCAGCATCGCCCACGTGAAGACGGCCTCGATGGCGCCGGCGGCCGAGATCGTGTGGCCCGTGTACCCCTTCGTCGAGGAGTACGCCACGTGTCGGCCCGCGAAGAGGCGCCGCAGCGCGCGCACCTCCGAGACGTCGCCGAGCGGCGTCGAGGTGCCGTGCGTGTTGACGTAGTCGATCTCGCTCGCGGCCACGCCCGAGGTGCGGAGGGCGCTCTCGAGCGCCGCGTGCGCGCCCTCGGTGGCGGGGGCGACCATGTTGCCCTCGCCGTCGCTCGACATGCCGAAGCCGACGAGCGTCCCGAGCACCGTCGCCCCGCGCGCCACCGCGTCGCGGCGCCGCTCGAGCACCACCATGCCCGCGCCCTCGGCGAAGACGAAGCCGCCGCGGTCGGCCGCATAGGGCCGGCTGGCGCGCCCAGGGTCGTCGTTGTCGCCCGAGTTGTAGGCGCGCATCGCGTCGAAGCCCGCGCTGAAGTGCGGGTCGGAGGTCTCGACGCCACCCGCGAGCGCCGCCTTGGCGTGCCCCGAGCGGATGAGCTGGGCCGCGAGGAGCAGGTTGTACGCACCACCCGCGCACGCCGCCGTGGCCGAGAAGCTCGGCCCCGTGGTGCGGAGAACGTTCACGAGGTTGGCCGACACGGTCGAGGCCATGAGCCGCGGGATCACCGTCGGCGCGATGCGCTTGGCATCGTGCGTGGCCGCCAGCTTGTCGTGCATCTCGAGGTGCGTGTCGACGTCGCCGGTGCCGCTGCCGGCGACCACGGCGAGGTCGCGCGTCGCCACCTTCGACTGCGCGAGCGCGCGGCGCGCCGCCACGAGCGCGAGCCGCGCCGTCCGCCCCATGAAGCGCCCTTCGGCCTTGGCGATCCCGAGCGCCGCGTCGCCGAGGTCGCCGGGGTAGCGGCCGATGATGAGGCAGCGGCACTGGTGCTCCACCGCCACCGACCAGGTGGCGAACGGCACGGCGAGCTGCCGACCCTGGCGCAGGGCGCCGAGGAAGGCGTCGAGATCGTCCCCGACGCTCGTGCACACGCCGGCGCCGGTGACGACGATGTCGTCTGCAGGATCACGCATGGCCCCCGCCTAGCACAGTCGGTCGTGAAACCACAGACGCGCGCGCGGTGCGAATCCGCACGCCACGCGACGGGTCGCCCCGCCGCGCGCCCTCGCGTCGGGCTGGCACGGCGCGCCTCCACAGCGGGCTACCGCCTGCGCGCGTCTCGTCCTACCCTGGCCCCGATGATCCGCGCGCTGCGCATCGCGGGGGCCGGCGGCTTCTGGGGCGACCGGCACGATGCCCTGCTCGACCAGGTGTGCGGCGGGTCCATCGACGTCGTGACGCTCGACTACCTCTCCGAGGTCACGATGGCGATGCTGCGCGGCCGGCGGCTGCGCGACCCGGCGAGCGGCTGGGCCACCGACTTCATGGCGGCGCTCGGGCCCGCCCTGCCGAACGTCGTCAAGCGCGGCATCAAGATCGTGACGAACGCCGGGGGTGCGAACCCCTACGCCTGCGCCGCCGCGGTGCTCACCCTGGCCCGCGACCGCGGCCTGCGCGGGCTGCGGGTCGGCGTCGTGACCGGCGACGACATCTTCGACCGCATCGACGAGCTCTACGCGGCGGGGGTCACGCTCGACAACGTCGACACGGGTGCGCCGCTCATCACGGTGCGCGAGCGGCTGCTCGCCGCCAACGCCTACCTCGGCGCCGAGCCCATCGCCCGGGCGCTCGGCGCGGGCGCGCAGATCGTCATCACCGGGCGCTGCAGCGACAGCGCGCTCGCGCTCGGGGCGCTGCTCGCCCACTTCGGCTGGGCGGACGACGACTGGACGCGCCGCGCGGCGGGCGTCGTCGCGGGGCACCTGGTGCAGCACGGCGCCCAGGCGAGCGGCGGCAACTTCGCGGGCGGCTGGGAGGAGGTGCCGCAGCTCGCGCGCCTCGGCTACCCCATCGCCGAGGTCGACGAGAGCGGCGAGCTCGAGGTGAGCAAGCACCCGGGGCTCGGCGGCCAGGTGTCGAGCGCCGTCGTCGCCGAGCAGCTGCTCTACAAGGTGGGCGACCCACGCAGCTTCGTCACGCCCGACGCGGTCGCCGACTTCACCGACATCGAGCTCGAGGACTTCGGCGACGACCGGGTGCGCCTGCACGGCGTGCGCGGCTTTCCGCCGCCCGACGCGCTGCCGGCCTCGCTCGCCTACCAGGAGGGCTGGCGCAACGTGGCCACCATCACCTTCGTGTGGCCCTACGCCACCGCGCGCGCTCGCGCCACCGAGGTGATCCTGCTCGAGCGCTGCCGCCACCTCGGCCTCCGCATCGACGCCCACCACGTGGATCTCGTCGGCCTCGCCGGCGCCCACGGCCCCCTCGCGCCCGCGCCGCCGGGCGATCCGAACGAGGTCGTGTGGCGCATGGCCATCCGCACCGAGGACCGCGAGAGCGCGCGCCGCTTCGGCGCCGAGATCGCGCCGCTCGTCGCCTCGGGCCTGCCGGGGGCGTGCCGCGGCACCGGCCCGCTGCGCCCGACGCCTACCCCCATCATCTCGTTCTGGCCCGCGCAGGTGCCGCGCGCGGCCGTCGCCCCCTCGGTCGAAGTGCTGGTAGCGTAGGGGTCCCTCGGGCGCCGAGGACGCCGGGCAGCTTGAAGACGTTCCTCTACAACCTCGCGCACACGAGAGCCGGTGACCGCGGCGACGTGCTCAACATCGGCGTCATCGCGCGTCGCCGGGAGCTCTACCCGCTCATCGCGGCGGAGCTTCCGGCCTCGCGCGTCAAGGCGTTCTTCGGCACCTGGTGCCGCGGCGAGGTGCTGCGCTACGAGCTGCCGAAGCTCGGCGCCCTCAACTTCGTGCTCTACGGCGCGCTCGACGGTGGCGCGCTCTCCTCGCTGCG
>JADLAB010000724.1 GCA_020848455.1 Polyangiaceae bacterium
CCAGGCCCTGCAGCAGCCCCTCTGCCGGCCCCTCGCTCAGGGCCGGGGCCACGGCGCCCGCGTGCCGCACGACGCGCCGCACGCGGCGCGCGGTCGCGCGTGCGGGCGCGGTCGGCCCGCCCGTGAGCACGAGGGCGCCGCCGGCACGCGCCGCCAGCAGCCGGCCGAGCAGCTCGAGCGGCTCGGCCGGTCGCGGCTCGGCACCGAGCACGGCCTCCTCGTCGCGCGGCGCGGCGGTGGGGGGCGGCGGCGCCTCCACCGCCACCGCCGGGCCGAAGAAGTCCTCCGCCGGCGGCTCTTGGCGCGCAGGCTCGGGCGCGCGCAGGGGCGGCGACGTGCGCGTGCCGCCGCGTGCGGCCCCGCTCGTCGGAAAGGCCGCCTGCAACGGGGCACCGCTCGGGGGGCCGACGTCGGTGAGGCCCGACACGGGGCGCACGGTCGCGGGGCCGCGCGCCGGCTCGAACGCCGCACGGGTCGAGGCGCGCCAGGCGACGTCCGGTGGCCCGGCGCGCAGGGCCGCGGCGGGCTCGAGCGGCGCGAGCGCCGGATCGCCCGTGAGCCGGGTCGAGGGCGCCCTCGGGCTCGGGGTCGCGTTCGGCTCGGACGCACGCGCGGCGATGCGGCTCGCGAGCGCGGCGCTCGGATCGACGGGTCGCTCGACCGAGCGCCCGCTCGCCGCTCCCGCCCCCGTCTCGCCCGTGTCGCCCCCCATCATCTGCGCGGCCGTGCGCGGGCCGTCCACGCTCGCCGGCGGCCACGAGTCGAGCGCGTGGCGCAGCGCGGAGAACGGCAGCTCGCCGTCCATCGGCACGGTGCCGGGTGCCTGGGTGTCGGGCTTCTGCGACTCGGGCACCGCGACCAGGGGCGGCGCGCTCTCCGGCGGGCCGGTCGGCCGGTCGGTGCGACTCGACGGGCGCGGCACCTGGCTGCTGCTGCCCCGCGGTCGCGAGCCGGCCGAGGCGCGCCCGTGCCCCGACGCGTCGCCGGGCACGGCCACGAGAGACGCCACCGGCGGCTCCTCCGCGGCGGCGTAGAGCTCGTCCACGGCCGCGAGCAGCTCGGCCGCGAGCTCGACCGGTGCCGCGTCGTTGGCCGGGGCGATGGACGGCGGCTGCACCTGCTTCGCCTTCTGTGCGCCGCGCTCAAGCAGCGCCTCGATCTCGGGGCTGAGCCGCCCGGGCGCGACCACCGCGCCGCCCTCGAGGTCGGGCAGGATCGACTCGACCTCGGGCAGGCCGGCGATCGCGGGAAAGGCCGCGAGGTCGGCCGGCGGTGGCGCATGGCGGAGCTCGGCGCCGAGGGCCGCGCGCCCGGACGAGGGTCGCTCGGTCAGCGGGCGGCGCGACGGGCGCACGCTCTCCGCGTGCTCGCGCACGCTGCGGCGCATGGCGATGCGTCGCACGTGCTGCAGGAGCGCACCGGGATCGACGGGCCGCGCGAAGGGCTCCTCCGCCGGCAGACCGAGCTCCACGGCGCGCGCCACCGTGCCGATCGCCACGACGGCCGTCGGCAGCGGACCGCCGAGCGCGCCTGCGGAGCCCGCTTCGGGCAACCCCGCCGCGATGAGGCCGCGCCCCTGCAGCTCCGCGAGCGGGCGCGCGGCGGCAGCCGTCTCGATGTCGACGACGATCGCGAGCGGCGAGTCGTGCACGACGCGGTCGAGCAGCTCCGCCTCCGCCACGACGTCGACGTGGAAGCCTCCCTCGCGCAGGACCTTCGCGAGCCCCGGGCCCTCGCGCGACGCGTCGCACAGGACGAGCGCCTCCTCGGGCTCACCACCCGGCCGCGAGATCGCGTCGCCGCGACGGCTCGGCGGCCGTGGCGGCTCCACCGCGGGCGCGCCCGACAGCGGCGCCGCGGCGGGCTCGTCGGGCGGCAGCCGCGAGCTCGGGGGGATCGACACGGCCCCACCTTAGCAGGACGCGGGCCGGCCGAGCAGCTGGCGCAAGAAGCGGTGCCGGCACGGCGGGCGCCGTGTAGAATCACGCGCCGATGTGGGACACCCTGCGCACCATCGTGGGTGAGGTGCGGCCGAACGAGGTCGCCCTCGTCGGCGTCCTGTTCGCGCTCGTGATGCTCTACGCGCAGGCGCCCAGGCTCGGCGGGCTCGTCGGCCGCCTGTTCCAGCGGCGCTCGAAGTGAGCGCGGCCACGACGAGACGGCGCGCCCGGCGGCGGCGCGCGGTCGGGCTCACGGCGGTCGCGGCCGCGCTCCTCGCCGGCGGGGTCGGGCTCGGGCGCTGGCTGCGACCCGACGCGCCCGACGCGGCGGGCGGGGCCGGGCCAGGCGCAAGCGCGAGCACCGCGCCGGCCCGGCCCGAGCTCGTCGACGCGGTGCCGGCCGGAGCCCTGCTGTTCGTGGCGCTCGACGTGCCCGCGCTCCGCGCGACGCCGCTCGGCGAGCGCTTCTTCGGCCCGGGCCGCGGGCTCGACGGACTCGGGGGTGTGGCCGAGCGCTGCGGCTTCGAGCCTGCCACGGCGCTCACCGAGCTCGGCTTCGCGGTGCCGGACGGCCCCGGAGGCGACTTCCTGCTCGTCGCGGGTGGCGACTTCGACGCGGCCGGTCTCGTCGCCTGCGCCGAGAAGATGCTCGTCGCCCGCGGGGCGGGCGCGCGGCGGCGGCAGCTCGCGGACTTCACCCTCGTCGGCGGCGACGACGAGGCCGGCGCCCTCGCGGTGCGAGCCGGCGGACCGCTGCTCGTGTCGAAGGCGGCCCTGCTCGAGCGCGCCATCGGGGCGGCCGGCGGTCGCGCCCCGAGCCTCCGCGACGACCCGATCCAGGCGCCGCTCCGCGCGCTCGTCGGCACGGGCGCCGTCGTGGCGAGCGCGCGGCTCTCGCCCGAGCAGCGTGCGTTGCTCGCCGAGGCGGTGCAGGGTCACGGCCTGCCCGACGTGTTCGCGTCCGTCACCGGTGCCGCGGCGGCCCTGCGCCTCGGAGCGACCTTCGAGCTGCGCGTCGCCCTCGGCTGTACGAGCGCGGCGACGGCGCGCGATCTCGCCGCCATCGTCGAGGGGGTCCGGCGCCAGGCGGAGGACGCGACGACGCCCGTCGGCCGGCTCGTCGCGCGGCTCGGGCTCGGGGCCACGCTCGCGGCGCTGCGGGTCGGGCAAGAGGGCGAGCACGTGGGCCTCACGCTCCGCCTCACGCCCGGCGGGGCGGCGGGGCTCTTCGATCTCGCGCTCGCGCTGCTCGAGGACGAGCCGCCGGCACCGCCCGCGTCCGCCGCGCCGCCCGCCGTCTCCGCCGCCCCGTCCGCCAGCGCCGCGGCATCCGGCAGCGCCGTCCCGTCCGCGAGCGCGGTGAACGGACCGTCTCCCCCGCACAACTAGATCACCCTCCGGCTCGGCCGGGAAGTTTGCGACCACGGCGTGGCGCGCTAGAGGGAAAGGATCAGGAGTGAGGTGACGCGATGTGTGGAATCGTAGGCTACACGGGTCCCCGGCAGGCAGCGCCCATCCTCGTCGATGGGCTGCGGCGGCTGGAGTATCGCGGCTACGATTCGGCCGGCGTCGCCATCCACGACGGCAAGAGCCTCGAGGTCGTGCGCACGCTCGGCAAGCTCCGCGTGCTCGGCGAGGCGCTCGAGAAGCGCACCCTGCCCGGCAACCTCGGGGTCGGGCACACGCGCTGGGCGACCCACGGCCGCCCGAGCGAGGAGAACGCGCACCCGCACGTCGCGGGCGGCGTCGCCGTCGTGCACAACGGCATCATCGAGAACCACACCGCGCTCCGCAAGGAGCTCACGGACGGCGGCGTGCGCTTCTCGAGCGACACCGACACCGAGATCGTCGCCCACCTCGTCGACCGCGCGCTCCGCGCCGGCGCGACCGATCTGTTCGCGGCCGTGCAGCGCGCGCTCGTCCGCGTGGAGGGCGCGTACGCCATCGCCGTCCTGTCGCAGGCCGAGCCCGAGGTCATCGTGGTGGCGCGGCAGGGCTCGCCGCTCGTCATCGGCCGCGGCGAGGACGAGACCCTCGCGGGCAGCGACATCGCCGCCCTTCTGTCGCACACGCGCGACATGATCTTCCTCGAGGACGGCGACGTGGCGGAGCTCCGGCCCGGAAGCGTGCGCGTCGAGACCGTCTCGGGCACGCGCGTCGAGCGGCCGAGCAAGCGCATCGACTGGAGCCCCGTGATGGCCGAGCGCGGCGGCTACCGGCACTTCATGCTGAAGGAGATCCACGAGCAGCCCGAGGCCGTGAGCGCCACGCTGCGCGGGCGCATCGACCTCGACGCGGGCGACGTGCACGCCGCCGAGATCGGCCTCGATCCGGCGGTCGCGAGCCGCATCCGCCGCGTGTACATCCTCGCCTGCGGCACGAGCTACCACGCGTCGCTCGTGGCCCGCTACTGGCTCGAGTCCATCGCCAAGGTCCCGACGGTCGTCGAGGTCGCGAGCGAGGTGCGCTGTCGCGAGCCGCTCTTCGGCGCGGACGACCTCGTCGTCGCCGTGAGCCAGTCGGGCGAGACCTTCGACACGCTCGGCGCGGCCAAGGCCGCCAAGGAGGCCGGGGCCCACGTGCTCGCGGTCGTCAACGTGCTCGACAGCGCCATCGCCCGGCTCGCGCACGGCCAGCTCTACACCCGCGCCGGGCCCGAGATCGGTGTCGCCTCGACCAAGTGCTTCACGGCCCAGCTCGCGGCCCTCTACCTGCTCGCCGTGTACCTCGGCCGGCGCCGCGGAGCGCTGACGCCGGAGCGCGCGCAGGCGCACCTCCAGGCCCTGTGCGAGGTGCCGAGCCACATGCACGAGCTGCTCGGCGACGCCGACTACGTGCGCAGCGTCGCGACCAAGCTCGCCCCGGCGCGCAGCGTCCTCTACCTCGGCCGCGGGCTCAACTACCCGGTGGCCCTCGAGGGCGCGCTCAAGCTGAAGGAGGTGAGCTACGCCCACGCCGAGGGCTACGCCGCCGGCGAGATGAAGCACGGTCCCATCGCGCTCATCGACGCCGACATGCCCGTCGTCGTCCTCTGCCCGCACGACGGCAGCTACGACAAGACGGTCGCCAACCTGCAGGAGGTGCGCGCCCGCGACGGACAGGTCGTCGCGCTCGCGACGCGCGGCGACGAAGGCCTGCACGATCTCGCGCAGCACATCCTCTGGCTCCCCGAGGTGCCGGCGGCCGTGCTGCCGCTCCTCACGGTCGTACCGCTCCAGCTCCTCGCCTACTTCGTCGCGACCCGCAAGGGCCACGACGTCGACCAGCCGCGCAACCTCGCCAAGACCGTCACGGTCGAGTGACGCCGCGCGCGCGTGCGCCCGTGCGCGTGCGCCGGGCAGCGAGCGGCGGGAGCAGGATCGCCCCATGTCACCGGTGCTCGTGTGGGCCTTGTCGGTCGCCGGCGCGGCGCTCGCCCTGGTCGGAGCCGTGCTCGTGCTCGGGCGCACGCTGAACGCCCCCATCGTCCTCCGCTCCCTCGAGAGAATCATCGAGGCGGGCAACTGGCAGAAGGCACGGAGGCTCTGCCGCGCAACCGGCACGACGAGCGCGGGCCGCGTGGCGGGGCACGCGCTCGAGCTCCGCCTCGAGGCGCACGTCGACCGCGCGAGCGACGGCGCGAGCGCGGGCTACCGGCAGGCGCCCGACGAGGTGCCCCTCGCGGAGCGGGCACGCGCCGCGCTCGCCCCGGTGGCCGCGGCCGAGCGCCGCCGCCTGTGGCCGGCGCTCCTGCTCGCGCTCGTCGGCGGTGGCTCGGCGGGAGCCTCGCTCGTGCGCGCGCCGAGCGCGGATGCCCAAACGGCCCTCGCGCTCGTCGGGCTCCTGCTCGCCGCCTGGACCGTGCGCGAGCGCGTGCGGCTCGGGCGAGGTCTCGACGACGTCGTGAGCCGCATGTCGGAGCTCGTCCGGCCCGGCGACGCGATGCACGACGAGCCATGAGCGGGCGCGGGCGCGTGGGCGTGAGCGCCCGCCCTAGTACGCGAAGATCCCGTCCCAGCGCGCGTCGAGCAGCGTGAGCGCCTCGCCGACCGGCACCGCGCGGTAGCGGTCGCCCTCCTCTGTCACGAGGCCGTGGCGGGTGAGCTTGGCGAGCGCGTCGTCGACCTCGAAGTCGAGCTCGCAGTGGTGCCGGTCCGCGAACCAGGCCTCCACCCGTCCGTCGAGCTCCTCCTTCGTCAAGAGACCGCCGTGGTCGAGCAGGAAGTAGTACCCGAGCACCGCTTCCTTCGTCTCTTCCTCCTCGGCCGTGTCGACGAGGGTGTGGAAGACGCCCTGGTTGTTGGTCGAGTTCCTGAAGTAGAGGCTCGAGGTGATCTCGTTGAGGAACGTCTGGACCGTGTTCTTGTAGTCGTTCCACGCCTTGAACACGTAGCCGCCGAGCCCGGCGAGCAGGCCCACGAGCGGCAGCGACAGGCCGGCCTCGAACGGGCTGACGGCGTTGTGGAGCACGAAGGGCGCGAGCACGAGCTTGTACAGGGTCGCGATGACGCCGACGCTGGCGGGCACCCCGACCTTGAGCTTGTGCACGAGCTTCATGCGCGGGCGGCCGCCCGGGAACATCATCTCGAGATCGAGCACGGGCACGCCGCGCAGACACTTGAGGTAGATGCGCCCGGGCGTGCCGGCGACGTGCTTGCTCGGCGCGAGATCGGGGCGAAAGCGCAGCACCAGGATCACGTTGTCGAGGAGCTCGAACGCGACCTTGCGCTTCGACCACGGCAGCAGGCCCTTCACGACGGCCTCGGCCCGGCTGCGCCCGCGGACGAAGATCCGGAACCACTTGTACTGCTCGAAGGAGACGTCGAGGCTGATCGGGAGCAACCCCTCGCCCTCGAGCGCGGCGCCGAGCTCGCTCGTGGGCAGCTCCGTGTAGTTGCCCCGCTCGAGCGCGTACTCGAGCTCGCGCACGAGCTCGGCCTCGTCGGTCACGTCCGTGGTGTCGCCGGGACGCGGCTCGCGGTCCGGGTTGAAGGGAAAGTAGGCCTCCTTGAGCGCCTCGAGCCGGGCGTGGAACTCGAAGTGGTAGAGGCTCTGGAGGAGCTCGCACAGCTGCGCGAAGCGCGGCTGGTCCTCGCCGAGCGCGCCCTCGTCGGCGAGCATGCGGTAGATCTCGCGCCGGCTGAACGGGATGAAGTGCTCGGTGGCGGCGGCGCGTGCTCGGTCGGTCATGGCGGTCACGCGCTCGAAGCTCAGCGCGCCGCAAGCTCGCGCGCCACGCCGCGGATCGCCGCGGCGATGAGGTCCGGTACTTCCTCCTGCAGGAAGTGTCCGGCCCGGGTGCGTGTCACGGGCGCGCCGGGCAGGAGCTTCTCGATGCGGCTCCGCACCCGGCCGAGCACCGGATCGCGATCGCCCCACACGATCGCGGCAGGGCCGCCGAAGCGCTCGACGTAGCTCTGACAGCGGACGAGCGGCGCGACCGAGGGGTGGGCCAGACCGTCCGGCACCATGCGCGCGAGCGCGAGCGGCGCCGCGTTGTCGCCGAGGCGGCGCAGGGGATACCGGTAGGCGCGCGCGACGTCGCCGCGGATGCTGCGGCGGTCGCCCTGCGCGAGCCCGAGGGCCACCTGCGGGAAGCCGAGCAGGCGAAAAGCGAGGTCGCTCACCCCGGGCAGCCGCGCGAAGCGGTGGAACGCCGTCGGCCGGAAGCCCGGCCGCGGCGGCCCCACCACCGTGTTGAGCACGACGAGACCGACGGCGCGCGGCCGGACGGCGTCGAGCGCCCCGAGCCCGATGGGCCCGCCCCAGTCCTGCACGACGACGACGAGCCGCTCGTGACCGAGGGCCTCGAGCAAGGCTGCCATCCAGCCGATGTGGCGCTCGAGCGTGTGGGCGTCACGCCCGCCCGGCCGGTCGGAGAAGCCGAGCCCCGGCAAATCGGGCAAGTAGAGGCGGAGCGGCGGTGTCGGCGCGGCCGAGGGATCGGCGGCGCGACCGAGCTCCGCGACGACCCGGCGGTACAGAAAGCCCCAGGTCGGGTTGCCGTGCAGGCAGAGGACCGGCACCTCGGCCTCGGACGCCGCGGGCGCGGTCCCGCCCGTGGCGGGCACCGTCGCCTCCATGACGTGCAGGCCGAGCGCGCTCGCCGGGCCTCGCGCCCCGAGCTCGACGCGGTAGCGCTCGAAGGGCGCGAGCTTCTCGAGCCAGGTGGGCCAGGCGGGAGCGGGCAGGTGCAGCATGCGACGACCGTCGGGGCGGCGCTCACATCGGTCGGTAGTTCGGCGCTTCCTCGGTGATGAAGACGTCGTGGACGTGACTCTCGCGCAGGCCCTGCGACGTGATGCGGATGAAGCGCGCCTGCTTGCGCAGCTCCTCGATGGTGCGCGAGCCCGTGTAGCCCATGCCCGAGCGCAGCCCGCCGACCAGCTGGTAGACGACGCTGCCGAGCGGGCCGCGGTAGGGCACGCGCCCCTCGATGCCCTCGGGCACGAGCTTCTCGTCCGCGCGACCGGCCTGCCCGTAGCGGTCCTTGCTGCCCTTGCGCATGGCGCCGAGCGAGCCCATGCCGCGGTAGGTCTTGTAGCTGCGGCCCTGGTAGAGCACGAGGCTTCCCGGCGACTCGTCGGTGCCGGCGAAGAGCGAGCCGACCATGACGCTCGAGGCGCCGGCCGCGATGGCCTTGACGATGTCGCCCGAGTACTTGATGCCGCCATCCGAGATCACGGGCACGTCGGAGCTCTCGGCGGCGCGCACGCACTCCGCCACGGCGCTCACCTGGGGCACGCCGACGCCCGCGACGACGCGCGTCGTGCAGATGCTGCCGGGCCCGACGCCGACCTTCACCGCGTCGACGCCGGCGTCGATGAGCGCGCGCGTGCCGTCGGCGGTCGCGACGTTGCCGGCCGCGAGCTCGACGGAGGGATAGCGCTTCTTCAAGAGCTCGACGGCCTTGAGCACGCCGCGGCTGTGGCCGTGCGCGGTGTCGACGACCAGCAGATCCGTGCTCGCCGCGACGAGCGCGGCGGCGCGCTCCTCGAGGTCCGGGCCCGGGCCGAGCGCCGCGCCGACCAGCAGGCGGCCGAGCGGGTCCTTGGCGGCCTCGGGGTGGCGCTCGACCTGCAACAGATCCTTGATCGTGATGAGCCCGACCAGGCGCCCTCCCTCGACGACCAGGAGCTTCTCGATGCGGTGCTCGTGCAAGAGCTCGCGCGCGCGGTCGTTCGACACGCCGGGCGGCACGGTGATGAGCTCGCGCGTCATGAGCGCCGAGACCGGCTCGTCGAGCTGCTTGGCGAAGCGGATGTCGCGCGCCGTGAGGATGCCGACCGGCTTGCCGTCGTCGACCACCGGCACGCCGCTGATGTCGTGCTCGTTCATCACCGCGAGCGCCTGGCGGAGCGGCGTGTCGCTGCGCACCGTCACCGGGTCGGCGATCATGCCGCTCTCGGCGCGCTTCACGCGCTCGATCTCCCGCGCCTGGTCGCGCACCGTCATGTTGCGGTGGACGACGCCGATGCCGCCCGAGCGCGCCATGGCGATCGCCGCGGCAGACTCGGTGACGGTGTCCATGGCCGACGAGAGCAGAGGCAGGTTGAGGCCGAGCTTGCGCGTCAGCCGCGTACGCACGCTGACGTCGCCGGGCAGCACCTCGCTGTACGCCGGCAAGAGCATGACGTCGTCGAAGGTGAGGTACTCCGGGAGCATGTCGTGCAGCATCGTGCCGCGCCTCATAGCACGGCCGCTCGGCGGTCGGGACGGGCGCGCCGCGCCGTCCGTGCGGCGCCTCTCACGCCGCCGCCGGCGCGTCGAGCGCGGCCGCCTCCGCGGCGTTCGAGCCCCGGAGCGGCAGCCGCAGGCGCATGCGCGCGCCGCCGCCGGGCGCATCGAGCGCCGCCACGAGCCCGCCGTGCTCGATGACGACCTTCTTCACGATGGCGAGGCCGAGGCCCGTGCCCTCCTGCTTGGTCGTGCGGTAGGGGTCGAAGACCGAGGGCTTGAGGTCGTCGGGGATGCCGGGGCCGTCGTCGTCGACGTCGAGCACGGCGTAGTCTCCGTCGCGGTGCGCCCGCAGCGCGATGCGGCCGTGCGTGCGCCCCGGCGTCGCGGCGAGCGCTTGCGCGGCGTTCTGCACCAGGTTCGCGAGCACGCGGTAGAACATCTCGCGGTCGAGCGCGACCTCGAGGGGCTCCGGGGCGGCGTCGAGCTCGAGCTCGAGCGCCGGGGGCGCGGGTCGCTTCGGATCGGCCCGGCGCGAGGGCGTGAGCTCGCTCTGGCGCAGCCGCTCGAGCTCGCCCTCGAGGTAGCCCCCGAGCTCGCAGGGCTCGGGCGTGGAGCGCGGCAGGCGCGCGAAGCCCGAGAACTCGCCGACCAGGCGGCGCAGGCCGCGCACCTCCTCGGTCACGATGTCGAGCGTCGCGTCGAGCAGCTTCCGGTAGTCGTCGTCCTTGCCCGGGTAGCGCCGGTGGCACTCCTCGACGGCGAGCTGGATGGGCGTGAGCGGGTTCTTGATCTCGTGGGCGAGCCGCCGCGCCATGCTCTGCCACTCGCCGATGCGCTGCAGGAACTCGATGCGCGCGCGGCTCTGCGACAGCGTCTCCAGCATGTGGTTGAAGGCCTGCCCGAGGGTCGCGATCTCGTCCTTGCCCGTGACGGCCACCCGCACGCTGAGATCGCCCGCGGCGACCGGACGCGTGGCCGCGGCGAGTCGCAGGATGCGGCGCGTGACCGGGCGCACGACGAGGATGCCGGTCGCGACGGCGAGCAGGACCGTGAGCCCGAACACGAGCGCGTAGACCTGCCGGTAGGGGCGCACGACGAAGTTGTGCCGATCCTGGCTGTGGAGCTTCCAGGCCTGCGCGAAGAGCTGCGCGCCCTCCATCTCGTCCACGCGGCGCCGGTCGGCCGCGAACACGACGGCCAGCGTGGGCGCCTCCGGGTCGTCGCCGACGGCGTGCCCGGCGGTGAACGGCCGGAAGCGCGTCTCGTCGAGGGGCTCGGGGCGCGTGCGCTCCGCGACGACCTCGCCGTCGGGCGCCTCGAGGCGCAGCGACTGCACCGTGGGGCGCTCGGCGAGCACGCGCTCGAGCGCGCGCGCGGTCGCCCGTGCATCGCCCGCCGTCACGGCCGCGCCGAGCTCGCGCCCGAGCGAGAGGAGCTCGGCCTCGTGGCGCATGTCGCTCTTCATGCTCTTGACGAGGTCGGCGTACACCTCGAGCGAGCTGTCGAGCCGCTCGCTCACCTCGGGGTTGAAGGCCGCGTCCGAGACGCGCTCGAGCACGCAGCCGTTGAGCCACATCGCGACGAGCAGCGGCACCCCGGCGGTGACCAGGATCGCGCCGACGACGCGCAGGCCGGTGCGACCCACCGACGCCCAGAGGTTCCGGAAGAAGGAGCGCATGGCGCGCAGAGCATACGCCGGGCGGGTGCGCGGGCGGGCGCGAGTGCGGGGGCGGGAGCGGGCGCGGGCGCGGGCGCGGGTGCGGGCGCGAGTGCGGGCGCGAGTGCGGGCGCGGGCGCGGGCGCGGGCGCGGGTGCGGGTGCGGGCGCGAGTGCGAGCACCCCCGACGACTCGATGGCCGAGCACCCCCGACGACTCGATGGCCGAGCGCCCCCGACGACTCGATGGCCGAGCACCCCCGACGACTCGATGGCCGAGCACCCCCGACGACTCGATGGCCGAGCGCCCCGCGCTGCACTAGCTTCGCTCGGGCGTGAAGAAGCTCCTCCTCATCGTGCTCCTCGCGGCCGCGCTCGCCGGCGTGGCCGTCTACTTCCTCATGGTGCGCGGCGGCAGGACGGCCGTGTGCCACCGGCTCGGCGAGCTCTGCGGCAAGGGCGAGTCGGCCACGGCCGGCCGATGCACCGATTCGCTCACGCGCGTCGAGGAGGCGATCGATCCCGAGGCGATGCGCAAGGTGGAGCGCTGCGTGCTCGGGGCGAAGAGCTGCGCCGAGGCGGCCGGCTGCATGAGCGGCATGGGCCTCAAGGCCGTGAAGGACGTGGCGACCGACGTCTTCGATGGCCTGAAGAAGGCCTTCGAGTAGCGCACCCCTGCTCACGCCCCCGCCCCCGCACCCGCGCCCGCGCCCGCCCCCGCACCCGCTCCCGCCCCAGCTCACGCGCCCGCTCGCGCGCCTCCCCGGTAACCAACCCCGGGTAGACCGAAGCAGACGTGCCACTTGGTTACGCTCCGCACCGCCGCGCCGTCGCTCGCGCTCGTCGCGTCGACGAGCGGTCGCGCACTTGGCGCCGCCTCCCGCACGTTCGCGGTCGCGCCGCAGACCTCCAACGTAACCAACCCCAGGTAGACCGAAGCAGACGTGCCACTTGGTTACGCTCCGCACAGCACCCGCCCACGCACCCGCCCCCGCGCCCGCACCCGCTCGCGCGCCCGCGCCCGCACCCGCTCACGCCCCCGCACCCGCGCCCCCGCCCGCCCCGGCGCCCGCTCACGCCCACGCGCCCGCTCACGCCCCCGCGCCCCCGCCCGCTCACGCCCCCGCGCCCGCCCCCGCGCCCCTGTGATACCCTCGTCCCGATGCTGCGCGCGCGCGTGTGGTGGAGCCTCGGCCTCGTCGGAGCGGCCACCGCCGTCCTGCTCGGTGCCGCCTGCGCGGGCCAGCCCGCATGCCGCTTCAACAGCGACTGCGCCGCCGGCAGCTGCGTCCGCGGCGACTGCGTCGTGGAGTGTGCGAACAGCGCGCTCGACTGCGACCCGGGCTTCGAGTGCGTCGCGGGGCGCTGCGAGACGACGAACGCCGGTGGCTCGGGCGCCGGCGGCAGCACCACGACCTCGACGACCACGACCACCTCGACGACCACGACCACCTCGACGAGCACGACCACCTCGAGCACGACCACCTCGACGACCACGACCCCGGGCGGCGCCACCGAGCTCGAGCTCTGCGCCGGCGACGGCGACTGCCAGAGTCCGCTAGCCTGCCGCGCGCTCACGAAGTCGGGCAAGCTGCGCTGCACGCCGAGCTGCGGCTCGAACGGCGACTGCCCGCAGGGCACGCGCTGCCTCGACGACGGGGGCGGGCTGCGCTGCCTCGGCGACGACGTGGGGCGGGCCTGCGCCGATCCGGCCCCCTGCAACTTCGGGTGCCTCACCGGCCCGGGCTACTGCACGGCGCCCTGCGCGAACGGCGCCGACTGCCCGAACGGCTACGGCTGCATGCCCGTCGGCAACCCGAGCATCAGCGTGTGCGTGAAGGCCGAGGCCCTGTGCGACCAGAACGACGCCTCCGCGTGCATCGCGCCGGCCGCGTGCGACCTCACCTCGCAGATGATCCTCGGCGGCTGCACCCTCGCGTGCAACTCCGCCGCCGATTGCCCGCGCCGGCCGTCGGTGCTGCCGCAGTGGACCTGCGACGGCCTCTGCCGCCGCCCGCCCGACGTGTACGGCCCCTTGCCCGGCGGCTGGACGCCGACCGAGTGGTACTGCAACGCGAGCCTGCAGCCGGTCGTCCTCTGCAACGACGCGCAGCACATCGACTTCGTCAACTTCGCCATCCCGGCGACGCCCAGCGTCGACTGCTTCTCGGGGATGACGACGACCGGCCCCGGCAACGACTCGTGCCTCGACAGCTGCCGCTACCAGGGTGGCTGCGCCCACGGCTTCGCGTGCGTCGCGCTCGGCAACCTCGGCAGCGAGCGCATCGGCCTCTGCCTGCCGACCGGCAACGCGGAGCCTGGCGCCGCGTGCAGCCATGACGGCGAGTGCGCGTTCGGCTACTGCGCGAACGGCACCTGCAGCCGCGACTGCACGCGCGACGGGATCTGCCCCGGCGCGACGAGCTGCGTCGCCGGCGGTGGCCCCGGCGTCGAGGGCACGCCCTTCCGCCGCTGCCAGTAGCGCGGTCGCGCGACCTAGCTCGCCGCGGGCGCGGGCGGGACCTTGGCGCGCAGCAGGCGCCACAGCTCGCCGAGGCCCTCGCCGGTCTCGCCCGACACGCCGAGCACGCGCTCGCCGTGCGGCCCGCGGACGGCCGCGAGCGCGGCGAGCTTCTGGCTCTTCGGCAGCTTGTCGACCTTCGTGGCCACGAGCACGAGCCCGCAGGGCTCGCGCCGTACGCCGAGAAAATCGAAGAGCGCGGCGTCGTCCGGCTCGAGGCCGCGGCGCGCGTCCACGATGAGGACCACGAGCGCGAGCCCGGCGCGCTCGGAGAGGTAGCGCTCGATGAGCTTCGCCCAGCTCGCGCGCTCGCCCTTCGAGCGATCCGCGTGGCCGTAGCCCGGCAGATCGACCAGCCGGTAGCTCGCGCCGTCGCGCGCCCGCGCGGAGAAGAAGTTCACGGTGCGCGTGCAACCCGGCGTGCCGCTCGTGCGCACGAGACCACGCCGGCCCATGAGCTGGTTCATGAGGCTCGATTTGCCGACGTTCGAGCGCCCCGCGAAGGCGATCTCCGGCGCCGAGGCCGGGGGCAGCCCGGCGAGCTCGCCGGCCGAGGCCTCGAACTCGGCCGAGACGATGCGCCACGGCTCGCTGCCCGCACCCGCCGGTGCGCCGGGAGCGCCGGCCGGGCGACTGCGCGTCGCCCGCGCGCCGCCGGTGCGCGCGGCCGCCGGGGCGCGCGCCCGCCCGGTGCGCGCTGCCTTCACTTCGTCCCCGCAGTCGCCGGCGTCGCCTGGCACTGCTGGCACTGACAGAGCGAGCGGAGATAGGCAAAGGTGTAGATGCCCGTGTCGTGCCGATCGCCCCAGGTGAGCTGCAGGGCGTAGTTGCCGACCGGCGTCACCTCGCGCAGCTCCGAGTCGCCGCCCTCGATGAAGCTCCGCGTCCCGCCGTGCCCCTGGCAGCCCGCGCACGGGCAGTAGCCGCGCAAGATCTTGTTCGGGTACAGGCCCTGGTGGCCGTCCGCCCAGGTGATCTCGGTGACGGTCGCGCCGTGGGGCGCGCGTACGTGGATGGGCGTCGTCTTCGGGTCGCTCGGCATGCTCGTCCTTCCGGGCCGGCCGCTCCGGTGCGGCGGCGGCTACCCTTTATCACGTGCGTCGAGCGCGTGCCCACGCGCGCGCCGCCCGCTACTGCTCGAGCTCGCCGATGGGCTCGCCTTGCGGCGTCAGGCCCGCGCGCCGCCAGCGCTCCTCTTCGCTCAGGCCGGGCTCGACGGGCAGCGGGGTCTTGTCGCGCACCACGAGCTCCACGCCCGCGGCGCCGAGCGACGTCACCTCCACCTGCACGACCCGACTGGGCTCGGCGCGCAGCTTGGCGTCGACGAACACGGTGCGCGACGGTCCGGTCTCGACCCGCCCGGGCTCGAGGCGCTCCCGCACGTAGTTCGCGAGAGCCTCGAGGCCGACCGGCCCCTCGGCGATGACGACGTCCGGGAAGCTGCCCGTGATGCGCATGCGGCGCGGCAGGTGGAAGCCGAAGGCCTGCCCCTCACCTTCGGCGAGCTCCCCCGGCAGGGTGCTGTCGACGGGCGCCTGCCGCCGCGGCGCGCGCGCCGCGAGATCGGGCGGCGGTGGACGCTTCTCTTCCCGGCCGCAGCCCGCGGCGCCGAGCGCCGCCGCGACCGCGACGCCGACGACGAGCGACCTCGCCACGAGCGACGTCACTCGACGATGCTCGCCCACGAGTCGACGTGGCTGAGGCCGCGCGGCGAGGTGAGCGCGCGCGTGCTCTCGTGGGTCTTCTGCTGGCCCGGCTGCTGGCCGGCTCCGGCGCCCGTCTGGTAACGAAGCTCGTACTTCACCGGGCTCACGGCCCCGAGGTTGAAGTGCGGGCCTGCGAGCGAGTCGTTGACCGGCACGGGGTCGAGGCAGCTCGGCACCTGCGCCACGCCCACGCCGAACACGATGACGCCCGTCGACTCGTCGATGTGGTCCACGTACTGGATCGGCACCGCGTTCGGATCGAGCGGCAGCCGCCCCACGGGCTTGGGACCCGTGGCGCTCGGCGTCGCCTCGAGGTAGTCGACGCCCCACACGGCCCCGAAGCCGTCCGAGCACACGTCGCCGCTCGTCGGTGTGAAGGTCGAGAAGTACGCCGCGCCGTCGAAGAGCGCGATGGGGCCGGTCACGAGCTTGCCGTCGGTGAAGGGCAGCACCCAGTTCGCCTTGACGTTGAAGGGCACCGAGCCGACGGCCGTCGGCTTCTCCGTGATGGACCAGGCGCGCGTCATGACGGTCGAGCTCGCCGTGAACATCTCCTGGTCGCCGGTCGAGAAGAGCATGACCGTGTTGCCGAGCCCGTCCACCGTCACGACGGGCGGCGTCGCGATGGGCTGGCCACTGTTGTAGGCGTCGCCGGTCAGGCTGTAGGCGTCGAACATGAGGTGCACGTCCCACTTCGTCGGGTCCGGGCTCGCGAGGTTGACGCGCCACATGGTGCCGTCGGCGTCGCCCACGTAGATGCGATCGCTCACGACGCCGGCCGTCGCCGGGTACGGGATCGGATCGCCCGTGATCGGCGAGTCGAAGGGGACGACCTTGACGACCGAGCCCGAGAGCGTGGTCGGACCGTCGTCGAGCTCGCCGCGGAAGTTCGCGATGAGCTGGCCGTTGTCGAGCCTGACGACGCTGAGCGAGCGCCCCGGCCCGTGCACCCAGCAGCGCACCTTGGTGCGCGGCTTGTACGACGCGTCGATGTGCGCCGACAGCGTCGACTGCCGGTTGTTGGAGCAGGCGCCGCCGACGACGGTCGCCGTCCCGCCCGGCAGGACCGCCACCGCGACCTCGTTCACCGCCGAGCCCTCCTTCAGGGCGATGGTCGCGATGCCGGGCTTGCCCGTCTGCGGCCCGAAGAGCGGCGCTCCGTCGGGCGTCTTGCTGATCTGCCAGAGGAAGGTCGGCTTGTCGGGGTCGGTCACGTCGAGCGCGTAGTAGAACGGCCCACCGCCGCGGCCGCCGGCCACGAGCACGCGCCGCCACCCCGCCGTCCCGGCCTTGGCCTGGCCGAGGGTGCGCTGGAACACGACGTCCTTCACCGTGGCCGGCCCGTCGAGCAGGATCTGCTGCGTCGCCGGGTACTGGCTCGCGATCCCCGGCAGCACGTAGGGCGGCAGGAAGCTCCAGAGCTCGTTGTTCTCGAGCTTGTCGCCGAGCACCGACTGATCTTGCGGGTCGTTCGAGGCGACCTTGAAGGCGTGCATCTGCCCGTCGGTCGTCGCGGTGTAGAGCATGAGCGGCTGCTTGGCCTGCTGCTCGGCGAAGAGCGCGTAGGACTCGTCGCGCAGGAACTCGTTCGGCGCGCCCTTGATGGTCGGCGTCGCGTGGTAGATGGCGCCGAACTCGTTGCCGCTGCGCGTGGGCAGGCCGCCGCCGTTGTTGCCACCGAGCTCCCAGCGCGCCAGGCGCTCGGCGCAGTCGCCGGCGCTCGCGGCGCCGAGGTTCGCGGCCGAGCACATCGCCGGCATCGGCACGAGCTCCATGGCGAGCGGGGTCGACTTCAGGGCCGACGCGACGGCCGCGTAGTCCCCGCTCACCTCGGTGCCGCCGTAGACGCCGAGCCCCTCGTCGCTGCTCACCGACGGGCGGATCGTGCCGCGCGAGCGCACCGTCGGGGTGCCGTTGACCACGGTCTCGGTGCCGACGAAGGTGAGGAACTTGCGCGCCCGCGCCGCCTTGCCCTGGTTCACGTTGGCCGCG
Organism: Polyangiaceae bacterium; assembly: GCA_020848455.1. GTDB lineage: Bacteria > Myxococcota_A > Polyangia > Polyangiales > Polyangiaceae > JACRDA01. The sequence continues at coordinate 17,475 of JADLAB010000724.1, forward strand.
AAGTCGTCGCCCTTCGTGGGGTCCACGGTCTTCGGCACGGCCTCGAGCTGCCCGTTGTTGGTCTCGCAGGCGTAGCGCTTGCGCTCGAGGTTGCCCGCCCAGAGCTCGCCGTGCATCGGCGCGAAGGAGCTCACGAACTCGTAGCTCTTGGCGGGCGCGTTGCCGCCGCCGCTCGACGCCGTGCCGCTGCCGAAGGCGGGCAGCGTGCGGCTGGTCGAGCCCACGGCGATCGCGCCGAGCACGTTCGAGAGCACCGAGCGCAGGCTCGCGATGTCGTCCGCGAAGTAGGCCTTGCTCGTGCCGCCCTCGTACGCGACCCGCGCCAGCGTGCAGCACGCCTTCAACGAGCCCTGGGCGCCCACGCATTTGCCGCCCGGCTGGTAGTCGAGTGGCATCTGCAGGGTGTTGCAGTCGACCCCGCCGGGGCTCGACAGGCCGAAGCCGACCGTGAAGGTCTTCACCGTCAGCTTCGGATCGGCCGGCGCGGCGAGCGCCTTGGCGATCTCGTAGGGCTGCCCGTACGGGCACGACCCGCCCGCCTGCTCGCACTCGGTGCGCAGATCGAGGTTCGGCTCGCCGTCGGAGAGCAAGATGATGTAGCTCTGCCGGCAGCCGCCGCCGAAGCGCGGATCCTTGGCCGGGGCGAAGTACTGCGTCGTGTCGAGCGGATCCTTCGAGGCGTCGTCGCGCAGGAAGGTGTACGCGTCGGTCATGAGGCCGGCGAGGGGAGTCGCGCCGAACGGGCGCATCGCCATGAGCGCCAGCTGCACGTGGTCGTTCGTCGTCTGCACCTGCGCGAGCGTCGCGTCCGAGCGCCCCATCGAGATGAGTCGACCCTCCCAGGGCGGCGCCGCGGGGTTGCGCGCCCCGACCTCGAGCGGCTGCTGGGCGCAATTGGGCGGGTGACCGCCGGCGGCACCGGAGCCGCTCGTCTGCCAGTCGAGGAAGTAGCTCCAGGTGCCCCTCATGCCGGTCGTCGCGTTGTGCGTCGTCGGGGACGTGAGCCCGGTCCCGGGGTCGCTCTTCGGGTCGAAGGTCATCAAGCCGAAGCGCACGCGGTCGCGGAACACGTCGAGCAGGCCGTCCGGGTTCTGATCCCAGAGCTCCGGCGACGCGCAGGTCGTGCCGGTGTTGTCGTAGCGATGGTACTTGAGCGAGCCCGAGGTCCAGTCGAAGGCGTTGGCGGGCAAGGTGCCCGGGCCGAGCGTGCAGTTGTTCGACAGGATGCGGTGGAAGGGCAGGAAGTAGTTCTTGTCGTAGGGCGCTTCGCCCCCGATGCCGTACTCGTTGATGAACGGCGTCGAGAAGCGGCTCTGCCGGTAGCACGAGCGGTTCTTCACCGTGCCGGTCAGCACCTCGACGAGCGTCGTCCAGCGGTTCTCGTCGCTCGTCGCCCCCGGAGTGCAGTTCGCCGGCAGCGAGCCGTCGGGCATGTACTCCATCGAGCCCGAGGTATCGACGAGCAGCAGCACGTTCGGCAGCGGCGGATTGATGTCCTGCTGCGCGAGCGCGCTCGGGGCCGCGAGGCTCGCGCCGAGCGCGGTCGAAACCGTGAGGATCTTGCTCAGCGTACGCATGGTCATTCGCGGGGTGTGGGTTAGGGAACGGGCGCGGGCGGAACGATGGGACCGATGACGATGTGGGCGCGCGACTGCTCGACGCCCATCGAGGTCGTCGAGACGATGTCGCACACGCCCGGCACCGCCGGCGGCGGACGCGTCTGCCCGGTGGCCGACAGCGTCAGCGCCATGAACTGCGGCGAGTTGCTGGGGTCGCTCAGGTTCATCCCGGCGACGGGCGGCGAGGCCGGCCCGAGATCGGTGAGCTCGACGAGCATGTCGCCCTCGATCGGCGCCGGCCCGAGGCTGCCGGGGGTCACCGGCGGGCCCTGATCCTGCGGCACGAGCAGATCCGCCGCGCCGTTGTAGAGGCGCACCTGCTCGTTCACGCCCGCGTAGGTCACGCGCATGCAGGTCGCGTTGTCGACGTCGCCGTAGTGCTTGCAGGCCTGGTCCTTGCCCGACGCCATCATCTCGGCGTAGCCCTGGCGCCGATCGGTCGCGAGGTCGCCGGCGACCGCCAGCACGGCGTAGTCGGTGACGTAGTGGGTCTGCGTCATCTGACGGCCGAAGCCGCTCGACTGCACCGAGAGCGTCGCCTGGCGCACCGCGAACAGGCCGAGCCCCGACAGGAGGGCGATGACCAGCATGACGACGAAGAGCGCGGCGCCACGCGCGCGCCGCCGGACCCGCCGCACGCGACGGCCCTCCGAGAGCGCTGCCCCGAGCGTCCGGCTCACCATATGATCCCCGCGAGGTTCGGCAGCGTGACGTCCGCGACGAGCGTGCGGATGCGCGTGAAGCCGGCGTTCGCGCCGAGGCCGTAGCGGTAGAGGCCGCCCTGCGAAGGCGCCGCCAGGCCCACGTCGCGATCGCGCACGCTGGCGCGCGTGCTCAGCCGCACCTGGACGGCGCGCACGCGCTCGGGCGTGCCACCGCCGTCGAGCGGCGCGGCGGTCGTGTACACGGCCGGCGCGCCGATGGGGACGTGCGTGACGACCGGGCTCGTGCCCGCCGTCGCGGAGGTGATGCCGAACTTGAGGTCGACGGCGAACTCCGAGACGACCTCGAGGGTGTCGTCGAGCTCCTCGCCGTCGGCGTCGAGCTCCACCCGCACGAGCTCGGTCCGCGCGGGCTCGCCGACGCCCACGTGGTAGGCCGACCCCGGATTTTGCGCCTTGCTGTAGAGGCCGGCGTAGCGGGGATAGGCCGCCGCCGTGACCGCGCGGAGGTCGTAGAGCACGCGCGCCACGGGGTTGACCAGGGTGCCGGTCGCGAAGCCCCCCGACGGACCGCACGGCGAGCCGGCGTCCTTGGTCGGGATGATGGGCGGAGCCGCGAGGCTCACGCGCGGCTGCGTCGGGTCGTTCATGTCGACCGCGCTGATGACCCCGTAGCTGGCCCGCCCCTCGGCATCGACGATGCGCAGGAAGCGGCCGACCCGGAAGATGTCCTCGAGCCGCTGCGGGCAGTTGTTCGGACTGGCGGGGTCGGCGCCCATGGTGCGCTGGTAGGGGCCGCTCCGCACCTCGAAGACGAGGTCCTTGCCGCCGGTCGCGCCCGGGAACACGCCGCGGACGGCGAACTGCTCGGTCGTCGAGATCGCGCCGCCGATGATGATCGCGTCCGGATTGAGCCCGTTGGCGCCCGAGAGCGCGTGATCGCCGCCGTGGCGCACGACCGAGCCGCCCTCCTCGATGGTCACGGCGGACAGGAGCTTGAGCCCCTCGGGCCAGTCGGCCATCGAGCCGCAGCGCGTCGGATCCTTGGCGATCGCGGGCGACGACATGAAGCCGGCGCGCTGCAGATCGGCCTGCAGGCGCGACATCCCGATGCTCACGCCGAACTGCGCCGACGAGATCCGCGCCTCGTTCTGGAAGACCGTCGTCGCCTGGCGCGCGAGCAGGAACGCCGCCGCCGCGATCAGGGTCCCGATGAGGAGCGCGACCATGAGCTCGACCATCGTGAAGCCGCGCGCGCGCCGGCCGGACGTCGCCGCAGCGCGCCGCCGAGCGCGTGCGTCCGAGAGGCGCGGGTGGAGATCAGCTCGCAGCATCGTTTCTCAGGATGGCGCTCGAGACGTACACGAAGTGGTAACGACGGACCTCGTCGCTGATGGCGTCGACGTAGGCCGGATCGGCGTTGCAGAGATCGGCGCCGTTCAGGGTGCCGCTCTCGGCGTTGGCGTTCGTGCCCTGCCCCTTGCCGTAGCCGCTGTCGCGGAGCCAGAACACGCGCACCTCGGCGCGGACCATGGTCGGCAGGAGCTGCGTCAGCCGCACGTGCGTGCAGAACGCGACCTCGCTCGGCGCGGCCGTGTCCTGGCCCCGCACGTCGGCCGTCTCCGAGATGCCGTCGGTGGCGTTCGGGTCCGTGTCGGGCACGAACCAGACGCCCTCCGGCGGCGTGACGGTCGGGAAATCGGCGCCCACGGCCTTCAGCCAGCGCGTGTTGCCGATGTTGGGCATGCCCCCCGCGTCGGTCCAGGCGACGCCGTCGGCCCGCAGCCGCTCGATCCAGGTCGAGGCCACCGTGCGCGCCGCATCGAGGTTGCGGGCGCTCGCGTTGCCGAGGATGCTCGTCTTCTCCATCGCCACGATGCCGACGATGCCGGTCGTGAGCAGGCCGAGGGCCATCATCACCTCGACGATGGTGTAGCCGGCGTCGCGCCGCCGCCGCCGGAGCGTTCGGGCTCGCGTCGTCATAGGTCTCCTCGCACGCGCGCGTTGCCGTTCGGGGGCACCACGATCTGCCGCACCATGCCGGTGCGCGTGTTCTGCACCTGCATCCGGAGCACGCCCGTGAGCGGCTGGAAGCCGGACGCCTGCCCGCTGCCGCCGGGGGCGAAGCGCACGAACGTGCGGCCGCGCGGCGAGAAGCACACCTCGGCGTAGTCGCGCTGCGAGCCGCCCGCGTCGAGCAGCGTGATCGCAGTCGAGTCGTACTGCGCCGAGCGCTCGTCGAAGCTCGCGATGTAGCGCGACCCGTTGCCCGCCTGCCAGGCGCCGCAGCACCCCTCGGCCGGGACGACGCAGGCCACGTTGACGAACGTGTCGTCGACCCCCTCGAGCATCGTCAGGTGCCCGCTCGGGTCGGCGGGGGTCGGCGTGCCGGCGTTCGCATTCCAGCGCACGACGACCGCACCGCCACGCCCCATGGCTCGCGCGCGGGCGCCCTCGAACATGCGCGCCGACTCCTCGGCGGCGTGCTGGGAGCGCCGGTCGCGGATGAGCCGGATGAAGATCGGCGAGGCCAGGCTCGCCAGGATGCCGATGATGGCGATGGTCACGAGCAGCTCCGCCATGCTGAAGCCGCCCGAAGTGCGGCGCGCACGCCTTCGCGAGACGGCGACGGCACGGCGCTCGCTGCTCGGGTGGGTAGGCTCAGACGACGGACACACGCTCACGCCGGAATCGAAAAGCAAGGCTCGTGCCTGGCCAAGTACCCGCAGAGGACCGTGTTTCCGGCACTCTGCGCACCTCGAGGGCTTCCGGGAGAGGGTCCGCGCGGCAAACGATGCGGCGACTATGAAAAATGGTTCGGGTCCCGAGGAGCCCGCGCGGCCACCCGAGCCGCCCCGCCAGGGGCCCGGATCTGTACCAGGTTGCGCGCCTCGGCACCATCGCGTAGCACACGACGCGCGCCCGGGGCCCAGCCGACGGGCCCATCTCTCACCCGGAATGGAGACATGCACACGACATCCCCCGACCCCGTGGCCCCGACCCTGCGCAACCGGTGGCGCCGCCCCCTGATGGGCCTCGCTTGCGTGGCGAGCCTGCTCGCCGCGGCCTGTGGGGGCTCCGGCTCGGACAAGGCGACGGCCGAGTCGGCCCGCCGGCCGCCACCGCCCGCACCGGCGCGGCCGGTCGTGTGCGGTGGCGAGGCGCGGGTCAACGACCCCGGCAACGTCGCCGGACTACCGAAGTCGTTCGAGGGCTACTGCCTCGATCCGGCCGGCAGCGACAAGGGCTTCGGCGACGGCGCCAAGCAGGGCATCGACGGCATCTGCGACGTCTTCGACGGCGAGTGCGAGATCTACAAGCGCCACCACGTCAAGCGCGTCGTCGAGGTGCGCTACGTCGACGGCGGCGGCTCGGCGTCGAGCCTCGACGTGTACCTCTCGACCTTCGACGCGCCCGAGCAGGCCTACGCCATGTTCACGAAGCGCGTGGTCGGCGATGGCGATCCCGCGCACCCCGACACGCCGCGGCCGATCGCGGGGGGCGGCGCCGCGGCGCTCGGCACCGGCAACGCCTACCTGTGGCGTGGGGCCATGCTCGCCGAGGTCACGTTCAACGACGACAAGGCCTCGGCCGCGGACATCAAGGCGCGCGCCGACAAGCTCCTGCCCTCCTTCGTCAAGGCCCTGGGCGACGGGCTCGCCGGCGCGACCGAGCTGCCCGTCGCCGCGGCGGAGCTGCCGAAACCCGACCTCCTGCCGCTCGGCGTGCGCCACGTGACCGGCGACGTGCTCGACGTCGCGGGCGTCGGCCCCGGCGCCTTCGGCTACTACCGAGACGGCGAGCAGCGCTGGCGCATGCTCTCCATCGTGCGGGCGGACGACGCCCAGGGGCGGGACGTGCTCGGCACCCTCGGCAAGCTCGCCGGTGCCGCCGAGGAGAAGGCCCTCGGCGACGGCGCCGTACGCTTCGGGCACGCCGAGGCCGCGGGCATGCCGCAGGCCGAGTGGCTCGTCGCCCGCAAGGGCAAGCGCGTCGTCGGCATCGGCGACGAGACGCGCGTGCTCACCGCCGGCATGTCGCCCGACGAGCGCGCCAAGCGCTGCCTGTCGCTGGCCGACAAGAAGAAGCGCCTCGCCGCCCTGCTCGCCGCGCTCGAGTGAGCGTGTCGGCTCGGCCGAGCCTCGGCCTCACTTCGTACGCAAGACGACGTGGTAGCCGCGCGGGCTCTCGACCGGCTCGGCCAGGACCTCGCCCACCTTCGTCTTCTCGAGCTGCGTCTGCAGCACCGATGGCTGGGTGTTGCGCCGGAAGTTGCCCATGTCGCCACCGCGCGCCGCCGCGCCGGGCTCGTCGGAGTAGGTCCCGACGAGCTCCTCGAACTTCGCGCCGCCCTTCGCCTTGCCGAGCGCCTCCTTGGCGCGCGCGAGCGCCTCTTCCTTCGTGCGCGTCACCGTCGGGGGGGCGTCCTGCGAGCCCTTCCACTGCACGAGGATCTGCCGGGCACCGAACACCGGCGCCTCGGCGACCGCCGCCTGGGTCGGCTTCGCGGGCGGCTGCGCGGCGGGTGCCTTCGGAGCCGGTGCCTCGGCATGCGCGGCCGTGGTGGTCGCAGCAGGCGTGCCCGGCTTGTTGGCCGCGAGGAACCCGAGCACGTTGTTGAACAGGCCGAAGAAGCCCGCGAGCCCGACCAGCAAGAGCAGGCCGAGCACGAGGTACGGCGCCCACCAGAAGCGGTGCTCGGCCTCGTCCTTCTTGCCGTCGCCGCCCTCCTCGAGCTCGTCCTCGTCGTCGTGCTCGTCCTCGTCGCCGTGCTCGTCCTCGGCCTCCTCGTCGGCCTCGTCCTCGCCCTCTTCCTCTTCCTCTTCCTCGTCGGCCTCGTCGTCGTCGGCTTCGCCCTTGGCCTTCGCCTTGGCCGTAGGCTCGTCGTCGTCGGCCTCGTCGTCGTCGGCCTCGTCGTCGTCGGCCTCGTCGTCGTCGGCCTCGTCGTCGTCGGCCTCGTCGTCGTCGGCCTCGTCGTCGTCGGCCTCGTCGTCGTCGGCCTCGTCCTCGAGCTCCTCGTCCTCGTCGTCCGCCTCGTCCGTGCGGGCGGCGGCGCGCACGGCGCTCGACGACGGGCCAGCCACCTCGGTCTTGGCGACGTTCGCCTTGCCGCCCGACTTCGCCTTCTCGTCCTCGTCCTTCGCCATTTCGCTTCCCTACTCGAATGTCTTCACGGAGCGACGTGCGCCCACGCGTTGCCGACGACCGCCTCGGGCCGCCCCTTCACGCTCGCGGCGAGCGCGTACCGACCCTCGCCGAGCGACCAGCCGCTCGTGACGAGGGTGTCGCCGGGCCAGACCGGCTTGCGAAACTGCGCGCCGAGCGCGCGCAGTCGAGCGGCGTCGCCCTCGGCCACGCGGCCGACGACCGCCCGCGCCATGAATCCGTACGTGCAGAGGCCGTGGAGGATGGGCCCGTCGGGGAACCCCACGCTCGCGGCAAACGCCGGGTCCGCGTGGAGCGGGTTCACATCGCCGCTCAGCCGGTAGAGGAGGGCCTGCTCGGGGCTCGTCGCCTGCTCCACGGTCCAGTCCGGCTCGCGGTCCTTCGGCGCGGCCGGGGCGTCGTCGCCGGGGGGCCGCGGGCCGCCGAAGCCGCCGGCACCCCGCACGATGATCGACCACTCGGTCGTGAACACGATCTCGCCCCCGGCGCGGCTCTCGGTCTCGATGACGAGCTGCCCGAACTTCTTCAGGTCGTACAGGCCCTTGAGCGTGCCGACCGTCTCGAGCTCTCCGCTCGGCGGCAGGGGGCGGCGCGCGAAGACCTTCTGGCCGCCGTGGACGACCATCGCCATGTCCGCCCGGGAGCGCCCGATGAGCTCGACCACCGGCGGGAAGGCCGGGACGACCGCGTAGGTCGGGTAGCTCCGCAGGCCGCCGGGCGCGTTCTCGTAGAGGTACGCGAGCTCGTCGCGGCGCGCGCCGATGCCGAGCGCGTAGAGCGCGAGGCTCCTCCAGTCGTAGGCGTGGCGGTGGGGCTCCGTCGTGGCGCCGAGGGCAGCGAGGTCGAGGGACATGACCGTTCTTCCGGCCGCGAGGCGGCCCGAGCACACAGCCCGGAATCAGGGCAGCCGAGGCGTACCGATCCGCATGGCTCGCGTCAATGTCGCCCGACCGCCGGCCCCTCAGATCGCCAGCCGGTAGGCGAGCTCGAGCCCCACGTCGAACACGTCGATGCGGCCCGCGAGCGAGGCGTAGTCGTTGGTCGGCGTCTTGTTGCGCTCGGACGGCAGGACCCAGTTCGAGTACCGGAAGTGGGTCCCGAACAGCCACTCGTCGGCGAACGCCCAGGCCCCACCGACCGCGATGATGCCGAGCGCCGCGCCCTCGGTCGCCATGCTGGTGTTGCGGGGGCCGACGAAGTCGGTGTCGGAGTAGGGCTCGCGGTCGGCGAGCACGCTCCAGGTGTCGTTCAGGATGACGACGCCGAGCGACGGGCCGATCCACCACTGCCAGGTGCTGCCGACCCCGGGCAGGTAGTAGCGGAACAGCCCCTCGACGAGGAAGTAGCTCCGCGTGTGGTCGCGCTCGAGCGCGGGGTCGCCGACGGCCGCATCGCGGCGCAGCCCGATGCCGAAGGTCGCGCTCGCTCCGAAGGCGAAATCGCTGACCCGGTAGAGGTTCTGCACGCTGACGGCGAGGCTCGTCTCGCCGGGCTCGCACTTGTCGGGGGAGACCGGGCACACCTCCGCCGCGGGCAGAGCGAGCAGGGCCGGCCCGAGCTGGAAGAACGTGTACGGGTGGCGCTGCCAGCGATCCTCGGGCGCGGGCGGGGGCGGCGGCTGCGGTGCGCGAGGCGCGGCGTCGGGCTCGGTCCCGCCGGACGGCCCGGTGTGAGGCTCCGGTGCGCCCTTCGTCCCGTCGGCGTGCGCCGGCCGAGCGCTCGCCCCGAGGGCGGCGCCGAGCACGAGGGCGACGGGGAGCCGGCGGGTCATGCCTGCATGCTTTCGCGCGCACTCCGCGGTGGCAAGTGGTTGCACGGCTTCGCGTGCAAACGTGCTCGCGTCCACCCGGACCTTTTGTTAAGCCAGCGGACCCATGACTGGCTCGGACCACCCCGACGCGGCCCGCGACGCCGACCCGGCGACGCCCGCGGCGGGCGATGCGCCCGGGGCCAAGCCTGCCGAGCCCGCGCCCGTCGCCGAGCCCGCGCCCGCTGCCGAACCCGCGCCCGTCCCCGTGCCCGAGGCCACGGCTCCGCAGCCCGGGCCCGCGAAGGCGCGCTCGCGGCGCGAGCGCGCGCCGGCGCCGGCGGAGCGGCCGCCCGCCCTGGCCGAAGCGGCGCCGCCCGACGACGTCTACCGGGTGCAGATCGAGGGCTTCGAGGGACCGCTCGACCTCTTGCTCCACCTCATCCGCAAGCACGAGCTCGACATCCTGAAGCTGCCGGTCGGCTTCATCACCGAGAAGTACCTCGAGTACCTCTCGATGATGCGCTGGCTGCAGATCGACGTCGCGAGCGAGTACCTGCTCATGGCGGCGACGCTCGTGCACATCAAGTCGCGGGAGCTCGTCCCGAGCGCCCCCGACGACACGGCCGAGGAGGGCAGCGACGAGGAGGAGCTCGATCCGCGGGCCGAGCTTGTGCGGCGGCTGCTCGAGTACCAGAAGTACAAGGACGCCGCCGCCCAGCTCGGGGAGCGCGGCGCGCTCGGGAGCGAGGTCTTCGACCGCGGGAGCCGCGAGCCCACCCCGCCCGGAGCGGCGCCGTTCGCGCCGGGCAACGTGTTCCGGCTGTTCGACGCGTTCGACCAGATCCTCCGGCGCTCCAACATCCGCACGGATCACCAGATCCTGTTCGAGCGCGTCAGCATCGCCGAGCGCATCGTCGAGCTCACCGACCTCATGCACGCGCGGGGGCGCATGAGCTTCGAAGATCTGTTCGAGAGCGCGCGGGGCTCGGCCGACGGCCAGACGACACGCCTCGAGCTCGTCGGGACGTTCCTGGCCCTGCTCGAGATGTGCCGGCTGCGCCTCGTGCGCGTCGTGCAGGAGGACTCGCTCGCGCCGATCTACATCGAGCTCGCGGCGCTGCCCCCATCGGAGAGCGCACCGACCGAGCCCGCCCGGGCGGAGCTCGCGCCCGCCGCGGCCGAGGCGATCGAGCCCGCTGCCTCGGCCGACGGCGCCGAGGCTGCGCCCGCCGCGGCCGAAGAGGTCGAGCCCCCTGCCCCGGCCGACGGCGCCGAGCACGAGCCCTCCGCCGAGGGTCCGGGCGACGAGGAGTCGGACGACGACGACGACGACGATGAGTCGGACGACGACGACGACGACGACGAGTCGGACGACGACGACGACGATGAGTCGGACGACGACGACGACGACGACGACGATGAGTCGGACGACGACGACGACGAGTCGGACGACGCGGAGGCCGAGGACGCCAAGGCGGAGGACGAGCTCACCGACGCCGCGGGCGGGGAGGATGCCCCGGGCGGCGGCGCGAGCCCGGACGACGAGCCTCCGTCGGCGCGCGGTGCGCCGGAGGAGCCCGCGGCCCCAGAGGCACTCGAGGCCCCGGAGGCGAGCGACGAGCCGGCGTCACCGACGACGCCCGAGGCGGGCGAGGATCCCGGGGCGAACGACGATGATCACCACCGACACGACTAACTTCCGCACCTCGGCATGGGCGCAGCTCTGGCGGCAGGCCGCGACCGCGGGCACCACCCTCGGCCGCGAGCACCTGAAGCAGCTCGTCGAAGCGCTCCTCGTCGCGTCGCCCGAGCCCCTCGCCCTGCGCGAGCTGTGTCGCGTGACACGCGTGCCGCGCGCCGTC
>JADLAB010000725.1 GCA_020848455.1 Polyangiaceae bacterium
GTTGTCCTCGTAGGCGAAGCCGACCTTGCCGTCGCCCCAGTTGATCGCGCGCACGTGGGTCTGCGAGTCGCGCCAGTCGACCTCCTCGAAGGGTCGGCCCGCGGCGGCGTCGGGCGCCCGCAGGCGGCCCTCGATGCCCATCACCTTGTTCAGGACCTCGACGGCCGACTTGAAGTCCGGGCCGTACTTGCTCTTCTCGCCGAGCTTGAGCTCGTCGATGACCTTGAAGAGCTTGTTCTGGATGAAGAAGAAGTACCGGGTCTTGCCCTTGCGGGAGTAGACCATCAGGGCTTCCTGGTTGTCGTAGGTGTACTCGGTCGCGAGCGGCGTCGAGTCCCACTTCGTGTTGATCTTGCTGAACTCGAGCAAGGTGCGGCGGAACAGGCGCTTCTTCTCGGCGATCTCGGCGAGGAGCGAGTCCATCTGGACGCCGGGCTGCGCGTCTTGCAGCTCCTTCAGGTGGTCGGCGTCGATGACGGGGTCGTACACCGCACCGACCTCGAGGGGCTTCTGCCCGAAGGCGAGCTTGGCCGGCGTCAACGCGATCGCGGTCGGCAGCGTCGGCGCCTCGGCGGAGACCTTGTCCTTCGTCGGCTTGGCGGCGCCAGCATCGAACGCCGCCCCGAAGGCCGCGACGCCGAGAGCGATCCCAAGCCACGAGCCCAACCTCTTGTGTTGCTTCATGTCTCCCTCAACGCGGTCAATCTAGCGCCCCGTCGCCGGTGGCGGCAAGCGCCGCCGGGTCGCGCGCGGACGAGAGCCCGATCGCGACGTCCTGGCTGCGAGGGGGCGCCTCGGCCGGAGGACCCGACCCGAGGGGCGGGCGGGTAGTGCGTTTCGGCTGGCCGTTGGACGGGCCACGTGACAAATCGATGGACCGGCCGCGAAACAAAGATGCTGCCCGGCGCGCCGCCCCACCGCTCGAGCAGGGGAGACGGGCTCCGCAGACAGGTGTATGGCGAGGGCCGGACAATTCATGGATCGCGAGTCGGATGCCCACGAAAGCAGCGGGCCGCCGTTCCATCGGCGGGGCGCGCTGGCCCTCTTCGCCGCCGGCCTGCTCGGCGCGTGCACGCGCACGGGCAAGGACGGGTCGTCCACCCCGGACGGACCGGTGCTGCCCCCGTGGCGGGGCACCCTGCACGACCTCTTCGACGACTCGATCCACCCCGCGGCCGTGGGCCTGTCGCTCGACGGTCGCTCCCCCGCCCTCGACCCCTTGCTGCGCACGCGGGCGGCCGAGGCCGAGGTGGTCGCGCGCCTCCTCGTCACCTCGCTGACGGTCAACCGCGCCGGCGCCAAGGCGCTCTACACGCTGAGCGTGCGGGCGGGCCTGCCGGCCCTGATGCCGCCGCGCATCGAGGAGCGCGCCTTCGAGCTGCAGGTCGGCCCGGAGAGCCCGGGCTTCGCCATCGTGCGCACCGTCGAGAACGAGCTCAACAGCGGCAAGTTCATCTTCATCGGCTTCCTGCATCGCTTCGCGGGACCCGAGGGCACCGCGGTGCACTTCCACCTCACGGCCGACACCCCGGAGGTCGCGGCCGTGATCCAGGAGGCAGCGGCGCTGGAAGAAGTGCAGGGGCGGGGCGATCCACCATGATGTTTCGGGGCAGCGAGCGTTCGTTGAACAACGTGTCGATCAAGAGCGTGCGCGAGGTCGATCTCTTGCGCGAGGCGTGCCAGATGGCGACCGCCACGCTCCACGGCGTGGACGCCATGCTGGCGCCGGGGCTCACCACCGAGGACCTGAACCGCTTCGTCCACGAGGACACGGTGCGGCGCGGGGCCTGGCCGGCGCCGCTCAACTACCACGGCTTTCCGAAGAGCGTGTGCACCTCGGTCAACGAGGTGGTGTGCCACGGCATTCCGGACAAGCGCGTGCTCGAGCCCGGCGACATCGTCAACGTGGACGTCACGTCCATCTACAAGGGGTTCTTCGGCGACACCTCGGCGACCTTCTACATCGGCGACCCCTCGCCCGAGGCCAAGCACGTGACCGAGGTGTCGCGCCACGCGCTCGCGCTCGGCATCGCAGAGGTCCGCGACGGGGCCCGCCTCGGCGACATCGGCGCCGCGATCCAGCACTTCGCCGAGGCCCAGGGCTGCTCCGTGGTGCGCGCCTTCGTCGGCCACGGCATCGGCCGCAACTTCCACGAGCCCCCGCAGGTGTCGCACATCGGCACGCGCGGCTCGGGCATGCGGCTGCGCGCGGGCATGTGCTTCACCATCGAGCCGATGATCAACCTCGGCAACTACGACGTCGAGGTGCTCGAGGACGGCTGGACCGCCGTCACGCGCGACGGCTCGCTGTCGGCGCAGTTCGAGCACACCATCGTCGTGACCAAGTCCGGCTGCGAGGTCCTGACGCGCCGCTCGGCGCCCCTCGTCCACAGCGACCGCTTCCCTGGCACCTTCGGCTGAGCGCCGGCCGCGCGCGGCGCCGGCCGCGCGAGGCGCAGACCGAGCTCGGGCCCGCGCCTCACGCCGGCGCGGAGGCGCGCACCGCCTGGAGCAGCTCGCGCGCCGCCCGCTCGGTGGCCGTGCTCGCCTTGTCGCCGGCGAGCATGCGCGCGA
>JADLAB010000726.1 GCA_020848455.1 Polyangiaceae bacterium
CCAGCAAACTCGAGTTTCTTGCTCATCGCTCGACACTCCTCGAAGGGCATCCGCCCTTAATGAAGTGGAAACGATGTCCTGATACAGAAAGTGGAAACGATGTCTTGATACACCACCGGGGCGAGATTGGGCTTGCTCGGGGCTTTCGATGGTCCCGCGCGCAGAGGAGCCGTCGAGGCCGGGGCCGTGCTCGCCGGACTCGCCGTGCTCGGACCGCGCGGCGAATGATGCGCGGCTCGCCCGGAGAGCGGCCTCGAGCCTGCACCATGGAAGTGCGCAGCCGCCGACCTCGGCTGCTCCGCGTCGCACACGGTCTCGGCGCGAGGTAGACTCGCGCCCGACGACCGCCGGAGAGACGGAGAGACGGCGATGGAGCACGCGATGAGCACACGCTCGGCGATGGGCGAGATCCCGGCACAGGCGGTGGCGATGCTCGCGATCGTCGGGACGTTCGCGCTCGGGTGCGGAGGGGGCGACCGCAGCGCCGCGCCGAGCGCCACGGCTCCGCGGACGAGCGCGTCCGCGGTTGCGCCAGCGAGCGCGTCCGTGGCGCCGAGCGCGCGCGCGACGCCGGGCGAGGCGACCTCGGTCGCGACGGGCGCCCCGACCGCGGCACCGTCGGTGGCAGGGAGCGCGAGCTCCGCTCGGCCGGCGCCCGTGCCTCGCTGCCCGGCGCTGGGGTCGAAGGCGCTCGTCAAGCTCGCGACGTTGCCGGCTCCCGCCGAGGCGATGGAGATGGTGCTCTCGGGCTCGTCGTTGTTCCTGCTCGCGGCCGAGGACCAGGCGCGCACCGTGGTCTTCGAGGTGAAGCTCGACGAGCCCTTCGAGGCGAGCAAGGCGCTCACGAAGGTCGGGACGCACACCGGGGCGACGTGGCCCGCGAGCCTCGTCCCGACCGAGGGCGACCTGTTCTTCACCCGCGGGAGCACCGTCGTGCGGCTGGCCAAGGCGGGCGGGGAGGCGACCGTCGTCGCGGACGCGCTCGCGCCACGCATCGCGGCCGTCGGGTCGAGCCTCTACGGCGTCGGCTGCGGCGAGGCGGGCCAGGCGCACCTCCTGCGCGCTCCCCTGGCGGGTGGCCCGGTCGAGACGGTCGCGACGTGGCCCGTCGGCGAGACCAAGAACAGCGACGCGGCGTGCCGGTACCCCGGCCTGTTCGTCGAGGGCGACCGCGCCTACGTCGCCGAGCCCGAGTCGCGCCGCCTCCTGCGCATCCCGCTCGACGGCCGTGGCGGCGCCGAGACCGTGGCGAGCGACCTCGCCCTGCCCCTGGGGCTCTTCCGCGCCGGGAGCGACCTCGTGGTCCCTGCCACCGATCTCGTCTTGCGCGTGCCGCTCGGCGGCGGCGAGCCAGCGCGCATCGCCGCCCCCGTGGTGCCGGCCTCGCCCTTCGCGTGGAACGCGCGCGAGCTCTTCTGGCTCCAGCGCCAGACCGTCCACAACCTGAACGGCGCCCTTCTCTACCGCCTCGGCCACGCCGCCGGGGCCGCGAAGCAGTTCGACTCCTTCGGCGCGCCGGTCGTCGAAGCGCTCGCGGCCGACGACGCCTGCCTGTACGTGCTGCGCCACGACCCGCCACGGCGCGGCGCGGTGGTGTACGCGATGCCGATCCCGATCCCGGCGTCCGACGGCTAGTCGTCGAGCAGGTCGTCACGCCGGCCACCCTGGCCCTTGCCGATCGAGTCGAAGCTCTCGACCCGCTCGAAGCGCTCGACCCACTTCGCCATCTTGTAGCCCTGGCGCACGTAGCCGAGCTGGCGCTCGACCCGGAGCCGCAAGGGCGCGCCTTCGTCGTGGCGTGACACGACGTCGTGGCGGCGACCGAGTAGACCGTCGCCTGTCATCGGTCGCCGAGGCTAGGCGATCCAAGCGCGGTCGGCCAGCAGCTCGGCGGCTCCGCGCGTGCCCGTCGAGCCGGCGTGGTGCCAGGCGGTGGCGCTGCTCCGCTACGGGCTCGTCGTCGAGCTCGTGATGCGCGACCTCGACCACGGTGGTCCGGCCGCGCCGTCAGGGCGCCGCGTGGGCGCGCACCACGAGCACCGGCACGGGCGCGTCGCGCAGGATGCCCTCGGCGATGCTGCCGAGCAGCAGCCGCTCCACGCCGTGGCGCGCGTGCGTGCCGACGACGATGAGGTCGGCCGCGACCTCGCGCGCCGTCGCGAGCACGCCCTCGATCGGCGGCTCCTCGCGCACGAGGCCGTCGACGTGCGGCCAGCGCCGGCGGACGTCCGCGACCCGCTCCTTCATCTGGGCCACGCGCGCCTCGCTCCACGGCGTCACGAGGTCGGTGAGCGAGGCCGCGGAGCTCTCGTAGGCGACGACGGGCACCGCGCTCGAGTGGACGAGGGTGATCCGCGCGGCGAGCGCGCGCGCGAGGTCGATGGCCACGTCGACGGCGCGCTCCGACGACTGCGCGAAATCGACCGCGACGAGGATGTGCTTCATCATGACGCGTCGGTGTGCACGGTGACGGCCACCGACATGCCGGGGCGGAGCGCCACGTCGGGCGACGCGTCCGCCCAGCGGATGCGCACGGGGATACGCTGGACCA
>JADLAB010000727.1 GCA_020848455.1 Polyangiaceae bacterium
AGACCTCGCCGCGCTTCGGAGAGGTCGCCGCCAACGTGGAGGCGGCGCTCGCGGCCGTCCCGCCGGGGTGCGACCTCGCCGTCTTGCCGGAGCTCTTCTCGACGGGCTACCAGTTCCGCTCGCGCGACGAGGTGCGCGCGCTCGCCGAGCCCATCCCGGACGGGCCGACCACCACCCGCCTGCTCGCCTTCGCGGCCGAGCGCGGCACGCACCTCGTGGCTGGGCTGTGCGAGCGCGCGGGCGAGCGCCTGTTCAACAGCGCCGTGCTCGCGCGGCCCGACGGTCGGAGCGCGATCTACCGCAAGGTGCACCTCTTCTGGGACGAGAAGGATCTGTTCGACCCCGGGGACCTCGCCTTCACCGTGCACGAGGCGGCCGGTACTGCTCGCGCGGACGTTGGCCACGGTGTGCTACTGTGCTGCTGGCATTCGGCAATGCGCTCATCCTGACGTGCGTGGACCAAGCGCTGGCACGGGGAGGCCGCGGGAGTGCCGCGCTCCAAGCTGCAGATGGCAACATCGAACATCGAGCAACACGGGCCAGTCCAGAATGGACGCGCTCGTGCCGGAGCTCTCGCCAAGGACAATCCGGGGGAGGCTGTCTCGCGCGACGTTGGCACGGGGAGCACGCACGCCGCTCGGTCCGTCCGGCGCGCACGGGCGGTGGCCTTCGCGCCGTTGCCCTTGCTGGTGGCGCTCGGGTGCCATGGCCCGACTCGGCCGCTGCCACCTGCGCCCGGCCATCTGCACGGCGCACCGTCGGCAACCGCCATGGCGTCTGCCTCGACACCGGCACCGACCTCGGTCGCGAGCGCCCTCGGCTGTCCCGAGGCCACGAAGGCGTTCGCGGCGAAGCGGACGCTCGGCACGTTCTGCGCGGCGCGCGCGGTGTGCCCGGGATTCGCGGGTTGGACCGACGCGACCGAATGGCGGCGCGAGCCGCACGACTGGTATGCGGGCGTCTCGTCCGGCTGGGCGCTCCTCGACGACGGCCGCGTGTACGAGCTCGGCCCGAATCGTTTCGCGCTGCGGTACCTCGTCGACTGGGGCACGGCGCGTTTGCTCGGCGATCGGCTCTGGGTGGAGCACGACGGCGAGGTGACCCTCGTCGAGCTCAAGACGGGCACGATGACGCGCCTCGGGCGTACCCGTCTGGTCGGCGTGGGGGACACGGATCTCTACATTGCGGATGCCCATCGAATGCTGCGCGTGCGCCGAAGCGATCTCGCCGAGCTCGGCAGCGTGCCGTGGGCACCGGATCGGGACACGCGGCTACCGGCGCACATCGAGGTCTTTCACGCCGGTGCGACCGTGCTCGTGGACGTGTGGCGGCGGGTCCTCGTCGACTTCGCGAAAGGGAAGCTGCTCCGCCAGAACCTCGGCGCTGCGACCCTGCGGACCGACGGCGCTCGGCTCGTCGCGTGCGACCTCGACGCAGGCCTGCTGGTCGAGCTGGATACTGCGACGGGCGACGCGACGGCCACGTTCGGTGGCCCAGGGCTCGTTTGCTCGAAGGACAGTCCAGGGACCACGACTGCCGCCTACGCGGCCGACTCGCGCTACGTCTTCTGGGGCGAGCAGGGGCCTCCGGGCCCGCCGAGAGGGCTTCCCTCGGTGGTCGTCGCCGTCGGCGACACCCTTCGGTCCACCGTCACGCGCTTCGAGGACCGAACGACGGAATGGAGCGGTTACATCTGGGCACCCGCGAGCTTCGACGCCGTGCATGGGCGGATGTGCCTCGGCTTTTCCATGCCGAGCGTCGGTTGGGAGGTCTGCGATTGGGCGCTCGGCCCGGGAGGTCGCGCCGTGCGAAGCTCCGGGGCGGTCCCGCCCCCGACGGGGCTCCCCGTCGGGGCCTCGCTCGTGGCGCGGGCCACGAGCCCCTCGCAGGGCCGGACGGGCATGCTTTACGAGCGGTCGCTCCCGGGCGGCGTGCGTGAGCTCGCGGCGACCTGGTCGACGCGCGGCGCGGTCGATCGCACGACCGTCATCACCTCTGGCAAGCTGCCTTGGATCAGCCTCGCGGGTGACGGCAACAACTACCACGTCGGGATCAGGCCGGTGCGGCTCGTGCTCTTCGACGAGCGCCACGCCGCCGTCGTGCCGGCCAGCGACGGCCAGCCGCCCGGCGCGTACATCGACCTCGACACGGGCAGCGTGCAGCCACTCTGCAAGGGTGCCACGCACGCGGGTACCACCGATTGTCTGTTGGCTGGCGACGGCGTCGACCTCGAGCCCTTCTCGGGCGCCCCAGCACACCCGCGCTGGATCTCCATTGCGGAGACCGAGAGCCTCTTCGACGGCACGACCGGCAAGACGTACTCGGTCGAGGCGAGCGACGCCGAGTGGGAGAAGGCGACGCGGATCGTGCCGGCGTGCCCCTGAGCGGCGGGGCCTCGAGCGCGGGGACCTTGCCGAACGGTTGCGCGCCTGACCGGGTCGGGGCAGGGTTGCCGGACCGTAGGAGCGAGGAGACGGACGTGAGAAGTCCAGCGTGGATTGCGATGGTCGGGGCGCTCGCCGCAGTGGCGTGCACGCCGGGCGCGGGTACCGTCCCGGGGCCGACCGGCCCCGAGGCGCCGAGCGCGCCGCCGCCCCCGGTCGCGGTGGCGGCGCCGGTCGCGACGGTCGTCGTCGGCGGCGAAGCACCCCCCGCCGCGTCCGCGGCACCGAGCGCCTCGGGCGAGGCCGGGGCGCCCACACTCACGGAGCTCCTCGCCGCCCAGCAGTCGGGCCTGCTCGAGGCGCTCCGCGGGACGGGCGAGCCGGGTGCCCTCGGCGAGATCGCAGGCGACACGGCCGCCGGCAGCATGTGGGGCGACGAGATCGGCGACTCCTTCGGCGCCGGCGGGCTCGGCCTCGCGGGGACCGGTCTCGGAGGTGGCGGCACGGGCGTGGGCATCGGCACCGGCAGCGTGGGCATCCTCGGCCACGGCTCGGGCCTCGGCACGGGCGCGGGCTTCGGCAGCAGTCGCCCGGTCTCGGGTCCTCCCCGCCCGAAGGGCGCCGCGGTGCGCATGGGCAGGGTGACGGTGTCGGGGCGCCTGCCGCCCGAGGTCGTCCAGCGCATCGCGCGCCTCCGTTTCGGCGCCTTCCGCGCCTGCTACGAGCGCGGCCTCGTCGCGAGCCCGAGGCTCGCGGGCACGGTCACGGTCCGCTTCGTCATCGGCGCGGACGGCACGGTCTCGGCCGCGACGGCAGAGACCGATCTCCCCGACGCCGGTGTGGCCTCCTGCGTCACGCGCCAGTTCTACGGGCTCGCCTTTCCGGCGCCCGACGGCGGCGTCGTGAAGGTCGTCTTCCCGCTCGCCTTCGCGCCGCCCGAGGCCACGGCTCTGGCGGCGCCTCCGGGCGCGCCGCCGATGCCGCCGCCACCGCCGCCGCCGTGAGCGCGGCCGCGCGGAACGGGGCCGCGACCACGGCTCCCGCGCCCGCGAGCTCCGCGCCTGCGAGCTCCGCGCCCGCGAGCTCCGCGCCCGCGAGCGCCCGCGACGAACGGGCGATAAGGCGTGGTAGGCTCCGCCGGTGATCGACTGGCGCCAACATCTGCAGGTCTGGCGCCGGGCGTACGGCTCGGTCGATGCGTGCGCCGGCTGGAGCATCACGACGCAGTTCGTCCACCTCGCCGGCTTGTTGCCGCTGTTTCCGCGCGGCTCGCACCTGGTGCAGCTCGGTGGCGAGCCGGGTCATGAGGTGCCGGTCACGCTGGGCCTCAAGTCCGTCGCCATCGGCTACTGCCGCGTGTGGGGTCCCCTCGTGACGCTCGGCTTGGCCCTCGCCCTCACGCGCGGGGGCCTTGCAGACGGCGGTGGTTGGACCGGAGCCGCCTGGATCGGGGCCGCGATCCTGGCTGCCGCCGCGTCGGTTGCCGCCTGGGCGCTCGGCGGACTGTCGGTGGACGCGCGGGCCCAGCGGCTGGCCTATGCCCGGCACGCTCAGTACCCGGTCGACGTCGCACGACTGCCGGGCGTGCACGACCTCGTGTGGTCACGGCTGCACCCCCACGTCAGCAAGCGCGCCGCAGAGCTTGCGGCCGCCCGGCATTACCCGAAGACCACGTCGCCGGAGGAGCTGTGGCGCGACGTCGCGGTCGATCCGCTCGTGACGGAGGCCGAGTTTCTGTCGGGCGCCCTCACCTTGGCGCGCATCGAGTGGCGGCTGGGCTCCGGAGCGCCACGTCGCCGCCTTGCCGACCTGCACCGTGCCATCTGGGACAACCTGCGTGTCGCGGACCCGACCCTGCTGGAGACCGCTGCGCGAGCGTGAGGGGCAGCCCGCGACGAGGAAACGCGGGTCGACTCTGGGCACGAGTCGATGTGGGATTTGGGTACTCGGGCGTCGCACCCATGGGGGACGGGTGGACCCCCGCACCGCGAGGCCGCGCGGGCCGCTCGAGCCGTGTCGTCGGGCCGGCAGATCCGCGACGCGGTCCGCGCGCTGCGGCAGAGGCTGAGCCCGAGCGGCCGCCCCATCCGCCCCGACACGACGCCGATGCGGCGCGCGGCCGAGCGGTTCCGGTCGGCCATGCGGCGCGCGGACATCGCGGCGCGCGTGCGCGTGCATCGCGAGGACGGCAAGCCCTGCGTGGCCGCGCACTTCGACGCGGGGCCGGCCCTCCGGGTC
>JADLAB010000728.1 GCA_020848455.1 Polyangiaceae bacterium
CGACGAGCACGCGCGCGAGCAGCAGCCGCGCCTCGCCGCGCAGGCGCCCCGGCACGCGCCCGCCCGTGGCGTGGAGCTCGACCGCGCGCTCGAGCGCCACCTCGGCCGCGGCGAGGTCGCGGGTCGCACGGAGCGCACGGCCGAGCGCGGTGAGCGCCGTCGCCTCGTCGACCGGATCGACCGCCACGCGGGCCAGCATGCCGACGCCCTCGCGCAGCAAGCTCACGGCCTCCGGCAGGGCGCCCTCGTCGAGGCAGAGCAGGCCGAGCTCGACCAGGGAGGCGGCCGTGTCGCGGTGGTCGGCCGGGAGCGCCCGGCGGCGCGTGGCGAGCGCCTCTTCGAGGAGCGACCGCGCCTCGGCGCGGCGCCCGAGCGCGTGCAGGGCGCCCCCGAGGCTCGCCTGGGTGCGCGCCACCCGGAGCGGGCTCGAGCTCGGGTCGCGCACGAGGATCGCGAGCGCCGTTCGGTAGTGCGCCACGGCCTCCTCGGTGCGCCCGGCCGCGGCGAGCGCCTGGCCGAGGTTGGGGTGGACGAAGGTCACGCTCGGGTGCGCGGGGCCGAGCGCCCGCTCCTCTGCGCCGAGCGCCTGCTCGAACAGCTCGATCGCCACCTCGATCTCGCCCTCGGCGAGCCGGACGAGGCCGAGGTTGCTGCGCACCGCGGCGACGTCGGGGTGGTCCTCGCCGAGCGCGCGCAGGCGGATGGCGAGCGCGCGCTCGAGCGTGGCCGCCGCGTCCGCGTGGCGCCCGAGCAGGTACGTCACCTGCGCCATGTTGCTGAGGGCGAGGGCCACCTTGAGGTGCTCCGCACCGAGCGCCTGCTCGTAGGCCGCGAGCGCGGCGGCGTAGTCCGCGGCGGCCTCGTCGAGACGCCCGAGCTCCGCGCGCACGAGGCCGCGCGAGTTCAGGAAGTCGGCGCGCAGCACGACGTCGCCCGCCGCGCGCTCCACGAGCGCGCCGGCGCTCTGCTCCCAGGGGCCGGCGAGCTCGGGCTTGCCCTGGTGGTAGGCGAAGATGGTGTAGAGCCCGAGCGCCGCCTGGGCCGCGACCGGATCGTGGCGCGACGCGAGCCCCTCGAAGTAGGCGCGCTCGAACGCGCCCGCGGCGGCGGCGTGATCGTCACGCGCCTCGTGCACGTTGCCCTCCTCGAGCGCGGCCTCGGCGACGACGGGGCGGTAACCGGTCCGCTCCGCGGCCGCGAGCGCGGCCCGCGCACGCTCGAGCCCGCGCGCCGACTGGCCGGTGAGCACCTCGGCCATGACGCCGCGCAGCTCGGCGCGCACCGCCTCGACGGCCTCGCGCACGGCCGCGTCCTCGGGCGGCTCGACCTCGGCGAGCAGGGCGGCGGCGTCGGCGCACGCCCCGAGCGGCGCGAGGCTCATGGCCGCGGCGACGGCGCGGTCGAGGGTGCCGGGCGCGCCCTCGGCGAGCACGCGACCGAGCGCGCCGAGCTCGCCGCGCCGTGCCTCGAGACACCGCATGCGCGCATCGAGCAGCTCGCCCGACTGCTCGCCGCGCTCGGTCGCGAGGCAGGCCTCGCGGTGCATGCCCGCCCACGCGCCCGCGTAGCCGTCGAGCACGGCGACGGTGCGCTCGGCCGTGTCCCCCGCGTGACGGGCGCTCGAGCTGCCGAGCCCGGCGCGCACGGCCGCGCGCTCGGCCGCGCCCCACCCCTCGGCGACGCGCGCGGCGCCGCCCTCGCACGGCGGCGGCGCGGGCGGCGGGCGCAGCCCGAGCACGAGCCCGAGCGTCGCGCCCGCCGCGACCACGAGCCCGAGCGCCGCGCGCATGCGGCGCCGGCGCCGCGGGGCCGGATCGTCCGCGAGCGCCGCGAGCAGGGCCGGCATCGACGGGAAGCGGTCGGCCGGGTCGCGGCTGAGCCCTCGCACGACGATCCTGCGGAGCCAGGCCGGGACGTCACGCCCCGCCGGAGGCGCGGCGAGCTCGCCGGAGAGCACCGCGCGCGCGAGCGCGTCGTAGCTCGCGCCCCGGAAGGGGCGCGCGCCGTAGAGCGCCTCGTGAAGCGCGACCGAGAACGCGAACTGGTCGGTGCGCGCGTCGACCGCCGCGCCGCCGAACTGCTCCGGGGCCATGTAGGCCGGCGTGCCCATGACGGTGCCGGTGCGCGTGAGGTCGCGCCCGAGCACCGAGCCGCCGAGGGCAGGCGTCGCGTCCGCGCCAGCCGCGCTCGCGCCGGGCTCCGGCTCCGGCTCCGGCGCCGGGTCCGAGGACGCCGGAGCCGGGGCGTCCGGGGTCGCGCCGACGCGCCGCGCCAGGCCGAAGTCGAGCACCTTGGCGGTGCCGCTCTCGTCGAGGATGACGTTGTCGGGCTTGAGGTCGCGGTGCACGAGCCCGGCGACGTGCGCCGCGGCGAGCCCGCGCCCCACCGCTGCAAACACGTCGAGCACCTCGCGCACGCTGCGCGTCTCGGCCCCGAGCCAGCGCGACAGCGTGACGCCGCGCACGAGCTCCATCGCGATGAACAGCCGGTCGCCGTCGAAGCCGACCTCGTACACGGTGACGACGTTGGGGTGGGCGAGGCTCGCGAGCGCCTGCGCCTCGCGCAGCATGCGCACGCGATCCTCGGCGCGCTCGGCGACGTCGGAGCGCAGGAGCTTGATGGCGACGTCGCGGTCGAGCTGCTCGTCGCGCGCCGCGTACACGACGCCCATGCCGCCGGCGCCGAGGCGGCGCAGCGGCACGAAGCGGCCGATGCGCGCCGGCTCGGCCTCCGCGCCGAACAGCGCGGCGCGCACGAGGTCGCGCTTGCGCCGCTCGTGCTCGTCGGCGAGCAGCTCCGGCGCGCCGACGACCCGGCGCGTCGTCGCGTCGCCATCGCCGTCGCAGGCGTCCCCGGGCTCGCGCGGAGCGACGCGCGGGGTCGCATCGTCCGTCGGGTCGGCCATGCGGGCCGCAGGATATCGTGACCTCCGGGGATGGGCTACGCTCGCGGGGGATGCGGGACGACGCGGCCCTGTTCGACGCCTGGTGCGCGGGGGACAAGAGCGCGGGGGCGGCGCTCTTCGATCGGCACTACGAGCCCGTCGCGCGCTTCTTCCACAACAAGGTCGACGACGCGGCGAGCGCCGACCTCGTGCAGGCGACCTTCCTCGCGTGCACCGAGGCGCGCGAGCGCTTCCGGCACGGCTCGAGCTTCCGCACCTTCCTCTTCGCCATCGCGCACAACCTGCTCTTCAAGCACTACCGCACGCGGCGTACCCGGAGCGCCCGGGAGGCCGCCGTCCCGGACGAGGAGCTCGACTTCGCGCTCGTCTCGTCGGCCGACCTCGCGCCCTCGGCGAGCACCGCGCTCCGCGTCCGGCAGGAGATGCGCCTCGTGCTCGACGCCCTGCGCCACGTGCCCGTCGAGTGCCAGGAGGTGCTCGAGCTGCACTACTGGGAGCAGATGGACACCGACTCCATCGCGACGGTGGTCGGCGTGCCGCAGGGGACGGTGAAGAGCCGTCTGGCGCGCGGACGGCGCCTGCTCGGCGAGCGCCTCGCCGCGGAGCCGGTGCCGCGGGCCCTGCTCGAGAGCACGCTCTCCGATCTCGACGGCTGGGCGCGCGGCCTGCGCGAGCGGCTGCTGCCGCAGCCGTGACCGGGCGCCTCGCCCTCGGCGCGCGCCATTCGTGGTACTCCTTCGAGAGGGCGTCCTGGCGCCCGCCTCGCGATGTCGAACCGCAGCGAAACCCCGGAGCCCACCGACGCCGCGCGCCGCCGCGCCGTGCTCGCGGCCGCCGAGCGCCTGCTCAAGCACTACGGCTTCGCCAAGACGACCGTCGCCGACATCGCGCGCGAGGCGGGCGTCAGCGTCGGAGCGGTGTACCTCGCGTTCGAGTCGAAGGAGGCGCTCGCCGCCGCCTTGTCGCGCCGCTGCCACGACGAGGTGCTCGAGGCCCTGCGCGGCTGCGCCGTCCGACCCGCGAGCCATGCGGAGCGCGTGAAGGCGCTCTTCGAGGAGCGCGCCCGGCGCCTCGCGTCGCTGCGGCAGGCGGGCCAGCACGGCGTCGAGCTCTACGCCTGCGCGTGCGACGCCGTGCGCCGCGTGCACGCCGAGGCGCACGCCGAGCAGGCCGCCGTCCTCGCCAGCCTGCTCCGCGAGGGCACGTCCGCCGGCGAGCTCGACGTCGCCGACCCCGAGCGCGTGGCGCGCGTCCTCATCACCGCGCACGAGGCGTTCGGCGACGGCGCCGACGACGAGCGAGCCGCCGACCGGCGCGCGTTCGAGGAGCTCGCCGTGCGCGCGGTTCGAGCCGCGCGGCCGGGCCGCTGAAGCGCCGAAGCCCGCGAAAGCCGTGGGCGTGCCGCGCACGAAGATCACGTTTCGTCATCCGACCCGTTGACTGAACGTTGAACGTATCTAACTTCCGTTCATGTCTCTGTCGTCGGACCCGCAGAATCCGGGCGCGATCGCCCTGCCGCTCTTGCCGCTGCGCAATGGCGTCCTCTTGCCCGGCAGCTCGACCACGCTCACGGTCGGGCGCGAGCGCAGCCTCACCCTGGCGCGCGCGCTCGAGCCCGGGGCGGCCGTGCTCGTCGCGGTGCAGCGCGACGCCAAGGTCGACGAGCCCGGCCTCGCGGATCTGTTCGAGGTGGCGACCTATGCCCGCGTGCGGAGCGTCGTGTCGTCGCGGAACGACCGCTATCAGCTCACCGTCGAGGGGCTCGGGCGCATGCACCTCGACGCGCTCGCCGAGACCGAGCCCTTCTGGCGCGCCGTCGCCCACCCGGCCGACGAGTCGGGCGGCAGCCTCGTCGAGGCGCACGCGCTCGCCGAGTCGCTCGTCGACCGGCTGAAGGCCCTGTCGCTCAGCGCCGAGCTCGCCGACAAGCTCGCGCGCGCCGAGGAGCCGGGGCGCACGGCCGATCTCTGCGCGGCCGCGCTCGGCCTGCGCGCCGACCGGGAGGCCGAGGTGCTCGTCGCGCTCGAGGTGCCGGCGCGCCTCAGGCTCGTGCACACCTTCCTCTCGGAGGCCGAGGAGGCGGCGAACGTGCGCCGCAAGGTCGATCACGAGGTGCAGCAGGAGCTGCGCAAGGGCCAGCGCGAGCACGTGCTGCGCCAGCAGCTGAAGGCCATCAAGAAGGAGCTCGGCGAGGACAAGGACGGCGAGGGCGAGCTCGCCGAGCTGAAGCGCAAGCTCGCCGAGGCCGAGCTGCCCGAGGAGGCCGCGAAGGTCGCCGCGCGCGAGCTCGAGCGGCTCGAGGAGATGGGCCCGAACCAGGCCGAGCACCACGTCATCCGCAAGTACCTCGAGCTCATCGCGGAGCTGCCCTGGAACAAGCGCGCCGCGGTGAAGGAAGATCTCGACGCCGTCGCGCAGAAGCTCGAGGCCGACCACGACGGCCTCGACGAGGTGAAGAAGCGCGTCCTCGAGCACCTCGCCGTGCGCAAGATGACCGGCCACAACCGCGGCGCGATCCTGTGCCTGGTCGGCCCGCCCGGCGTCGGCAAGACCTCGCTCGGCCAGTCGGTGGCCGACGCGAGCGGCCGGCCGCTCGTGCGCGTGTCGCTCGGCGGCGTGCGCGACGAGGCCGAGATACGCGGCCACCGGCGCACCTACGTGGGCGCCCTGCCGGGTCGCATCCTCCACGCCCTGAAGCGCGCCAAGGTGAAGAACCCGATCCTGCTGCTCGACGAGGTCGACAAGCTCGGCGTCGGCTGGATGGGCTCGCCCGAGGCGGCGCTGCTCGAGGTGCTCGATCCCGAGCAGAACTCGACCTTCACGGACCACTACCTCGAGCTCGCCTTCGATCTCTCGGAGGTGCTCTTCGTGTGCACCGCCAACAGCCTCGAGCCCCTGTCGGCGCCGCTCCGCGACCGGCTCGAGATCATCGAGCTCCAGGGTTACACGGTGGACGAGAAGGTCGGCATCGCGCGCCGGCACCTCCTGCCGAAGAAGCTCGCCGAGCACGGCCTGCCCGACACGGCCCTCGCGGTGAGCGACGCCGCGCTCGCCGCCATCGTCGTCGACTACACGCGCGAGGCGGGCGTGCGACAGCTGCAGCGCGAGCTCACCAAGATCTGCCGGTCGGTCGCGCTCGAGCACGCCCGCCGGCCCGATCAGAAGCCCGAGCCCGCCAAGCTCGAGCCCGAGGCCCTCGGCCGCTACCTCGGCAAGGCGAAGTTCTGGAACGAGGTCGCCGAGCGCACCTCGATCCCGGGCGTGGCGACGGGCCTCGCCTGGACCCCGGTCGGCGGCGACATCCTGTTCGTCGAGTGCTCGCGCATGCCGGGCAGCGGCCGGCTCGAGATCACGGGCCAGCTCGGCGACGTGATGAAGGAGTCGGCGCGGGCGGCGCTCACCTTCGTGCGCAGCCACGCGAGCGAGCTCGACATCGACGGGCGCTTCTTCGAGTCGCTCGATCTGCACGTGCACGTCCCGGCCGGCGCCGTGCCGAAGGACGGCCCCTCGGCGGGCGTCACCATCTTCACGGCCCTGGCCTCGCTGCTCTCGAACCGGCGCACGCGCGCCGACACGGCCATGACGGGCGAGTGCACGCTGCGCGGGCGCGTCCTGCCCGTCGGCGGCATCAAGTCGAAGCTCCTCGCCGCGCACCGCGCCGGCATCCGCCGCGTGATCCTGCCGGAGAAGAACCGGCGCGACGTCGAGGAGGTGCCCGAGCGCGTCCGCGCGACGCTCGAGCTCATCTTCGCCGAGGACATGAGCCAGGTGCTGCGCGAGGCGCTCGAGCCGCTCGGCACCGAGCCGGCGACGCCGACCCCCGGCGCAGGCTCGGGCGAGGACACGAGCTCGAAGGAGCTGCCGCTCGCCTGACGGGCGGTTGACGCGGTAGCTACTGGAAGCTACCTTGCCCCCATGAGGTCCGTCGGGCTCAAGGTCCTCAAAAACAAGCTGAGCGAATACGTCCGTCTCGCTGCGGGCGGAGAGACCGTGCTCGTCACCGACCGGGACCGCGTGGTCGCCGAGCTCGTGCCGCCGCACGATGGCCGCAGCCCGATGCTCGCGGACGCCCTGCTCGCCGAGACCGTGCGCCGGGGCTGGTTGACGGCGCCGACGCTGGGACCCGCTGGACCGCCGCCGCGGATGCCGGTGGCGCGCCTCGAGGAGCTGCTCGGCGAGCTCGCGGACGACCGCGCCGAGCGATGATCTACCTCGACACGTCGGCTGCCCTGGCCCAGCTGCTGGCCGAGGATCGACATCCGCCGGAGTCGTTGTGGGCGCAGCCGCTCGTGTCGAGCCGGCTGCTCGAGTACGAGGCCTGGACTCGGCTCCACGCTCGACGGCTCGGTGGCACGCATGGCGAAGCGCTGCGCCTGTTGCTGGGACGCGTGGCGCTGCTCGAGCTCGCGCCGCCGGTGCTGGCCCGGGCGCTCGAGCCCTTTCCGTTGCCCGTCCGGACGCTCGATGCGCTGCACCTCGCGTCCATCGACTTCCTGCGGGGGCGAGGCCAGCACGTGGAGCTCGCGAGCTACGACGACCGGCTCGTGCGCGTCGCGCGCCGCATGGCGATTCCCGTGCTCGAGCTTCGGTAGCGGAGCCCCCCCGGGAGGTTCTTGCGGCCGCCTGATCGGGGCGGTCTGGCCGCCCGACCCGAGCCGGGGTGCACGCGGTCAGTACGCGTGCGCGGGGTAGCCGGCGGCGGCCGCG
>JADLAB010000729.1 GCA_020848455.1 Polyangiaceae bacterium
TGGTGCGGACCTGCGTGTTCAGCTTGATCTCACCGAGCCGCAGGCGGACGTCCTTGCCTCGCTGGCTGTCCGAGAGGTGCTTCACGAACGCGTCGATGCAGCGCTCTCCGTCGGTGCCCAGCTCGTCGTTCTGGAGCAGATAGCCGAGCACCTTGGCGAAGTGCGACTTGCCGGAGCCGAAGAAGCCGGATACCCATATGCCGACCACGTCACGCGAAGTACCGCCATGTCGTAGTGTTTCGCTGATCTGGGTGAACGTGTCGACGATGCGCTTCAGCTCGTCCTCGATCTTGTCGGTGACGACGTACTCGCGGACCTCGTTCGCGAGCGCCGAGCGATCGAAGACCTTGACGACGCCCTCGACCTTCACACCGATGTCGCGCTTGATGATTTCACGAACGGTGGTCATGTGCTGGCTCTCTTCCTCGATCGCATCGTTCGTCCTCAGCGCGCGAACAGCTTGACGGCCAGGTAGTTGGCGCCGTCAGCCTGGTTCATGAAGTGAAGCTTTCCGCCACGTTCGTCACCGGGGAAGCCGAGGACGATGCGGGCTTGAAGGTCGCGCAGTCCCCGAAGGACCTCTCCGTACCGGACCACGGGATAGAGCGCGACGGTTGCGTAGACGAGCACGTTACCGCCCGGGATCTTGGCCGCCTCCTCTGTGAGGCGCGCTTGAAGCGCGGCCTCGGACCGCTTGGACAGGCCCTGCTGCACCCAGCGGTAGTCTTCGAACTCATCTTCCTGGAGCGACTGGATCTGTTCCTCACTGAGGCCGGAGAAGAGGAACCCGGTCAGATCCAACAGCCGGTACGGAATCCCCTTGGCATCGAGTTCCGGCAGGAAGGTGTCGAGGAGGTGCTCGCGGAAGTCGAGCTCACGACTTGGCGGGTAGATCAACAGGATCGAGCTGTCGGTCTTCACTCCCCTGTCATGGCGAAGAGGCGTCTTCAGGATTTCATGAAGGGCGGTGAACATGCTCTCCATCAGGCGCCCCTCACGTCGAGCTCGACGACGTCTCCCTGCATGCGGAACCGCAGCGCGCCGACGCGGTTCATCTCACCGAGCGCATCGATCACCTCGGTCGTGTCGAGGCAGAGCAACTTGAAGGCTGGCGACTGCACCATGTCGAGAGGCGCCACCCCCGCAAGACGCAGGGCCCGCACGACAAGGCGTACCGGCGCACCGTAGAGAGCGGGTCGGACGGAGGTCTTGCGAATCGTCCCGCGCGCGAGCCCAAAGTCGCGGATGCTCGCCGTGTACTTCTGGGCCACGGCCACGCGCGTCTCATCGGACCACGCACGCGCTTCAGGATGGGCGCGGTGGGCTCGCTCGACGAACGCGAGCACATCAGCGAGTCGAAGCTCCGCGGGCGCACGACGAAGGAGCGGATAGAGCAGCTCAACGCCGAGGTCGGTGACGAGGCGATCGTTGAGCGCGAAGAACACGTAGGCGGTGAGGCTGCGCTCGGGCTCCGATGTGCAGCGCTTCCACTCTGCCCAGAACGCAGCGAAGAGCGGGTCCTCGGCGTCGAGCCTGTAGCGTGCCTTCAGCTCCTTCCAGAGCTTCTCCCGCGCTGCTTTTGAGGGCTTCGCGAGACGGTTCTCGTCCACGACGAGCCGCCGGTAATCGGCGGAAGGGAGCGCCTTCGACTCCCCTTCGAGAAGCTGGTGAAGCTCCGTGAACAGGCCCGAGCGCGCGGACAGCCGAGACGTGTACGGCGCTGCGGGATCCAGGCCAGCGACGGGGCCTGGTCGGTGCGTGCCGTTGGTCTTCGACTGTGGAGGGCGGGCCGTCATCGTCCCTCCTTGCCGCCGGCATCGACGTGCTGGCGGTCCGCTGCTCCGCCAGACTTCACCCAGCCATCGACCTCGTCGCGCTTGAACTTCCAGAGGCGACCCACGCGATGGGCTGGCATGCCCTTCGCGCTGATCCACGTGTAGACCGTGTCCTTGCTGACCCCCAAGTACTCCGAGATTTCGTCTACTGAGAGCCATCGGTCATCCATGCGTCACCTGGTTCAAGGCCGGGCGGTCGAGGGACGCAGGGTATCAGAGGATGAGAACGGCTACAATCGGGTTTAGTCGGGTCTGACCGGAGGCCAGGGGGCGTGCCACGCCCAGCTTCGGCCGGAGGCGGCGCATCCGCTCGCATAGGTCGTGATAGCGGTAACCGGTCCAGTAGGGGCGCCGCGTGCGCGTGGTGCGACCACGCGATGTGAGCGAGCCAGAAGTCGAGGAAGCGTGCGACGGTCGGCGAGCGAGGGAGCCCGACGAGGTTCGGCGAGTGCGCGGAGGGCTGACTGGGCATGTCCGCCACGGTGCGCTCGCGGCGCCGTTCAGGGTTTTTTAGACACCCGCCCGCGGCGAGCGCGCTCGTTCGGGTAGCGCCGCGGCTGTGGTACTGAGCAGGGCAGTGACCGGCTCGAAGCAGCAGTACCGCGTCACCGCGGCTGGGCGCGCGCTCCTGCGAGGTGGCTCGTGATCGGCGGACCCGCGTGCTCGACGTGGCTCGCCGCGTGCGCTCACCGGCCGCGGAGGCGAGCGCGATGACCACCAAGAAGCCGACGAAGAAGCCCGTCCCGCGAGCCAAGCCCCGTGGCGCGAAGCCACGCGCGGAGATCGGCGCTCCCGTGCGCGACGACTCGAGCGCGATCGTCGATCTCATCGCCGACGCCAAGGAGCGCGGCGTCTTCGACCCGAAGAACCGGCCACGCACCGTCGCCAAGCCGACGGTCACGAACACGCCAGGCGCCCCGTTCGCGCGCATCGTGGCGGGCGCGAAGACCGAGGACCAGCAGCTCCGCGCGCTCGAGGCCGCGGCCCAGCGCGAGATCGCGCTGCCGGCGGATGCGTTCGTCGTCGGCGAGCCGATCACGGCCGCCGCCATCACCTACAGCGGGCACCCGCGAGCGGGCCTGACGCTGTGGGGTGTTCGCGGCGAGCGGCGCGTGAGCGTGGCCCTCTCCGACGTCGCGTTCCCGCCAGCAAGTGCGGGTGCGCGCTTCGTCTCGCTGTACCGGGCCTGGCTAGGCTTCGGCGAGCTTCCGAGCGACCCGGAGCTGACCGGCGCGATGCCGATGGCCCGGCACAAGGTCACGAGCGAGGACATCACGGTCGGCAGTCCCGTCGAGCTGGTCGTGCTCGCCTGCAAGTCGAATGCGCTCCGCTGCCGCCTGCTCGGCACCGCCCGCGAGATCACGCTGCGCACTGCGGTGCGGGACGAGGTGCCCGGGGTGATCGTCACCGTCCTACCCACCAAGCAGTGGACGCACGCGCGGCACGCCTACCTCGCGGGCAACGTGCTCTCGATGCGCGCCGACGTGGAGGCGCTCGGCCTCGTCCCGCTCGCGCTGCATGACCAGGGCGAGTGGGATCCGGCCGAGCACTACTGGGGCGAAGAGGACGACCCCATCGAAGAGTGGGCCAAGCCCATCGTTGCCCACGGCAGGCGGCCAATGTTCGAGATGGAGCAGGTGCTCCCAGGCGCCGATCCAGAGGACTTCGACTCGGACCCCATCATCGATGCGAGCGAGCTGAATGCCGCGGGCGATCGCGCCGGTGCGCGCGAGGTGTTGATGAAGCTGCTCGCGCGGGATCTCCGCTGTCTCGACGCTCACGCCCACCTCGGCAACTTCGCGTTCGACCGCTCTCCCACGGAGGCGCGGCGCCACTACGAGATCGGCATGAGCATCGGCGCGCTCTCGCTCGGCGGGAAGTTCGATGGCGTGCTCGCGTGGGGCCTCGTCGACAACCGCCCGTTCTTGCGGTGCCTGAACGGCGTGGGCCTGTGCTGGTGGCGCTCGGGCAACACCCGGGAGGCCGCCGCGGTATTCCGCAAGATGCTGTGGCTCAATCCCAGCGACAACCAGGGCGCCCGCTTCAACCTCGCCGCCGTCGAGGCCGGCAAGACGTGGGACGAGATGGAGGGCGACTCGTGACCCGCAAGAAGCAGCCGCCCGAGGTCTCCCTCGCGCGCTCCTCCGCGGCCGAGTACCTGACCTTCGTGGCGGCCACGGGCTCGCAGCAGCAGGCCGTCGAGATGCGCTACGAGGACGAGAACATCTGGCTGTCCCAGAAGATGATGGCGACGCTCTACGACGTCACCGTCCCGGCCATCAGCCAGCACCTCAAGCGCATCTTCACGGACCGGGAGCTCATCGAGGAGGCAGTTGTTAAGCAGTACTTAACAACTGCGGCAGACGGAAAGCGACTTCGATCGGGTCGTGGCCGAGACCAAGCAGCTCGCGAGCCATGGGCCCTCGGCATCGCCCCCCAAGCGGCGCAAGGCACGAGGGAAGAGGTCCTCCGATGAGTGAGCCGTCGAAGGCCTCCAAGCCCGCGCGCCCTCGGCCTCCTCGACCGCATCAAGGGCGGCGCGTCGTGGTGGTCGGCGCCGGCTCTCGGCGGGCCGGTCGCAGAGATCACGTGGGGCGCAGCCTGCGCCGCGTCTCGGGAGCTGGTTGCGCGCAAGCGGGCCGGAGCAGAGGAGATGCTCCTCACCGAGCGCGACCTCACCCAGCACACCGTCTTGCTGGAGCGACTCGAAGCGCGATGATGTTCTCGGTCGAGCAGCACACCATCTTCCTCACGCTCGCCGGCAGCCAAGCGCACGGCACCGCGCGCGAGGGCTCGGATGTCGATCTGCGCGGGATCTGCGTGGCGCCGCTGCCCGTGCGGCTCTCGTTCTTCTGGCCGTTCGAGCAGTACGAGGGCCCGTTGCTCGGGGAGCTCGCCGCCTCCGTGATGCCTCGTCTACGGGCCCACGCGACGGCCGCGCGCGGCCTCGACGTCAAGACCGAGTGCGTGATCTTCGATGTCGCCAAGTTCGTCCGGCTCTGTGCGGGGGCCAACCCTGGTGCGCTCGAGATCCTCTTTGCCGACGAGAGGGACTGGGCCTTCGAGACCCCGGCGTGGCGACGGCTGCACGCAGAGCGTCGTCGCTTCCTGACGAAGCAGGTCCAGCAGACCTTCCTCGGCTATGCGATGGCCCAGCTCAAGAAGATCAAGACCCACCGCTCGTGGCTGCTCCACCCGCCCGCGCGGAAGCCGTCCCGGGAGGACTTCGGCCTTCCCGCGGCGAGCGGCACGCTCGGCCGGGACGACCAGAACCGCATCGAGCAGAGCATCGCCGACAAGATCCGCAGCTACGGCATCGACAACATCGACATGCCGAAATCCACGCGGATTGCCGTGCAGGAGCGCATGGACGGGTTCTTCCGCGAGGTGCTGTCAGCCTCGGATGAGGACGTGGACGATCGGATGCGAGCCGTGGCTTGCCACGCTCTCAGCCTGCCCGCCGACGTAGTCGCGGCGCTCAACGCGGAGAAGAGATACCGCGCGGCCATGAAGCACTGGGACTCGTACCAGGCCTGGAAGAGCCAGCGCAACCGCGCCCGCGCCGAGCTCGAGCGCGAGCACGGCTACGACACCA
>JADLAB010000730.1 GCA_020848455.1 Polyangiaceae bacterium
GAAGCACCCGAAGCGCCTGGGTATGCATGGTCACGACCTCGTCGGCCGCCGAGAGCAGCCGCTTTCGAGCGTAGCACCGGCGCGCAGGGCACGCGCCGCCGGGGAGCGCGATGGTCGCGCGCTCCTGCGAAACCACGCAACTGCCCCGCCCGGCGCGTCGACATGTCGCGTGGCCGGCGCGCGACTGCCCCAAGGTGGACGCGGGTCGCGCACGGCTGGTACCCTGCGGGCCGGGCTCGAGCCGCGCCCAGACGAGGACGACGATGAAGGCGAACCGACATGGGATGCTCCGCGCGACGGTCTTCTTGCTCGCGCCCGCGTGGCTCGGGACGACGACCGCCCACGCCGACGGGCCGGCGGCACCGGCTGGTGCGGAAAAACGCTCGCACGCACCGGCGGGGGGGGGGGGGTAGACGCTTCGACTTTGCCCGCACCGGCCGACACGCCTGAGAAGGCCGGCCCCCACCCGGGCGTCATCGCCTCCCTCGTCGGGGCGAGCGTGGCGACCGCTGGAGGCCTCGCCATGGGCATCTACTCGACCCTGCACGCGAACGCCGACGCCGCGAGGGCCGGCGAGCTCCGCGCCGAGCTGCCGGCGCCCGGCGGGCCGGGCCAGGTGTGCACGAGCCACTGGGGCAAGTGCGAGCAGGTCGAGATCGCGCTCGAGTCGGCCGACTTCAACACCAAGATCGCGGCGCTCGCGTTCGGGTGCGGTGCGCTCGGGGCGATCGGGACCGGCATCGTGGCCGGCGTGCTCGCGACGAGCGGCGCCTCGACCGAGCCGAGGGCAGGGGCGGAGAGCGCACCGACGGTGGCGCTCGTGCCGATCGTGGACATCACGGGGGGCCCCGGGGCCGGGCTCGCCGTCGGAGGGAGGTTCTGATGAAGCGGCGTTTCTTGTTCCTGCTCGGGGTCGCGGCCGCGGGTCTCGTCGCCGTGGCCGAGGGCTGCACGGCGGACGACTGCGAGTCGAACCCGAAGCTCGCCTGTGGACCGTACGCGCCCCAGCCGGGCGACGGCGGGACGGGCGGCACCGTGAGCGCCGGCTGCGTGCCCGCGTCGCTCCCGGGCGGCACGCCGCTGCCCGACTCGTGCGTCGGCGTGTTCGTCTCGGGCACGCTCGGCAACGACACGACCGGCACGGGCTCGCGCACGGCGCCGTACGCGACGCTCGGCAAGGCGCTCGAGGGCGCGCCCCTGGTCGTCTACGCGTGTGCGGCGCCCACCGGCGACACCGCGACCGTCACCTTGCCCGCGAACACCTCGCTCTTCGGCGGTCTCGACTGCGCCGACTGGCACTACACCGGCGACAAGACCGCGCTCGCACCCGGCGCGACCACGGCGCTCGTGCTCGCGCCCGGCGCCGGGGCCCGCGTCGAGGACTTCCACGTCGAGTCGGCGACGGCGACCGTGCCCGGCGCCTCGAGCATCGCGGTCCTCGCGAACGGCGCGACGGCCGCGCTCGCGCGCGTCGAGCTCGTGGCGGGCGACGGAGCGGATGGGGAGGCCGGGAACAGCCCGGCGGCAAGCTCCGCGCTCGACGGCACGAACGGCTTGAACGGCAACCCGGCGCTCGGGGCCGCGAACAGCTGCGGCGCGACGCCGAATCTCGGTGGCGATGGCGGCCCGAAGACCTGTGGCGGAGCGGACGTGAGCGGAGGCAAGGGCGGTCTTGCGATCAACGACCCCGGCAGCATCGGTCAGGAAGGTCTGCAACCCACCGCAGCGACGACCGGAGACGGCGGGCCCGGCCAGCAAATCGCGAACCCAGGCTCGCATTCCTGTCAGCAGGGCCAGCAAGGTGGCGACGGCACCCCTGGCAGCGACCCGACCGCCGTCACCGGCCCGGGCACCCTCGCCGCCACGGGCTACACGGGCGTCCCAGGTAGCTCCGGCGGTCCCGACACCCCCGGCCAAGGGGGCGGCGGTGGTGGCGCCTCGGCGTGCACTTCGGGCGTGACGGGTCCCTCGGGCGGCGGAGGCGGCAGCGGCGGGTGCGGCGGCGTCGGCGCGACCGGCGGCACGGCCGCGGGCGCCTCCATTGCGCTGCTCGCGTTCGGGGGCGAGCTCACGGTCTCGGACGCGACGCTCACGACCGGCGCGGGCGGCGCGGGCGGACCGGGCGGGAACGGACAACCGGGGGGGTTCGGCGGTTTCATCCCCGGAAACGCGGGTGGGGCGGGCGCGTGTGGCGGTGGGGCCGGCGGCAACGGCGGGCCCGGAGGCTCGGGCGGCGGCGGACTCGGTGGGCCGTCGCTCGGTGTCGCGAGCGCGAGCGCGGCGAGCGTGATCCTCACGAACCCGACCTACGCCGTCGGTGCGGCGGGCGCGGGCGGCCTCGGCGGCGATGGCAAGGGCTCGCTCGATGGCGCGCTCGGCAGCCGGTGCGCGAGCCTCGACTTCGATTCGGGGACCTGCACGGCGCCCTGAGCGCGCGCCGCGACGTCGCGTCACGAAGCCGTCGGGTTCGTCGGGTCCGTCACCTGGCCCACGAACAGGACCGCGCCGGTCGCGTGGTCGCGGATGA
>JADLAB010000731.1 GCA_020848455.1 Polyangiaceae bacterium
AGGCGAAGAACCAGCACTACTTCCTGTCGCAGGCGGGCGACATCAGCCTGCGCACCATGGGGGCGGGCAAGCGCGCCGTCATCCAGGCCGACAAGGGCTTCGTGAACCTCAACGCCGGCAAGACCGCCAGCGTCTCGGGCGGAGGCGTCTCGATCGGCGCCGCCGAGGAGCTCGAGCTCGAGGACGTCGTCTACGGCGGGGAGTGGGAGAGCACGAAGCACAAGTCCGCGGCGCCCGGGGCGGGGCGGACGGCGCTCGCCGCCGGCGCGGCGCTCGCTTCGCTCCACGACCTCATCATCCACAAGAAGCGCCCGAAGTTCGACCCCGGCAACTTCGCGCCGCTCGCCAAGGAAGAGCTCGGCGATCGCGCCAAGTGGCTCACGAACTCGCTCGCCTTCATCTTCGCGGCCAAGAAGGTGTACTCGCTCGTGTCCGAGCCCGCCGCGCCCGAGAAGTGCGTGAAGCTCCACGCGCAGAAGAACCTCGCGGCCATCGCGGGCAACGACCTCGGCTTCTTCGGGCGCATGGGCGCGAGCCTCGGCGCCGCGGTCTGGACGACGGTGAGCGCCGGCGTCACGGTGAGCCTGAAGGCGCTCGGCCTCGGGGGCGTGGGCGGCACCTTCGTCGCGCTGAAGGGCTTTCGCAAGTGCGAGATTGGCTCGGACTGGGGCAAGACCTTCGTCGGCGCCGAGAAGGAGATCAGCGTCACCGCCGGCGCCGAGCTCACGGTCTCGGCCAAGCAGACGGCGCACGTGGCGGCCTTCGGCGACAAGGGACTCGCCCTCTTCGGCGGGACCGAGCAGGTGTGGCTCGGCACCAAGGCCGGCCAGGGCTGGGGCCTCTTGTGCAACGACGAGGGCCTGGCCGTCGGCGAGGCGAGCAACGCCGCCGAGATGAAGAAGGCGAAGATCAAGCCGAAGAAGGCCTCGATCCGGGTCGAGAAGGACAAGATCGTGCTCCGGGGCGGGCACAAGCCGACCATCACCTTCTCGAGCGGCAACTGCACGGTGGCCTCGCCCCAGATCCGCTTCGTCGCCAAGAGCGGGCAGTGCACCGTCAACGGCGCCGGGATGATCCTGCTGAAGTGAGGAGCTCACGATGACGATCGTCCACGAGGATCCGAGCATCCCGCCGCTCATCGCGGCACCCCAGAGCTTCGTCGCCGACCCGGTGTGGGCCGACACGGTCGAGGTCGACCGCGAGGTCGTGTCGGTCGGCGCACCGACGACGGGGCCGAACCGCCTGACGATGCACGTCCCGACCGAGGCGACGGTCCTGTCGCTCGGCGCGGCCTCGGGCCGCTGGAACACCGACCTCGGCATCGTCGGCTACACCGACAGCCACATCCACTTCGAGACGAAGGCCGCCGCGAAGACGGTGCTGAGCCTCGGCGGTCCGGCGACCGTGTCCGCGGTCGCGGGCTACGCGGGCAAGGGCAAGGGCCCGACCTGCCCGCCCGATCCGGCCGTCCCCATCGCGCCGCTCAACACCCACGGCTACTCGATGGTCACCGAGGAGAACGCCTGGCACGACTCCATCGAGCAGCACTACCTCCTGTCCAAGACCGAGGACATCACCTTTCGCACGCTCGGGGCCGAGCGGCGCGCCGTCATCCAGGCCGAGCGGGGCAGCGTCGACGTCATCGGCTTCCGCGAGGTCGACATCGCGGCCGGAGGCGTCGCCATCACCTCTCACCTCGAGATGCCCTACGAGGACGTGAAGTACGAGGACCCCTGGACCGGCGAGACGCCGCACTCCGTCGCCGGCAAGGTCGGCGCCGCGGTGATGGCGGGGGTGAACGCCGTGGGCGTGGCGGCGAGCCTGCTCGCGGGCGCCGCCAAGATCCGCAAGGAGTACAAGGAGGGCCACCTGCACGCGAGCGCCGACACCGTGGGCGACATCGTGGAGTGGCTGACCGACGCTGGCGAAGGCATCCGCAACGGCCTGGAGCTCCACGAGCTCTGCAGCCACGAGGAGGCCCCCGAGAAGTCGATCAAGATCGACGCGGAGGAGGACTTCGGCAGCGCCGCGGGCGGCGAGAGCGCCTTCTTCGGCATCACCGGCGCGGGCCTGTGCTCGGGCCTGTGGACCAGCGTGAGCTCGGTCGGCATCGCCACCATGAAGGGGCTCGTGTTCGCGGGCGTCGGTGCCGCCTACACGTCGCTCAAGGGCTACGTCAGCATCGAGGTCGCCTGCGACCACGGCAACGCGATCTTCGAGGGCCACCACAACGTCACCGTGAGCTCGGAGAAGGCGAACCTCTTCGCGGCCGGCAAGCGCCTCGCGCAGGTGAGCTCGAAGGGCAAGGCCCTCTTCGGCGGCGACAAGAAGGCGTGGATCGGCACCTCGGCCGGCGGCGGCTGGGGCGCCATCTTCGAGGAGGGCGGCATCCTCATCGGCAAGGCGAACGCCGCCGACACGATGGCGACGGCGTCGATCGACGCCACCCGCTGCATCAAGTTCGACAAGGAGGGCGTCTACTTCACGAGCGCCGGCACGACGATGAAGCACGACAAGCGCCGCACCGTGACCGAGGCCACGGACGTGAAGTTCCACGCCAAGGACGGCGACGTGAAGGTCGACGGCAAGAAGGTCCTGATCGACGGGCCGTGATCCCGGCGAGCGCGGCAGCGCAGCGAGCAGAACCACGGAGGCACCGAGGCACGGAGAGCTGCACGGAGCCGGCTGGGCTCGGAGGCTCCTCCCCGTCGCGCTCTCCGCCGCGCTCGGCCCCAGCTCCCAGCTGCTCCGGTCTAGCCGGGCGATGTGATAGCGTCGACGCGTGAAACACCCGAGCCGGCGGGACCGCCCGCAACGTCGCGACGCCCTCGACACGCCCGGGCCATCGAGGTCTCACCGTGTCGCCTGGCTCACCGCCGTGGGCTTCGCCGGGTTCTGCCTGCTCGTCACGGGCTGTGACGGCGACCATTCCGACGACTACGACTGCTCGTGCGAGGCGGCGTGCGAAGTGAGAGCCTGCGCCGCTGCGGCGAGCGCCGATTGCGTGTCCCGCTGCAAAGACGGCGACTTCGGCGACATTCACGTCAATTGTCTCTGTCGCTATCAGGGCGCGACCCAGTGCAGCCAGGCCAATTCTGCGTGCTGGGCTGAATAGCGCGCGGGGGCCATCGAGCGGCGCGGGCGCTCGGGCGCGCGACCGCGAACGCGCTCCGTCTACCTGAGGGCGGCGGCGACGGCCTGGCCGGCGGTCTTCATCGACGCGCGGAAGTCGTCGAGGGCGAGGTCGTAGAGCTCGTCGTCCCGGGTCATTCCCTTCGGCGCGCCGACGTGGAGCTCGGCCGGGAGGCCCCCCGTGATCGCGACGGGGACGACGGCGCGCTTGGCAAGGCTCACGACGTCGATGCCGAGCCGGAATGCCGTGCCCGTGCCGCTCCCGAGGCGAAGGGTGTACTCGTCGCCCTCGCGCTCGCGGTACTCGAGCATCAGGATGCCGTCGAACGACCTCGCGTCGGGCGGCGCCTTGTCGATCCCCGCCTCGGCGAGGCGCCGGTCGAGCTCGCGCTCGATGGCGAAACGCTTCGGCCGCCAGCACTCGAAGACGTACCAGCGCAGGACGACCGTCGGCTTCTTGCGCGTGCCCTCGGCGTGCGCGGCGAGACGCGACCACACGGCGGCGAGCGCCCCGACGTAGGCCTTCTCGTGGGCCTCGGAGTCGTAGGCGTAGAGGGGCGCGAGGGCCTGGATCGCGCGCTCGTCGCCCACGCGGCCGAGGGCCGCGTAGAGCGGCAGGCGCTTCGGTAGATCCTCACGCAGGCCGCTGCGCGCTGCCAGGATGAGGCCGAGTGTGGCGTCGGCCCCGAGCTTCTCGGCCTCGGCGACCTGGCCGGTCGCCGCGAGCTCGTAGGCCCGGCGCTCGGGCCCCTCGGGGATCTCGAGCGCGCGCTCGGCGGAGCGCCGCACGAGCGGCGGAGTCGGCCCGGTCGCCACGAGCTCCTCGGGCGGGACGCGCGGCTCTGCCACGACCGGCGGCGGCTGCATCGGCCGGATCTCGGGCTTGTCGCGGCGCTCGTCGCACCCGGCCAAGAGGAGCGCGACCGCCGCCCAGCGCCAACCCAGCACACCCCGAGCGTTCCACGCGCTCGAAGGGCCTGCAACCGCCATCGCGGCTTCGTGTCGCCAGCCCGAGCTCGCGGGCTCCATCGCGCGGGGTGGTCACGGCCCCGGCGTGCGGCCGGTCAAACAGGCCCGCTGCGGGGGCGAGAATTGGCATATACTGTCCTTCGTGGAGGGTCAGATTGTCGAGGTGGTGCGTGAGAAGATCTTGGGCGCGCTCGAGCGCCCGGCCGCTACGCTCACGCCGCGCGACGTGGT
The DNA here is from genome assembly GCA_020848455.1 of Polyangiaceae bacterium. Lineage (GTDB taxonomy): Bacteria > Myxococcota_A > Polyangia > Polyangiales > Polyangiaceae > JACRDA01. The sequence goes on from JADLAB010000731.1 coordinate 4,333, forward strand.
GCGGCCGGCCGTGCGCGGCAAGGCCCTGGCGGTGATCGGCATGCGCCGCGCCGGCAAGACGACGTACCTGCACCAGATCCGCGCCGAGCTCCTCGCCGCCGGCCGCTCGCCCGAGCGGCTCGTGCACTTCGGCTTCGAGGACGAGCGGCTCGCCGACCTCGAGGCCCGCGATCTCGGCATCGTCATCGACACGTGGCGCCGGTTGTTCCCGGAGCCGAGCGAGGAGCCGCTCACGCTGTTCCTCGACGAGATGCAGCGCATCCCGGGCTGGGAGCTCTTCGTGCGGCGCCTGCTCGACACGCCGGGGCACGAGCTCTTCCTGTCCGGCTCTTCGGCCAAGCTCCTCAGCCGCGAGGTCGCGACGAGCATGCGAGGTCGAGCGCTCGAGGTCGTGATCCGCCCGTTCCACTTCCGTGAGTTCTTGCGGCACCAGGGCCGTGAGCCGAAGCAGGCGCGCCACGTGACGCTCGCCGCCGCCGCCCTGCTCGAGCGAGATTTCGTGCGGTACCTCCGGGAGGGCGGGTTCCCCGAGGCGCAGGGGTGCCTCCCGGCGGACCGCAGGCAGCTCCTCACGGGCTACGTGGACATCCTGATCCTGCGCGACGTCGTCGAGCGGCACCACGTCGCGAACGTGACCGCGTTGCGCTGGCTCGTGCGCCGGCTGCTCGGCAATGCCGCCGGCACGATGTCGGTCTCGAAGCTCGCGGCCGACTTCCGGTCGCAGGGCATCGCCGTGGGCAAGGACACCCTCCACGAGCTCGTGCGGCATCTCGAGGACGCGTTCCTCCTCACCACGCTGCCCGTCGCGACCGACTCCGAGAAGCGCCGCCAGAGCAACCCGCGCAAGGTGTACCCCGTCGACACGGGCCTCGTTCCGCTCTTCGACCGCAGCGGCAAGGAGAACCTCGGGCACCTGCTCGAGACCGCGGTGTGCCACGAGCTCGAGCGCCGCGGTGCCGAGCTCGCCTACGCAAAGAACGACACGGGTACCGAGGTCGACTTCGTGGCTCGGTTCGACGACGGCGAGCTCGCGGTCGTGCAGGTCTGCGCCTCGCTCGACGACGCCGACACCCTCGCCCGCGAGCTGCGGGGCCTCGGCGACGCGACCTCGACGTGGCCGCGTGCGCGGCGGCTCCTCTTGACGCTGGAGCACCGGGCGCCGTTCCCGCGCATGCCGAAGGGCGTCGAGGTGATGGCGGCCTGGCAGTGGATGCTCGAGGCTTGAGGGTGCGCCCGAGCCCGGCGACGGCTCGGCGGTCCGAAACGGTCCGACCTTCGCCCGCTCGTCTCGGGGCCTCCGCGGTCAGGGGTAGAAGTAGGCCTGCGCGCCGAACGCGACCGAGAAGCTGTCGAAGACGGCCTCGCGCTTCGCGTGCGGCGGCAAGAAGGGCTCTTCGCCGCGGACGGGCATGAGGGCATACGGGAAGGTCCAGCGAAACTCGAGGTCGACGAGGGCCGCGTCGCCGACCGGGACCGTGCCGCCGAGGCGAAGCCCGAACGGCACGAACATGGAGCCCGGCTCCACGAAGCTCTGCATCCCGAAGCCCGAGTCGAGGCCGAAGTAGAAGGTGTCGACCGGGGTCAGCGTGAGGGCGAGCGCGACTCCGGGTGCGACCGGCAGGGCCCCCCCCATCGAGACACCGAGGGGCTGAATGAGGCCCACGCCTCCGAAATGGCGCTCGAGCTGCTGCACGGCCCCGAGGCCGACGGAGCCGTCGACGCGGAGCACGCCGTCGGCACGCCCCGAGCCTCGGAGCGCGAGGTAGCCACCGCCTGCCCCGGGGTCGAGGCCAGGGATGCGCGCCGTGACGTCGAGGCCGAGCTCGAAGTCCCCCGAGAGAAGGCGCGCGTCGAGCTCGACGAGGGGATCGCCCGGGTAGAGGCCACGGTAGAAGGTCTCGGTGGCCGCGAGCTCGATGTCGTCGGAGACCGCACCGCGGACACTGGCGGCCCAGCCGGGGGCGAAGACGATGGGCGTGGGCTCGTGCTGATAGGGCGACGTGGACTTCGGCTTCGCCCCCACGAGCAGGCTGACGAAGCCCCAGGCGCCGAGCGACATCATACCGCTCGGCAGGCTCATCGAGCGCGCGCTCCACGCTCCCGGCGGCCGCGGCGGGCGCGGCTCGTCGGGCACGCGCGCGAGGCTCGCGACGTCGAGCACGTGCTCCTCGCCGTCGCGGAGCTCGAGCACCACGGGCTCGCGCGGACCATCGGGCACGATCACCGTGACGACGACCGTTCCCGGATCGAGCGCGAGCCGCTCGACGACGGGCTCGGGCGGGCCGCCGTAGAGGGAAAGCGTCGTGTCGGGGGGCGCCCCGCGCACGACGAGGTGCACGACGCGCCTCTCGGCATCCTCGACGCACGCGAAGGCCGCGCGCGCGAGCGCCTCGTCGCCGGCCTCGTTCGCGAGGCGGAGCGCTCGCCGGCAGCTCACGGCCGCCGCGCGCACGCGCCCGTGGGCGGCATCCGACTGGCCTGCCGCAACGAGGGTGCCGGCCGTCTCCGCGTCGGGCTCGCCCGCGCGCGCCGGCGCCGGCCACGCGAGCAGGCACGCGGCGAGCGCGCCGTGGAGGCTCAGGGCACGGGCCGTCACGGCAGGAGGGGTACCCCGGCGAGCACAGGGATTTCTGCCACTGGCCCGACACGCATGAGCATCTGACGCTCGGCGTGCGAGAGCTCCCAATCGTAATACACCTGGCCGTTGGCTACCTGCACACGGTGGTGTTCGTCGAGGAAAACATCACTGTAGGGTTCGAGGAATTCGAAGCCGAGCTCGAAATGGGCTTCGAGGTTCGTGATATGCGTTGCTCGCCCTCCGCGGTGGACGCCAGGCTGCCTCTCGTATTCCGCAGTGCTTTGGTGCGGATGGTAGTAGGGTATCGGCAGTCTCAGCTCTACCACCCGGGTCGCCGATGCTCCGGGTGCTACGCGCGTTGCGTAGGGCCCGGCCGGCGTCTCCGGCCATCCTCCGCTCGGCGGAATGGCGAGGACCTTCTTGGAGAGGAGGATGTGGGTGCCGTCGAGTGCGACGAAGAGCGGATGCTCGCGGCTAGCCTGGAGAATGCCGTCGCGGCGCGCGAGCTCGATCTCTTCGAAGAAGTATGCGTTGCGCGTCCCGTTGTTTTCGAAGGTGTACTGAAGCCGAAGCACGTCGGTTGTGCGCTCGGCGACGCGAAGAGTGAGGCGGCAGCCGGCCAACTCGGTCGTGAAGGTTGTCTGCTGCATCTTGCTGTCCGTGCATGCGATGGTGAGCGCAAGCGCCGCGCTGGTCACGCTGGCCATCACTACTCTCGTGAGCGCGCGCCATGGATTGCCCACGCCGGCGACCGCAAGGATGCGCTCAGTACCACTTGCGCTGGGGCTGCGGCGGCTCGCGCGTTCGAGCGCGCGGGCGTCGCCGTCCGCGGCTCGGGCCGAGCGCCCTGCGGCTCTGCCGCTCTGTCGCATCGCAACCCCGCTTTCGTTTCGCCCGTCCCGAACACCGAGCCTACCTAGCCACGACGGCCCGATGGAAGGGTGAACTCACAAAGTTCCGTTTCGGATGTAGGTGTCCGTGTGTGTCGGGCCCGCACCCCAGGTGAAAGCCCTCTGATCCATGGATCGACCCGCCACGCGAGGCAGTTGCGTGAAAAGTGCGGACCCGCACGGACGGTTGTCATGCAAATGTATACAAGTGCGTCACCCACGCATCGGTGGCTCGAGCCAGACGCGGTTGGGGGGCGCGCTCGCTCCGCCCGCGCGCGGAGCGCCGGGCGAGCACGGCTCAGCCGCCCGCGGGCGGGCGCCGCACGACGAAGCTCGCGAGAAAGTACCCGTCCGTGCCGTGACGCGCGGGCGTGAGGCGCAGGGTCGGCTCGTCGCCCGCGAGCGCGCGCGCGGCGGCGGCGTCGAAGGGGGCGAGCTCGAGGCGCACGCCCGGGGCGGCGTCCGCGAGGAGCGCGGCCACGACGTCCTCGCACTCCTCGCGGAGCACGCTGCAGACGGCGTAGACGAGCCGGCCGCCGTCCTTCACGCGCGTCGCCACGCGGCGGGTGATCGCGAGCTCCTGCGCGGCGAGGGCTCGTACGTCGTCGGGGCCGAGGCGGAGGGCGATCTCGGGGCGGCGCCGCAGGGTGCCCGTGCCCGAGCACGGCGCGTCGACGAGGGCGCGCGCGTAGCCGTCCGGCACGGCGCCCGTGCCCACCGTCCAGTCGACGGCGTGGCTCGCCCCGAGCGTCGCCCGGGCGGTGCGCCCCCGGAGCTCCTCGAGCTTCTTCGGGTGACGGTCGGCGACGTCCACGCGACCTTCGGGCGCGACCTCCTCGGCGAGGAGCAGGGCCTTCTGACCGCGCCCGGCGCAGGCGTCGAGCACGACGTCACCGGGCCGGGCGCCGAGCGCGAGCGCGATGAGCTGCGCGCCCTCCTCTTGCACGATCCAGGCGCGCTCGGCGCCGGGCAGGGCGCGGGGTTGGCCCGCGCCGCGCGCCACGATCGCCCGGGGCGAGAGGCGGCCCGGCTCGAAGGATGCGCCGTCCGCGGGCGGGCGCGCGCGGCGGAGCTCCTCGAGCCACGCATCGCGGCTCTCGCCGGCGCGCAGGCAGAGGCAGAGCGGGGGGGTCTCGTGCGCGAGCAGGAGCTCGCGGGGCGGCGTCCCCGAGCGCGTGAGCGCCTCGCGCAGGAACGGGGCGAGGGCGAGCTCCGCAGCAGTCGCGAGATCGACGGCGCTCGCGCGCTCGGCGGCCAGGCGGCGCAGGACTGCGTTCGCGAAGCCGGCCACGCGCGGCCCCGAGGCGCGCTCGACCGCGCGGACGGCCTCGTTCACGGCCGCGAAGTCGGGCACGCGCTCGAGAAAGGCGAGCGAGTAGCAGCCGATGAGCAGGGCGG
>JADLAB010000732.1 GCA_020848455.1 Polyangiaceae bacterium
AGCCCGCGAGCGCACGCTCGAGCGACCCGAGCGCCGCGGCGCGCACGGCCGGGAAGGACAGGCTGCGCCCACGGCGCGGCACGCCCTGGTAGAGCTCGACGAGCACGCGCAAGAGCGCCGCGAGCTGTTCCCCGGCGACGAGCACGTAGCGACTGTCCGAGACGCCGACGGCGTGCGGCGTCGCGTGGCGCGCGGCGAGCGCCTTCAACTGGGTGTCCTCCTCCGCGTCCTCGAGCAGCTCGATGAGCATCGGCAGGAGATCGATGCGTCGTCCGTCGACCTCGATGCCGAGCTCGAGGGCGAACCAGCCGGGGCGCTCGCTCTCGGGGATCACCTCGGCGAAGAGCTGCGGTGCCTCCGCGACGACCTGGTACGGGTAGTCGTCGGCGACCGCCACTTGCCAGCCGAGCGCCTGCAGGCGCGGCAGCGCCTCGGTCGAGAAGCGACAGAGGTCGCTCGCCGAGCCCTCGAGGCGCACGAGGTAGTCGGCGGCGCGCTCCGTGAGCGGGACCACGTTCTCGAGACAGGCGAGCTCGATGGCACCATGGCGCTCGAGCTCGCGGCACGCCCTGGCCTCGCCCACCGGATCGCGCGCGACCGGGCTCGCGTCGTCGGGATCCGACGCGCGGACCCGCCGGCCGTCGTAGTCGAAGGACACGGCGATGAGGGGCGCCTTCCGGCGCTCGTCGCGCGTGCCGAGCCCCTCGGCATCGGCGAAGAGCACCGGCGCCGCGAAGAGCTCGAGGTGGGGGGTGAAGCGCGGCGTGGCGGCCGGGCGCGGCCCGGATGGCGCTTGCGGCGAACAGGTGTGCATGGGCAAGGGGGCGACGGCGCGAAACGGGCGCACTCTAGTCGCCCGGGAGCGACTTGCCCACGCCGTTCACTGCGGCGGCGGGCTCGTGCAGAAGCCGCCGAGGCACTGGGCGTTCGGGTCGCAGCAGTCGGCGGCCGTCTGGCAGGCCTCGCCGTCCTGTGCGCAGCCGCCGGGCTGGTCGGAGCACACGAGGTTGCCGTTGCCGTCGTCGTGGCAGAAGCCGTCGCAGCACTCGTAGCCGGCCTGGCAGGTGTCGCCGAGCTGCTTGCAGGGCGCGAGCGCCCACTGGCCGCGCATGTTCTCGAGCCCGAGCTCCTGGCCCGGGAGCCAGAACGCGGGGTGGCTCGGGTCGACGCCGGGCTGAGGGTTGGCGTCGATGGCGGCGACCCAGAGCTGCTTGGCGCGCGAGTTGTAGTCGCCCGGCGCGTACTCGATCATGTTGCCGTAGTTGCGCTCGGTGGAGATGACGATCCACATGTAGCCGCCCTGCGCCACGGGCAGGAACGACGGCTGGTAGTTGAGGGAATCGTCGGGCGAGGACAGGTAGCCGGCGCCGTTCAGGGCATCGAGCTTGATCTGGCTCGCGCCGTCGAGGCTCGAGAGCCAGATGTCGCCGAGGACCGGATAGCCCACGCTCGGCGAGTTGCAGTACGCGTTGTTGGCGCGCATGAAGGCGATCCAGTCCGAGCCGGGGCTGAAGGTCGGGTAGGTCACCGTCGGCCGGGCGGCGTCGTTCGCCACGATCGGGTGCACGTTGGAGAAGCCCGGAGGGCTCACGGACACGTCCGCGTACCAGAGCGAGGCCTGCGTGAAGACGAGGCCGTTGCCGTCGGTGCGCTGCGAGAAGGCGATCTTGTTGCCGTCGGGTGACCACGCCGGGTGCGCCGGAGCGCCGCCGTTCGGGGCGAGGGTCGCGAGCTCGGTGGTGCTGTTGTACGCCGACAGGACGAGCGCGCCGGTCGAGTTGAAGCTGCCGTCGCTCCAGTGGCGCCAGAGGAGGTACTCGCCGTCGGGCGAGATGGCCTCGAAGCCCGACGAGACGCCCGAGTCGAAGAGCGCCTGCCCGCTCGCGGCGTCGAAGGTCATCCACGGGCTCCAGCCACCGTCGCGCGACGCGGCGATGCGATTGCCCTTGGCCGACACGCTGTGGCACGCGACGCAGTTGCCGACCTGGAGGAAGGTCTCGGGCGCCGAGGCGCCGATCGGGATGCGCACGATGGCGCCCTGCTGGATCGACCAGTAGTAGACGACGCCGGTGAGGACGGCCGGCGCGATCGTCCAGGTCTGCGTCTTGGCGAGGTAGGCCTGCGCGCCGTCGTAGCGCTGCACGTCGAGCGTGATGGCGCCCGCGGTCGAGTCGGTGAGCACGCGCCACACGTCCTGGGGCACGCTCGGCATGGTGAAGCGCGACGGTGGCGGCACCGTCGAGAAGCTCTCGAGCTCGAAGGTCGGGCTGTGGAGAAAGACGCGGTAGATGTCGGCCGCGCCGCCGCCGTTCCACTGCACGATCGGCCCCGGCAGGCCGCGCGGGAACACCGTATTGTCGTACGGGTACACGAGCGCCATCGACGGATCGGGCTGCGAGGCCGAGGCGAACAGGCTCTTGATGCCGGGGTCGACGGCCTGCGGGTCCGCCGTGATGCGGATCTTGACGGTGGCGCTCGTCGTCCCGGCGAGGGACGGCGTCTGGAAGGTGACCGTGCCGACGCCTCCGAGCACGCCCGTCGCGGTGAGGTCGCCGCTCGCGGCGCCGATGCTCGCCACGTCGAAGCGGTCGAAGCTCCAGCTGCCGACGACCGGGACCGGGTTGCCGTCGATGTCGAGGCCCGTGGCGGTGAAGTGCAGCGGGGCCGGGATGGCGCCGTTCTCGACGGTGAGCGTGGGGTTCTGCGGGTCGATCTGGATCGAGACCGCCGGGTTGCCCGGATCGTGCCCGCCGAAGAGGTTGCCGCCGAGCCCGCTGTTGCCGCTGCCGCCCGAGCCGCCCGCGGCCGCGCTCGCGCCCGTTCCGGTGGCCGTGCCGG
>JADLAB010000733.1 GCA_020848455.1 Polyangiaceae bacterium
CCGGCGCGCTGCGGTCGTGGTGCGGGTGAGAGCCGCCCGGGCGGCGTTCGGTGCGCCGTGCTCGCTGCCCCTTGCGCCTCGGGCGCTTCGCGCCAATCCTTCGGGCGATGAGCAGAGTGGACGAGCCCGGCTGGGGGGCCGTCGAGACCGCGTTTGCCGCTCTCGGGCGCGTCTTGATCCTGCTCGATGCCGAGCTGCGCGTGGTGCGCGCCACGGCCACGCTCGACTCGTGGGTGTGCCCGGGCGCGTGCCACAAGATCCCCGGGCACCCCATCGAGGATCTGCTCGGGCCGCACCTGTTCGGCGAGGAGCAGGGTCTGCGCGCCGCGCTCGAGCACGGCGCGCGCGAGGAGGGGCGCCGGGCCTTCGTGCGCTGCGAGACCGGGACGGCCCGGCTCGCGTCGGTGACGGCCGCGCCCCTGCCCGAGGCTGCGGGCACGTGGGCCGCGGGGGCGCGCTACGTGCTCGTGCTGCGGCCGGCCGAGGAGGACGAGCTCAGCCTCGAGGGCGCGCTCGCGGCGCACGGCATCGTGGCGCGCGCGCCGGCGATGCTGCGCATCGTGCGCTTCATCGAGTCGCTGCAGCGTAGCGAGGCGACCGTGCTCATCACGGGCGAGAGCGGCACGGGCAAGGAGGTTCTCGCCCGTGCCATCCACGCGAGCTCGCCGCGCCACGCGGGGCCCTTCGTGGCGGTGAACTGCGCCGCCATCCCGTCGGAGCTGCTCGAGACCGAGCTCTTCGGGCACGTGCGCGGCGCCTTCACCGGCGCCGTGCGCGATCGCGTCGGGCGCTTCGAGGCCGCGCACGGCGGGGCGATCTTCCTCGACGAGATCGGCGACATGCCGCCGCCCTTGCAGGTGAAGCTCCTGCGCGTCCTGCAGGAGCGCAGGTTCGAGCGCGTGGGCGAGAGCGTGGCGACGCCGATGGACGCGCGCATCCTCGCGGCGACCCACCGGGATCTCAAGGAGGCCATCGCGGCCGGGAGCTTCCGCGAGGACCTCTACTATCGGCTGCGCGTCGTGCCGATCCACGTGCCGCCGCTGCGCGACCGGCCCGAGGACGTCGAGCCGCTCGCACGGCACCTGCTCGCGCGCATCTCGGCGCGCGAGGGTCGCGCCGTGCGCCTGTCGCCCGACGCGCTCGTGCTGCTCAAGCGCTATCGCTGGCCCGGCAACGTGCGCGAGCTCGAGAACGCCATCGAGTACGCCCTCGCCGTGTGCCAGCGCCAGACGGTGCAGGTCGAGGACCTGCCCGCCGAGGTCACCTTCGGAGCCGAGGGCGCGCCGCTCGGGCCGCACGGCGCGCACGTGGGGTCCGATGCGCCGGCACCGCCCGAGGAGGCGCCGAGCGGCGACGAGGCGGCCCGCATCCGCGCCGTGCTCGAGGCGCAGCACTGGCACCACGCCCGCGCCGCGGCCGAGCTCGGCATCAGTCGCACGACCCTGTGGCGCCGCATGCGCGCGCTCGGCCTGACCTGAGCGCGCCGCGCCTCCGCTCAGTCGGGCGCGCCGCGGCAGCGGGCGGCGGCGGGATCGGCGCCCGCATCGCCGGTGCGCGCGCGCGCGAGCCGGGCGCGACTGGCCGCGAAGTCGCGGTAGACGGCGTCGTCGTAGCCCGCGTGGCACGCGAGGCAGCGCCCGACGGCCGCGATGCGCGCGCGCTCCGTCGCATCGAGGAGGCGCGCCTCCGTCCGCGTCGTCTCGCCGCGCGGCGGGTACACGGCGTCGAGCGCGGCGTCGGCGGCGCCGGGCGCGCCCGCCACGGGTGCCGGGGGGTGGCAGCTCGCGCACGCGCGCGCCTTGCCGGTCGTGTGCGGCTCGAGGGGCGCGTAGAGCGTGCGCTCGATGCGCGGCGAGGCCCCGTCCTCGATGACGAGCTGCATGCCCTCGACGAAGGGCTCGATGCCGCCGCGCGGTCCGACCGCGAGCAGCGGCGGACCGTAGCCGTTGCCGCCGGCGCGCTCGAGCCAGCGGCCGCGGACGGTCGCGCCCGAGAGGTGATCGACGGCGTCACCCTCCGGGTCGAAGCTCGTGTGGCAGCTCGTGCAGCGCGGAGCCCAGGTGCTGTGGCAGGCCTGGCACCCGAGCCGCTCGTGGCCGGGTAGGGCGTGGTACGGCTCGCTCCTGGCAGGCGGGAGCGCGAGCTCGCGGCCGTCGGCGGCGAGCCGCAGGGTGCGCGCGCGGGCGTCGGTGCGCACGAGCGGTGTGCCCTTCTTCGTCACGAGGGGCGTGTCGGACAGAGGCGGAAGCGCGCGTCGGAGCCACGCCGCGCGCAGGCGCTCGGCCACGGCCGCGCGATCGGCGTCGGGGGTCGGTGGCTCGGCGGGCGGCGCGAGGTGGCAGTCGCCGCACGCGATCTCGAGCGTCTCGTGCGCGTGCCGGTGCGGCGTGCCGTCGCCCATGAGCTCGCGCTCGGTGTGGCAGTCGATGCAGCGCATGCCCGAGGCGGCGTGCACGTCGGCGGGCGCCGAGCCGATGGGCCGACCGTCCGGCAGGGCGCCGGTCACGCGCGGATCGTCGGGCTCGAGCTCGACGACGCCGTGGTACGAGAGCGCGATGCGACCGCTCCGCCCGTGGCAGCCGAGGCAGCGCTTCTCGGGGACGTCGGCCGACACGTCGGGGTGGAGCGGGCCGCCCGTGTCGCGCCGCCCCGCGAACGGTGCCGCGAGGTGGCACGCCGTGCAGCCGCCGCCGCGTCCCTCGAGGCCGAGATCGCCGCGGCGCTCCTTGTGCGCGGCGAGGTGGCAGGTCGCGCAGAGCTGGCGCGCGTGGCTCTCGGCGCGCGAGCCCGGCGGCGCGCCGGCGTCGAGCGCGTCGAGGCGATCCTGCGCGTCCCCGTCCGGCGTCGCGCGCTCCCCGAAGGCGAAGCGATCGACGGCGAGGATGCCGGGCGCGCCCGCCATGAGGCTCGTCTGCACGCGCGCCGTCTCGATGGGATGACAGGCGGCCGTCCCGCACGAGCGGCCGACCGACGCGAGGTCGCCGACGAGCAGCACCATGCCGCGATGGGCGGGCTCCTCGTCGCGCGCGGCGGGATCGCCCTCGTGGCAGGGGCTGCAGCCGAGCGCGACATGGGCGGGCCCGAGACCCTGGGTCGCGGCGTGGCAGGTGAGGCAGCCCTCCTCGCGCTCGAGGCCGCCGACGACGACGCGCGGCAGCTCCGGCTGGGGCGTGCGCAGCGACGCGAGGCGCACGGCGAGGCCGAGCACGGCGAGCGCGAGCGCGGGTGCGACGCCGAGCGCGAGCCCGAGGCGCCGCGCGCGCGCGACCTCTCGCCGGCGCGGGCTCACGTCAGCACGGCCCGTCCCGCCTCAACAGCCCTCGCGCTTCTTCGGCGTGCCCGCCCCGGGTGCGGCCCCCGGCGCGACCGGCGCGACCGGCGCGGCCACCGGTGCCGCCGGGGCGCTCGCCGCCTCGCCGAAGGCGTGCCGCAGGGCGACGTCCCGGCGGTAGCGGAGCCAGTCGGCCTCGAGCGCGCCCGCGCCGGGTGCCGGCGGGTCGGCCTTCATCGCCTCGTCCCAGGCGTCGAGCCCTCCCTCGAGCACGCGCGCGCGGCCGTGCTGGCCGAGGATGGCGCGCGCCAGCCGGTCGGCGCGCACCACGTCGCGCGCCGCGAGGACGACGCTGCGCGCCTTCGGTGCGCGGGCGACGAGGTCCTCGTCGCTCGCGCCGAAGAGCGCCGCGGGCACGCTGCCGCGCAGCGGCGGGCTCGCCTCGTCGAGCGCGACCACGACGACGTCGGGCGGCGCTTCGGCGAGGAGCTTGGCGAGCTCGAACGGACCGAGCGACTCGGGCGCGGCGACCTCGGCCGCGTCGGAGGCGGAGCTCTTCGCCTTCGTCCGCGTGCCGAGGGCGGCGCTCGTCGCCGCGAGCGAGAGCGCCGCGGCTGCGGCGAGGATCGGATGCCAGCGCTTCATGACTCCACCTTCCATCCTACTCGGCCGCCGCGGGCGCGTGGGCCTGGTCGTCGTGGGTGCTCTCGGCGGGCGGCTCGCTCGCGCGGGCGTCGCGCCGGCGCATCCAGCGCTCGACCCACTCGGCGCCGGCGAACATGCCGAGCGCCATCACGACGACGAGCAGGGCGACGACCCCCATCGGCAGGTGCAGCCAGTCGGACAGGAGCTCTCGCTCGCCGCCGCCCGATTGCGCGAAGCCGCCGACGAGCGGGTACGCGCCGGCGAACACGAGCACGCCGCCGCCGAAGCCGAGCAGGAAGGACACGGCGTCCATCTTGCCCGTGACCGCCGCCACGATGCTCGTGCCCGGGCAGTACCCTCCGACGGCGAAGCCGACGCCGAAGATGAGACCTCCCACGATCTGCGGACCGAGGTAGGTCGGGTTGACGAAGATGGCCGCGAAGTCGACGAGGCCGAGCGAGGTGAGCAGCGTGAGGCCGAGCATCGCGGTCACGATCGCCGTGAACATGACCTTCAAGACGGTCATGTCGCGCAGGTAGAACTGGGCGGCGAGCTTGCGCGAGCTGCCGAAGCCGGCTCGCTCGAGCACGAAGCCGAAGGCGAAGCCCGCCACGATGGCGAAGGCGTAGCCGACCCAGGTGTCCGGTCGAAGCGGCATCATGTCCAGAGCCTCCTCACGAAGTACGCGACGCCGTAGGCGCCGCCGAACACCGCGAACATGAACGCCCAGCTGCCGAGCGCCAGCGTGGCCCCACCCGTCAGCGCCTGTCCGCTCGTGCAGCCGAGCGCGAGCCGCGCGCCGAAGCCCGAGATGAGCCCGCCCGCGAAGGCGAAGGCGAGGCGCGAGGTCGGCTTGATGCGCGGCCCGCCCTCGACCTTCAGGCGAAAGCGGCGGCTCGTGAGGCCGGCCGCGAGCCCGCCGAGCGCGACGCCCACCACCTCGAAGACGAGCCAGTCGTCCCACCAGCGGGCGCCGTTCGCGAAGTAGCTGCCGAGCGCGCCGTTCTCGTGCACCCAGGTGGGCGCCACGGTCTCGACCGCGCGCGCCGTCGCCCGGGCCATCGCGCCCGAGGCGCCGAGCCCGCGCCCCATGACGAGGAAGGTCGCGAGCAAGACGAGGCCGAGCGCGAAGCCGGCGAGGTAGGGGTTCCAGTGGGGGCGCTCCGGGCTCTCCGGGCGCGCGTCGTGGACAAGGGCTTGGGTCATGGGAGCACCGAGGATCAGCCGACCGTGAAACCGCCGTCCTGACCGGCGTAGACGATGACGAAGCGCAGGACGAGGCCGCCCGCGATGACGAGCGCCGGCACGGCGCGCGAGTGCAGGGCACGGCCGCGCAAGGACAGCGCCTCGAGCACGGCCGGCACGACGAGCCCGCCGAAGACGACCATGCCGAGGAACACGGGGGCGTAGGGGCCGACGA
>JADLAB010000734.1 GCA_020848455.1 Polyangiaceae bacterium
GCCGCGGGCCCGCGGCCGCCGCCGCGCACCGCGGGCGGCTCCGCGCAGCGGAGCCCCGGCCCGCCGGGGCCGCGCGCCGGCGCGGCCGGGCCGAGCTCGCCGCCGGGCGGTCGGCCGAGGCGCTCTCGGCCTTCGAGCGGGCGCTCGCGCTCGAGCCCGGACACGCGCTCGCGCTCGCCGGCGCGAGCGAGGCGCTCGCGGCGCTCGGTCGCACGGACGAGGCCCTCGCCCGCATGCGCGAGCACCTCGCAGCCCTGCAACCCGGCGACCCGGACGTCGCGCCGGCCCTGGCGGCCCTGGGGGCGCTGCTCCGCCGCGTGGACCGCGCCGCGGAGGCCGACGGCTCCTTCCTCGAGGCCATCACGGCCGCGCCGGCCGATCCGGCGCTCGCGGCCGCGTTCCGCGCGCACCTCGACGCGAGCGGACGGGCGGACGGCGCCGCGAGCTGGGCGCGCACCGAGGCCGGCCTCGTGCTGCTCGCCAAGGGCGAGCACGACGCCGCCATCGCCCACTTCGACGCGGCTGCGCAGGCCGAGCCGACCGAGCTGCGCCATCTCGTCGACGCGGCCCGGGCCGCGGCGCAGAAGCGCTTCGGGCCGAAGGCGCCGATCGACCGCGCCGAGAACGCGCTCATCGAGGCGAAGGCGTCCGAGCCGTTCCTGCTCGTGCGCTTCGCGTCCGCCATGCTCGAGGGCAAGCTCCTCGGGCGCGCCGAGCGCCTCGTCGAGGCCGCCCTTGCCGAGAGCCCCGGCGACGAGCGCCTGCCCCAGGCCTACGCGGCGTTCCTTGCGGCGCGCGGCCTCGCGCGCGAGCAGAAGGCGTTCCTCGAGTGGGTGACCGCCTTGCGACGCGGCCAGGTGCGCGTCCGTCCGCTGCGCGCGACGGGCGCGCGCGCGAGCGGCGCCGGCGTGCGTCCCGAGCCCGGCGACGAGCACAAGAGCCCCGCGGCCCACGAGCTGCTGCGCCGCGTGCGCAGGGAGCTCGAGCCCGCCGGGCGCCTGCACGAGCTCGTCGACGAGCTCGACCGGCTCGAGCGCGACGCGGTGCCGGTCGCGGGCCCGGCCGGGAACCTCGCGAGCCTGCGCCTCGCGCAGGCCGAGGCTCTCTTGCGCGTCGACCGCCAGGCCGATGCCCGGGCCGTCGTCGCCAAGATCCTCGGGGGCGACAGCGACCGGGAGCACGGGGCGGCCTTCGGCCTGCTGGCCCGGCTCGAGCGCGCCGCCGGGCGGCTCGACGAGGCGATCTGGGCGTCCGAGGCGGCCCATCGGCTCGCAGGCACGGCCCAGGCGAAGGGCGAGGCGCTCGCGCTCGCGGCGACCTGCTACGAGCAGAAAGGCGCGCGCGAGCTCGCCGACCGCCGTCTCGAGGCGGCCGTCGCGCTCGCCGGCAGCTCGGTGTGCCCCTTCGCGGCCGAGATACACCTCCGGCGCGACGAGCGGCTCGAGGCGCGCGCCGCCTTCGAGCGCGGCGTGAAGGCGCGCGAGCGCGCGCTCGTCGAGTCGTGCCGCCTCGGGCTCGCCGAGGTGGCGATCCTGACGGGCGAGCTCGAGCGCGCGCGGCGCGAGGTCGAGCTCGTCGAGGACACGCCCGACGCCGTCGCGGTCCGATGGCGGCGCGCCGCGATCTTGCGCGAGCTCGGGGACCTCGCCGGCGAGAAGGCCCTGCTCGAGCAGAACCTCGCCGTCGCCTCGCGGGGCGAGCACGTCGCGGCGAGCCGCCTGCGCCTCGCGGAGATCGCCCTCGCCGAGGGCGCGCACGACGCCGCGCTCGCGCGCCTCGACGAGCTCCGCACGACGCTCCGCAGCGTGGACGCCGAGCGGGCAGTGTTCCTGCGGGCCGACCGCCTGGCCGAGAAGCTCCGCGCCGCGCGCGGGCGCGCGAGCCCGGGCCAGCGCACGCGCCTCGCGGCCCCGGCCCTCGTCCAGAAGCGCGATCACTGCGGGCCCTGTGTCGCGGAGCTATGCCTGCGCTTCTACGGGCGCGAGCTCTCGAGCGCGGCCATCGCGGCGGCCGTGAAGGGTCCGCGCGGCACGCCCCCGTGGGCGCTCCGCGAGCTGTTCCTCGCTCAGGGCTTCGTCGTGCGGCGCTGCGAGGCGACCCTCGCCGGCATCCGCGCCCTGCTCGACCGCGGCATCCCGGTGGTGCTGGAGGAGGCGTACTCGACGAGCTCGCACGTGACCCTCGCGATCGGCTACGACGACGAGCTCGAGCTCCTCATCGTGCAGGATCCGATGAAGCTCGGCCCGCGCGAGACGCCCTACGAGGAGCTCGACCGCTTGCGCGGCGTGTTCGGCCACGGCGCCCTCGTGGTCGTGCCCGCGGACGACGCCGCGCGCCGCGCGGCGCTCGACGAGCTCGGCGTCGTGGACAGCCCGAGCGTGCTCGCGACGGAGGACGGCCTCCGGCGCCTGCGGGCGCGCGAGTGGGACGCCGCCAGCGCGTGCTTCGAGCGCGCCCTCGAGCTCGCCCCCGACCGCGAGCTCGCCGCCATCGGGCGGCTCGAGGCCGCGCTCGGGCGGCTCGCCGCCGACGGGAGCCCCGCCGACGGCCTCGCCGCGGTGACCGCGCTCGTCGAGGCGGCGCGGACGCGCTTTGCCGGCGCCGAGTGGCCGCGGCAGTTCTCGGGCCGGCTCGCGCTTCGTGCCGGCCGCCTCGTCGAGGCGCGCGACGACTTCCGCGCCGCCCACGAGCGCGACCCCGCCGACGCCGACAACGTCTGGTACCTCGGGCAGTGTGCGGCCGCGCTCGGCGAGCACGAGCGGGCGGTGGAGCTCTTCCACGCGGCGCTGCTTCGCGACCCCGGCCACGTCGAGGCCCACGAGTCGCTGGCGGCGGCCTACCTCGACGCGAAGCGGCGCGACCGCGCGCGGCACTTCGTCGAGCTCGCCCTCGTGCTCGACCCCGACGACGCCCGGAACCACGAGAACCAGGGCCTCTACCACGAGCTCGACGGTCGCTCCGGCGAGGCCCTGGCGTGCTTCGACCGCGCCCTCGCGCGCGACCCCGGCAACGCGCGCGCCGCGGTGGCGCGCGGCCGCTGCCTCGTGTCGCTCGGGCGCCGCGGCGACGCCGACGCCGCCTTCGCACGCGCGCTCGAGCTCGCGCCCAACGACGACCGACTGCGCGTGCAGATCGGCGCCGTGCTGTTCGAGCTCGACGACGTGAAGGGCGCCTGGGCCGTCGTGTCGCCGGTGCTCGAACGCGAGCCCAAGATCGCCCCGGTGTGCGCGCTCGCGGGTGCGTGTCTCTTCCGGCTCGACCGTCCGGACGAGGCCGAGCCGCTCCTGCGCCAGGCCCTCGCGCAGATCCCCGACTACGGCTTCGCGGCGCAGGAGCTCGGCCGCGGCCTGCTCGCGGCCGGGCGTTTCGACCGGGCACTCGCCATGTTCGAGGAGCGGCGGCTGCGCGAGCCGGACGTGCCGCGCCACGCGCTCGATGCGGCCGACGCGCTGCTCGCCCTCGGCCGCAAGGACGACGCCTGTCGCACCGCCACCGGCGTGCTCGAGCGCCTCGGCGCGTTCCCCGAGCTCGTGCGGCGCGTGGCCAAGCTCCTGCACGACGCCGGCCGCTTCGCCGACGCGCGCCACGCCTTCGAGGAGCCCATCGAGCGCGCGCTCGACAAGGGGAAGATCGATCGGCCGCTCGTGCGGGCCTACGGCGCCTTCCTCGCCGCCGTGGGCGACGCGCACGCCGCGTACGTGTGGACCCGCATCGAGGCGGGCTACGGCCTGCTCGGCCGGCCCGAGGCGCTCGCCCTGTTCGAGGAGCTCCGGGCGAGCGAGCCCGGCGACGTCCGCCACGAGGAGAACTGCATCCTGGCGGTCGAGGCCCTGGGCCAGCCGGAGCAGGCGCTCGCGCGCTCGCTCCGGCTGCTCGAGGCAACCGGCTGGAAGAGCCCGCGCCTGCTGCGCCGCCACTACCAGCTCGGCTGGCGCAACAGCCTGCACAAGGGCGGCACGGGCAAGGTGTGGGAGCAGGCGCTCGAGCGCAACCCCGACGATCTCGCCATCATCGAGGGGCTCGTGCAGCACCAGGCCGACCTGGGCTTCGGCGACTCGCACTACGCCGTGTGGTGGAAGAAGAAGCTCGAGGAGCTGCGCCGCGCCAAGGCGGGCGTCGAGGGAGGCGGGGCGGCCTGAGCCGCGGTCAGCGGTTGGCGGCCCACAGCTGCAGCGCGGCCGCGACACAGCCGGCGAGCGCGCGGCCCGCGCTCGCCGTGGAGCTCGCCGCGACCACGCGCGACGCTTGCTCGAGCGAGCCGCGCACCACGGGGACGCGCTCGCGCCCCTGGCGGTAGCGCTGCCCCATGAGCGTGCGCCCGTAGAGCTCCGCGCCGAGCCCGACGTCGGTGTGCCGCGCCATCTCGGCCACCTCGGCGTCGAGCTCCTCGAGCGAGGCGCGGAGCGCGGTGAGCCGGCCGAGGCGCCGGCGCGCGAGCCAGTCCGAGGCGGCCAGACCCACGAGCCCGAGCGCGAGCACCGCCGTGCCGATCGCCACGGGCCGGGCGGCGAAGCGCGCCGGATCGCGCGGGTGCAGGAACCAGCTCGGCAGCACCGCGAGCGACTCGGCCGCGAGCACGAGGCCGAGCGCGCCCCACACCGCGCGCCGGTCCGACGCGGCCACGATCGAGCCGAGGCGCGCGCGCCCCGCGGCGCGGGCCTTGTACACGACCCAGAGGCAACCGGGCAGGATCGCGAGGGCACCGAGCGCGCCTACGCCCGTCGAGGCGATGGCGCTCTCGAGCTGGTACATGCGGCCGGCGTTCGCCACGTAGCCGAGTGCGCCGGCGACGAGCATCCCGGCCGCGAGCCACACGGCCCCGAGGCCGAGCCAGCGGCGGCGGAGCGGCGGCCGCGGCGGCCGGAGGTCGGTGTCGAGCTCGCGGGGCGGCGGCGCCGGCGGCGGAAGCGCGCAGAAGCGCGCCAGGGTCCCGACCGGAGCGGCGCAGAGGAGCACGGCGAGGAACGCGCCCAAGCGCACGTCCTCGAGCTCGTAGCGGAGGCCCGCGGTCACGACGAGCCACGCGGCGAGCGCCGCCCCGAGCGCGAACGGCAGCTCGAGCCGAGGCACCCGGCGCCCGAGCTCCTGCGGGGAGCCGTCGAACGAAGGGGGCGTCGGGTGCTCGACCGCAGCGTCCATGTCGAGCGTCGGACACGCGCCGCACGGCTCGGGTTCCCGCCGCGCCGGCGAGACCGTGCCCGGAGCCTCACCCGGGACAGGTGCCGTCGGCGTAGTAGGGCAGCTCGGCCTTGATCGCCTCGCACTCGCCGAGGCACGGCGCGAGCGTCGGATCGCTGCAGAGCCGAAAGATCCCGCCCGGGCCCGGCGTGGGGCACTCGAGGGGCATGCCCCAGCAGCGTCCCGTGTGGGTGAGTGCACCACAGGCACC